>JAIVIZ010000024.1:2821-12169 GCA_020200315.1 Sphingomonadales bacterium | reverse complement strand
GCTGATTGTCCCGCCCCTCACCATTGTTGCCCTGCTGCTCGCCCTGGCGCTCAACAGCGCGACCCGGAGCGCGGCGATCTTCCGCGGACTATTCTTCTCCTCCTCGGTTCTCTCGGTGACCATCGTGACGTTGATCTGGCGCTTCGTCCTTGCGCCCGATGCGGGCCTGGTCGGCGAGGCGTTAAGGGCGTTTGGACGTGAGCCGATTCCCTTCCTTAGCGAGCCGCACCTCGTCCTGCCTGCGCTGGCGATGACCACCATCTGGTGGTCGATCGGCCTGCCGATGATGCTGTTTCTCGCCGGGCTGCAGCAGATTGCGCCGGACCTATACGAAGCCGCTGCGCTCGATCGGGCGAGCCGCTGGACCACGCTGTGGCGAGTGACGCTGCCCTCGCTGCGGCGCACGGTGCTGTTGGTCGTCATGCTGCAGACGGCTGCCCAACTCCAGCTGTTCGGCCAATCGCAGCTGCTGACCGCCGGCGGGCCCGGCGGCGCATCGCGAACGCTAGTGCTGTTCATCTATGAATCGGCGTTCGTCCGCTGGCAGCTCGGCTATGCCGCCGCCGGGGCGGAGGCGCTGTTCCTGCTGATCCTGATGGTCACGCTCATTCAGTATTGGACCATAAACCGCGACCGCGAGGAGCAGCGGTGAGCGCATCCCGAAACCGCATGTCGCGTCCGGCGCTCGCGCTGGTCCTGATCGGCGCCGGTATCATGCTCGCGCCGCTCCTGTGGACGCTGCTACTCTCCTTGAAGTCGAACAGCGCACTCATGCGCTCCAGCAGCACGGCGTTCCACGGGCCCTGGACGCTGGAAAATTACGCCGCGATCCTCGGCAACAGCCAGGTACTCCACTGGCTGCTCAACAGCATTATCGTCTCGCTTGGCACGACCGGCGGCGTGCTGATCCTGTGCAGCCTTGCGGGTTACGGCTTCGCGCGGCTCGATTTCCCGTTCAAGCGGGCACTGTTCCTGCTGGTGCTCCTCGGGCTCGCCATTCCCGAACAGGCCGTCATCCTCCCGCGCCACCGGTTGTTCGCGGAGCTAGGGCTGCACAACAGCTATCCGGGCCTGATCCTTCCGGGGCTGGTCGCGCCGTTCGGCGTCTTCTTCATGACCCAATATTTCCGCTCGATCCCGGTCGAGCTGGACGAGGCGGCAATGCTCGACGGCGCGTCGCGCTGGACGATCTTCTGGAAGGTGCTGCTGCCGCTGACCATCCCGGCGCAATCCGCGCTTGCCGTGTTCACCTTCCTCGGCTCCTGGAACGATTATTGGTGGCCGCTGATCTCGGCCACGCGGAGCGACCGTTTCACCCTCACCGTCGGCCTCGCCTCATCACAAATGAATTATGCGCAGACCAGCGGGCTCGGCTACCTGATGGCGCAAGCGGTATTCGCGTCGGTGCCGATCCTCATTGTCTACCTCGTGTTCCAGAAGCAGATCGTCCGCGCCATGTCCGGAGCAGCGGTGCGATGAAGCGCCTGTTGGCACTCGCGCTGACGCTGCTCGTGCTGAGCTGCGCGCCGGCCGACAAGCGCACGCATATCAACCTGCAGCGCTTCTTCGGTGAATGCGGAGCGCTCTACGGCCACAGCATCGACGTCGCCCACGCCGAGGGCGAGTGCGGCATCATGACGACGCTGATCAACCGCTTCAACGCCGAGAACCCCGATGTCCATGTCGATGTGAACGTTGTCGCGTGGCCCGGCTATGCCCAGCTGTCGGCGCAGATTGCCGCGCGTGATCCGCCCGATCTGGTGACGATGCATCAGGGCGTGCTGACCGATTATGCCGCGCGGGGATTGGTCGAGCCGGTCGAGCCGATGCTGCGACAAGCGGGGCTGAAGCCCGATGATTTCACCGACGCAGGCCGCCGCGGCGTGACCAAGAACGGTGCGATGTACGGGGTGCCGTGGGACACGATTGGTGGCCTGTTTCACATCAACACGGCGCTGTTCGCCAAGGCCGGTTTGCTACGCGCAGGCAAGCCCGTGCTGCCGACCTCTCCTCGCGAGTTGCTCGCCCAAGCTCGCCAATTCAAAGAGCGTACAGGAACGCCTTACTTCATCCAGAGCGAGGTCAACGACCCCGCGACGCAGGTCCGCAACCTCTACACTTATCTGCTTGCGCAGGACGCCGTCATCTTTCCCGACGCTCACCACATTCGCCTGACCACGCACCAGGCGAAGGAGATCGTCACGCTGTTCAAGACGATCAATGACCAGCATCTCTCGACCCTCAACCAGGACACGCCGGCCGCGATCAACAGCTTTTTGAACGGCCAGGGCGGCATCTATCCGACCGGCACGTGGATGATCGGTTCGTTCCAGGCGGAGTCGGAGACGCCCGGCAGGCCGCTGTATCGCAGCTACGCCGTGTTCCCCTATCCGCGGCTGTGGGGGCATCCGGCGGCCTTCGTCGACGGGCACAGCTGGGTGATGCCGAAGCGGAAGCGGAGCCCGGCTACGCGCGCCGCGATCGCGCGGTTCCTCGCCTTCATGGCGGCGCATAATTTCGACTGGTCGCGGACCGGTCATGTGTCAGCAATGAAAGCGGTCGTCGCATCCGCCGCCTTCAAGCAGCTGCCCCATCGCGCCGACATCGCGCCGCTGGCGGAGATCGGAAGGCCGCTTCCCGGCACCATCCGCCGGCAGGGCGCGATCGAAGGAATCCTTGGCGAGGAGCTTGCCGCCGCGATCAGCGGACAGAAGCCGGTGGCCCAGGCTCTGGCGGATGCCGAGCGGCGGACGAACACGCTGCTGGCCCAACTCGACTAACTTTAGGTTTGGTATTGTCGCTCAACCGCTGGAGCCTTGTTGGCCCCTGTTGCGAAATCTCGCTTGTAACCTGCCGCAACAAGGTCATAGTCGAGCGAAAGGCTGCGCAACAAGGCGGCACGATCAGGGGGGATACGATATGACACGCGCACAGTGGCTGCTCGGTTCGACGACGGCGATGGTTCTGGCGCTCGCGCCAACTGCCGCTTCGGCACAGGCGACTTCAACCCCTTCGGACAATTCAGCAGCGACCGCGCAGGACACACCGGCAGGCTCGCCCACCGCCGCTGCAACAACCGCCCCGGCTTCCGATGCCGCCGACACGACGATCGTCGTCACAGGCATCCGGCGCAGCCTTCAATCGGCGCAGAACATCCGCAAGAACTCGCGCCAGATCGTGGACGCCGTGGTGGCCGAAGACATCGGCAAGCTGCCCGACCTGAACACTGCGCAGACCGCCGCGCGCATTCCAGGCGTCCAAGTCTATCGGCAGGGCGGCGAAGCGCAGAATGTGCTCGTCCGCGGCTTGCCCAATTTCACCACGACCTACAATGGGCGCGAGATCTTCACGGCGGAAACCCGCGTCGTTGCGCTGCAGGATTTCCCCTCTTCCAATATCGCCGCGCTTGAAGTGTTCAAGACCTCGACGGCGGATCTCGTCGAGCCGGGCCTCGCCGGCCTGGTCAACGTGCGCTCGCGGCAACCATTCGACTTCCGTGACGGACAGTTGGCCGGCTCGGTGTGGGGCCTTTACACGCGGCAGGGTCGCGGCGTCAGGCCGAACTTCAATCTACTCGCCACCAAGCGCTGGAACACCAGCATCGGCGAGATCGGCCTGCTGGTGAACGGCTCCCTCACCGACATAAAATATCTTGATGCCGAAATCTCGAACACGGATTTCATCGCCGACCCGACCATCAACGGCCAGCGGGTCCGCCTGCCCGATATTCAGCGCCTATTCTATCGGTCGGGACGCCGTCAGCGCCCATCCGTCAATGTCGCCGCCCAGTGGAAGCCGAGCCCGGACGTGGAAGTCTACGCCGAAGGTCTCTGGCAGGGCTTCCGGAACGAAATCGACGACCGGCTGCTCGAGGTGCCGCTGTATAACGGTCAGTCGTACAGCAACTTGACGCTGCGGCCCGGGACAAACCTCGTCAGCAGCGGGACGGTCGTCGGCCAGCCAGGCTCCTTGTTCTCCTTCCAGGGCGGCACCTTCAACCGCACCGATACGTTTCAGGCTGCGGCAGGAACCCGGATCACGCGCGACCGATTGAAGATCAACCTCGATCTTGCGCGGACTTGGTCGACATTTCGCGGTTCGACCGAGTCCGTCGACCGCCGCTGGACCGGCACGCCGACGATCAATTTTAATAACGAGATTCCGCAGTTCGGGATTACTGGCATTAACTTTGCGGACCCATCGCAGCAGGTCTTCCAAGGTCTGTTCGAGGAGAATCAGCGATCGGCGGGACGGGACTGGCAGGCGCGAGCCGATGTTGAATATGACTTCGACAGCCCAATCCTGAAGAACCTTCAAGTCGGCGCGCGCTGGACGGACCGCAATGCAAGGCGGAATTACAGCAACCGTTACGCCTTCCTGCTACCGCTGGGGATTAATGCGACGACGCTGCCGCTCGATTTTGAGGTGTTCCGCGGCTACAACTTCCAGCCGACGTACAATTTCGCCTCGCCGACCTATGACAGCATCCGCAACAATATTGTCGAGTTTCGACAGTTCATCATCAACCGCTGCCCCGCCATCCTGCCGACGGATCGAAACAACGGGTGCCAAAGCTACACCACAGACGCGATCCCGGCAGCTCTCCTCTACACTGCGAAGGAACGTACCCTCGCCGGGTACGGCCAGCTGAATCTGGGCAATGATAACGTCGATGGTATCGTGGGTGCGCGCGTGCTTCGAGTCCGCACGAGAGTCCCCGGGGCGCAGCCGACCGGCATTCCCACCGTGGACCAGGGCACTCAACATACTACTGTGCTGCCTAATGCCAGCTTGCGCGTGCGGCTGGATCCGTCGTTGCAACTGCGCCTTGCAGGATCCAAGACCGAGACACGACCTAATTTCCAGGATCTTCGCCCTGGGTTCACGCTGGGCGCGCCCGGCAGTTCCCCCTTGGGCACTGAGAACAATCCACGTACCGCGTCAGGCGGCAATCCATTCCTCCAGCCATTCACGTCGTGGAACTTTGACGCTGCGGTGGAATATTATTTCTCGCGCACTGGTTTTGTATCAATCACCGGCTTTCACCGCAGCCTCAAGGGCTTCATTCAGCCATCGACGTATCGCTTCACCGATCCAGCCTTTGGCGTCGTTCAGATCAGCGGACCGGTTAACACGGGCAAGGGGCATATCGACGGAGTCGAGCTACAAGGTCAGACTTTTTTCGACTTCGCAGGATTGCCAGAGTGGGCCCACGGTTTCGGCGCCCAGGCGAACCTTACCTATCTAAATGCGAAGACGCAGACCCCGGTGTTCGGTAACGGAGCGTTCCACCTCGAATATCTGCCGATCACCGACCAGTTGAACGGCGTGTCGAAGTGGAATTATAACCTCGTCGGCATCTATGAACACGGTGGGCTATCTGCACGCCTAACCTACAATGGACGTTCGCGCTTCGCTGCGAGCTACCAACCCCGCACGCACACGGAACCCGATCCAGCAAATCCGTCTGGTCCGCGCATTCTCGTGCTCGATGACTTGTATACCGAAACGGCGCACCCAGCCGGCCGCCTGGATCTTTCGCTCAATTACAATGTGAACGATGCTTTCACACTGTTCGGCGACTGGACCAACATCACCCGCACGCCTTTCCGGCAGAACTTCAGCTCTGCCCGTAATGGCGCAACGCGAGCCGATTACGTTCGCTATCTTCGCTATGACGAGAGCACGGTTTCACTCGGACTACGGTTCCGGTTCGGCAAATAGCGTTAGGGTCTGGCTGTCACGCGCAAGCTCATGCCGATGACCGGCTTGCCGTCTTGCCAGCTCAACGGCGCGACGTAGAGGTAGCGTTCGTCGGCCGCCTTGCGGCAGTCCCTCGTCGCCGCCCAGGCGTGGAAGGCGATGAAGCTGCGCCCGGCCGCCTGGAAAATTGCCTGGTGGCCGGGCCCGCTGATGCAACCGGCCTGACGGTCTTTGAAGCTGTGCAGGATCGGGTTTTCGCCGGCATCGGCGCATGGCCCGAGCGGCGAGGTGCAGGTCGCATAGCCGATTGCATAAGGGGAAATATTCTGATCGGGATTCCAGCCGTAATAGCCGCCCGAATAGAACAGCTGATATCCACTGGGACTTCGCACCATCGAGGGCGCTTCGATCAACTTCTGTTCCCACGGGCGTCCACCCCGGGCGAGGGCGATCGGCTGACCGATCAGTGACATTCCGTCGTCGGACAATCGCTGCCCCCAAATTGCGGAGCTCTTGCCGACGCCGTTCCCGTCGTTCTTGAAGTAGAGATAGAGCTTGCCGTCCGCATCGCGGAAGGCGTCGGCATCAATCGTTCCTCCCAACTCCGTTTGACAAACCAGCGGTTCAGCCGAGGTATCGCGGAACGGCCCGTGCGCATCGCTCGCGACGGCGACCCCCACGCACGGCTTGTCGAGCCGGCGATGATGCGCAGTATAGAAAAGCAGGTAATGGTCCCCGACGGCCAGCACCTCGGGAGCCCAAGTCCGGCCTTCCTGAACCCAGGACGCCAAGACCGGCATGCCGTCGAGCCGCTTGCCGGCGCGCGCCGGGTCCAGGACCGCGCTCCAATGGACCAGATCGCGCGATGTCGCCATCGGCAGGTTGATGCCGTCGTTGGTCGAATAAGCAATGAACTCCGTCTTCGTCGGCAAGACGAACGGATCGGGGAAATTTGACTGATAAACCGGGACGAAGGACGGCTCGGCAACCGCTGCCACCCCGAGGCTCAGGGCGATGGACAGCGCCCCGAAACGCCAAGCAACGCCAATCATCGGCATTTCCTTATCTGTGCCAGCCGTCTAGCGCAGCGTAACTTGATCCCCGCTGAACTCCAGCCTCACGGTCAGTAGCGCGCGGAACTCATTATAGCCGCCAGTGCCAGGGTGATAGGCGTGGAAGAAAAGTTGCGGCCGTCCGTCGAGCCCCGGCGCGACCGAAGCATGTCCGGGTGCTAACCAGTTGGTGGTGGAGCGCAGCACGGGCTCAGGTTGCTTCACATAGGGACCGAACAGGCTGTCCGCGACCGCAACGCCGATGCCGTAGGACGGGCTGGTGAAATCGTTGCCGGCGTAGAACAGCCAATAGCGGCCCTCCTGCTTTGTCACCCATGGCCCTTCGATCAAATGGCCTTCCCAATCGAGGTCGTTGGCCAGGACCACCGTCGGCTCGCCGATCAGCGAGCCGCCGTCCTCGGCGAGCCGTTGCGCAAGGATGGGCGTACTCATTGATTCGAGGATGGCCGCGCCGAAACCGGATCGCTGGAGGGCTTGCTTGACCTTCGACCAGTTAGCCAGCGCCGCCCGGATCAGCGGCTGCATCAGGAAGAATCGCTCCATCGGCCGACGGGTGTTGGCCCACGGCTGAACGGCGGCGGCGAACGCGGCGGTGCGGCGATCCGCCTCCTCGTCGAACAGCAGGGGGATCAGGTGCGGCTGCTCACGGAGAAGGCCGGCAAGCGGTCGCGGCCAGTGGCTGTTGGTATCCCGCTTCCAGAACAGCGCCGGCTCGCCGTCGAGCGTGCTGATGTGCGAATCGATCACGCTGTTGCCGAGCAACGGTCGTCCGAGATCGGTCCATGGGCCCGCCGGGTGCGAGCTCTTGGCCAATCCGATCGAGAGGACGTTGTCCCGGTCCCGAGCCGTATAGCTTAGCCAATATTCCTCACCCACTCTGGCCAACTCGGGTGCCCAGAAATCGCCGACCTGCGTTCCCGCCGCGGTCCACGCTGGCGTGAGCCCTTCTTCGAACACAAAGCCGACCGGCTCCCAATGCTCGAGGTCGGTTGAGTGGAGGATCGGAAAGGCGTCCGGCGCGTCGTTCGACGTTGCGACCAGCCAGTAACCGTCATCGCCCTTGAACGCCGCCGGATCGCCATAGCCGGATAGGATTCGCGGCGAGATGTTGTCGGTGATCAGCGGACGCCACGGCGGCTCACTGGCGGCAGGCTGCGGCTGCTCGAAGTGGCGCGGCAGACGCGTGCCGAAGTCGCGGGCAAGCTGTTCGAAGAACTGCTCATAATGGAGCGGATCCCCCCCGGCCACCCGATAGTGGCAAGCCACGCCGTTGGCCGGTGTGACGATGAAGTCCGTCGCCTCACCATCGGCGACGGCATCGACCTTGAACTGGAGAATTGTCATGCACGGGCACATAGACTGCTCCGTCGGGATGAGAAGGGCTTCGGCGGGCTTGCCCCCATTTGCCAGCAGCAATGGGTCGACTAAGCTGCGCCATGCGCCAATTTCTGCCAGTCGCGGCTCTGCTCCTCGCCGCAACGCACCCTGCGACGCGGTACAGCAATCCGGTGATCAATCGCGATTTCCCGGATCCTTCGGTGATCCGCGCGAGCGACGGTTTCTATTATGTCTACGCCACGCAATCGACTGGCGATGACGGCAAGTGGCGCAACATCCAGGCGGCTCGGTCTAGCGACCTGGTGCACTGGACCGACCTTGGCGACGTGCTCCCGTCAAAGCCGAGCTGGGCGCGCCGCACCCAAGATTTCTGGGCGCCGGACGTGATCCAGGACCATGGCCACTACATCCTCTATTACTCAGCCAAACCGGACGAAGCGTTGTCCAATGACAAGCAGGGATTGTGTCTCGCCGTTGCAACAGCGACCCAGCCGCAAGGCCCGTTCACCGACAGCGGCCGACCGCTAATCTGCGGGCCCGGTTTCGAAAATATCGATCCGATGGCGTTCGACGATCCGGCAACCGGCAGGCGCCTGCTCTACTGGGGGTCCGGCTTCGGCCCGATCAAGGTCCAGCCCCTGGCATCCGACCGGATGTCGTTCGCGCCCGGCAGCAATCCCGTTTCCCTGCTCGCGCCGATCAAGAGCAATGACGCTCGCGAGTACCGCCGCTTGGTCGAGGGCGCCTGGGTCGTTCATCATGCAGGCTATTATTACCTATTTGCATCGGGCGACAATTGTTGTGGCCCGAATGCTCATTACGCCGTGTTGATTGCCCGCTCGCGGAGCGCGACGGGGCCGTTCACTATGCGTCGCCGGCCGCTCTACACGGTCGTTGCGGGTGATGCCGATTGGATCGCACCTGGCCACAATTCGGTCATCCGGGACGGAAAGGGCGTAAGCTGGATGCTTTATCACGGCGTCGATGCTCGGCGACCGAGGACCAAACCCAGCGATGAGATCAACACACGCCGCGTCATGCTGCTCGACCGACTCGAATGGCGGAATGGATGGCCCGAAACGAGCGGCAAGCGTCCGTCCCGAACGCAGCGAGTGCCTTTGACCGAACCCTTTAAGCACCGGTAGACGGTCTCGTTTCCTTCATGGTGATTAGGACCGGCAACACGGCGATTGCGACCACCGCGATCATCACGCCCGGCACCGCCGGCCAACCC
>JAIVIZ010000024.1:0-2714 GCA_020200315.1 Sphingomonadales bacterium | reverse complement strand
ACGCAGGCGAGAATGATCGCCCCTGCCAGCGGAGCGACGGACCCGCCGCTGCCCATCCAGGAGAACATGGTCATTGGCAGCACGGCGCTCAGCGCACAGAAGGAGAGGAGGGCCGGCCTGCGCCCCCAGCGGTCCGACATGAGTCCGGTGAGCGGTGTCACGAGGATGACCGCGAGGGCGGCAATCGTGGACAGGCGGAGCGAAACGCTCTCGTCCGTTGCGCTGACGGACGTCAGAAACGCCGGAACGTAAGTGATGCCGACGTAATAAGTGATCGAACCCAGGGCGGAGATCGCGAAGGATCGTCCGATCCCCGCGCGATCGTGAGTCAGCGTGTGGCGCAACGGGTTTGCCGGCACCGTACCATTGCGGAGCTGCCGCTGGAACTCGGGCGATTCCTCCATCCAGGAGCGGGCGATCCAGACGCTTCCGGCAAGCGCCGCGCCGACGAAGAACGGAATACGCCAGCCCCATGCCTCGAGGCTTGCGCTGCTCATCGCACCCACGGTGAGCGCTGCGATCCCCACTGCCAGCAGACCACCGACTTCGCTCGTGGCCGCCGCAAAGGACGCGACCAGGCCGCGATGCCGCGGCTGGGCGCCCTCGAAAAGGTATGCAACCACCCCGGTGTATTCGCCGCCAACGGCGAAGCCCATGACGCAGCGGAGAAGCAGCAGCAGCGCGCCGGCCACCGGTCCCGCCTGGGCACGCGTCGGGAGAAGTGCCATGGCGAGCATCGCAGCCGTCATTACCGCGACCGACAGCAGCATCGTCCGCCGCCGACCGTGACGGTCGCCGATGTGACCGAAGAACACGGCGCCGACAGGGCGCATCAGATAAGCGATGGCAAAGCCGGCGAGCGTAAGCGCAAGCGACTGTGCGCCGCCGCCGAAGAAGACGCGCGACAGAACTGTCGCAAAATACAGATATAGCGTGAAGTCGTACCATTCGACGATGGTCGAAAAGGCGGCGATCATAATGGACGCGCGGGACAGCGGGCGGTGGGATTCGGCCGCGTAGCTCATCTGGATCTCCTCCGCTTATCGGACTGAGCAGGAGCCGCGGACTGGCACCGCAGGTGCCGCACGGCCTGTCGACGCGCGAACTGCTGCTCTTCGCCCTAGTGTCATTGTCGCGATTATCATTGCGGTGCTGTTCCCTTACAACTCTGTTATACGTATCGGGACGATTGAGGAGGAGTGCCCTGACGACCTCATCAACAAGATCACCCGCATCGTTGGTTTTGGCTTAGGCTTGCTGCTGGCGATCAGCATCCTCGTCAACGCGGCTCACTGTTCGCCCCGCTCAACATCGACCTGCAGCTGTCGGGGCCGGCGATGCAGGCCGGGCTGCAGATGGGCAAGGTAGGTGTGCTGCTCGCACTTTTCGGCATGCTGTTCGCGGTCGCCGGCGCAGCGTCGATACCTGCCTCGCCAGTGCATATATGCGGCGTGTGGCGCGAGTCACAGGCAAGCGTATCGAGATCAGATAATTAGTGTCAATTGATCATAAGAGCCCAGTGACGCCGAAAGCCGTAAACCTCGACGGCGCGATGATAGTGAACGCCACGTGCAATCCGCGGACTGCTGGCTGATCGACCCCGCCCAACGCCGAAGCACACTCTTGCGGAAGTGACCGGCGCTGATACCATGGCTGCACGAGTTGAGGGCCCTCGAGCCTTTCCGCTGCAGGCCTTGGGTCGGTTACCAGAGCTTGCATCGTATCGCACGGTTCGCCGTTCGGTGCGATGCCGCGCTGGAAATCCCCGAGGTGGCGGGTCGCCTTCGCGCCCTGCGTCCTCGCGGGGAGAGCGCATGAGCGAGGGCAGCGGGCCATCGGCCACTCGGATCATTGAGAGCGACTTGATCATCGCCGCCAGCGAGATCGTCAGCGTCCTTGATCCGGACCTTTTCACGCCCAATGGGTCGCCCGATCCCGACCGACCGCTTTACGTTTATGCCAGCCCCGGCGGGACGGCGGTCTTCGTCAATCATGGCACCGTCGAAGTGCGGCTCGCCGTCGGAACCAGCGGATGGCTGCACGGCTTCGAGGTGGCGCCTGGATCGGCCACAAGCGCACAGGCATTGTTCGACAATGCGAGCGACGGAAGCTTTCTGGTCGATAGCCTCTGGACCGATCCGGACGGCAACGTTTCCCTCGGCTTCACCAGCGGCTTCCACGCGCCGGGTCCGGGTATCCTGTTTCGCAACGAGGGCCGGTTCGAGGTCCGTGCGGCGGCGGGAAACGTCTTTGGCCATTGGAGCGCGGGCGCTGGTGGCTCAGCCCCGTTCGTCAACAGCGGGACGTTCATTGTCACGAGCCCCTATCGATCGATGGGCGTGTTCGGCGTCTCGTCGAGCCCGTTCGAAAATAGCGGATCGATCACCGTCCAGGGCGGCGTCTTCGCGGAGGGCGTGCACTGGAACAACACGATCGGTTCGCACTTCGACAATCGCGGGTCGATCACCGTCTCGACCGACCTGAACTCGCCCAACCCGAGCATCGGTCTTTTCCAAGGCGAGACACAGGCGCCGGCCGCTGGTGGGTTTACCATCGCCAACAGCGGAACCATTTACGCTGACATCGCCATCATGGTGGCCGATTTCACTGCCTCAACCCTGATCGCGGACACGGTCCATAATAGCGGTTCGATTTTCGGCGACGTGCTGCTGAGCTTCGGCGACGATATCGTCGAGAACAGCGGGCTCATGACG
>JAIVIZ010000116.1 GCA_020200315.1 Sphingomonadales bacterium | reverse complement strand
GGCGGCGGCGATCCCGCCCCAGCCGGCCATGCCGAGCCAGGCGGCCGGCACATGGATGTAGAGGATGCGGACGCTGTCGCCCTGGAGATAGTCGGGGGGCGTGACCAAGAGGCCGCCGAGGAGACCGACCGCGAGTAGCACGAGTCCGACCGTCAGCGACCAGGTCGTTGCCGGACGGGCAAAGCGGAGGAACCGGGCGGGGTTGGCGAAGCCGTGCATCGAGGCGCCGATTAGCCGCTCCCGAGCGAAGAAGAAACCGTCAGCGACGCGGACTTAAACCGCGCTCGCCTGCTCCTTGCGGCGCTGTTCCTCGGCGCGCAAGCGGTCGCCCCTGACGGAACGGGTGGCGAGCGCGTCCCACGCCGCTGCAGCGCGGAGGTGACTGTCACGGACGTTGGCGAGCGTCGCCGCATCGGCAAGCTTCTGCTCGGCCTCGCGGCGCTCGGCGAAGAAGAGGGATTGGCTGGAAATGGTCGTCTCCTCTTCGAGAATGGACGTGATGCGGCCCGGCCCCTTGCGAGACCGGGCACGCGAGCCGGTTTAAGCGGCCTGGAGGTTGACGGCGCTCGTACGCCCGCGACGATCAGGCTCGAGTTCATAGCTCACACGCTGGTCGGTGTTGAGGGTCTGCATGCCGGCGGCCTGAACGGCGCTGATGTGGACGAACGCATCGTTCGAGCCATCATCGGGCTTGATGAAGCCGAAGCCTTTGTCGGTGTTGAAGAATTTTACAGTTCCAGAAATCATATCGGGGTCCTTTTCCCGGTGCGGCGAGCGACTGCCGTCCGCCGGCTAGAAGCAGCTTAAGAAGAGGAAGACGACTCGATGAGCCAGACCCGATCAGGCAACTGGTAGCGCCGTCCAGGTAGGCGTCATGGCGCCAAATAGCAAATTAACCGTCCGCGCAGGCGCCGTTCAGACCGTCGGCGGCGTGCCCTCCGGTCCGCGACCGATCAGCTGCTGCGCCATCGCGTCGGCGACCGCCGCGGGGTTGCGACCGCCGTTAGCACTTTCAGCCCAGATCTGCTCAAGCCGCTGCGGGATCGCCTCAATCCGCTGGCGAACCAGGGCGGCGTCGCCGTCACGGACATATTCGGTCGAGACGTTGATGATGCCGCCGGCGTTGATCACGTAATCCGGCGCGTACAGAATGCCGCGGGCGTGAATCCGCCCGCCATCCTCGGGGGTTGCGAGCTGATTGTTGGCCCCGCCCGCGACGATCGGCGCCTTCAGCGCAGCGATGCTTTCGTCGGTCAGGATCGCACCAAGCGCACACGGGCTGACGATGTCGGCTTCGAGACCAAGAATTTCGACCGGATCGGCGGTCTCGCCGTTGACTTGCGTCGCCAGTGCCTGTGCGCGGGCGGAGTCGATGTCGGCGATGGTCAGTTTGGCGCCCTCCGCCGCAGCGTGGAGCGCCACGCCGCTGGCGACGCTGCCGGCACCCTGCAGCGCGATATGCAGCCCCTCGACACTGTCCTTGCCGAGCGCACGTTTGACCGCCGCCTTGATGCCCAGGAACACGCCGAACGAGGTGTGCGGACCGGGGTCGCCCCCGACCGCGCCGCCGGCCACCGGAAGCCCGGCAACGAACCGCGTCTGGCGGGCGATCTCGATCATGTCGGTGACGCTCATGCCGACGTCTTCGGCGGTGACATACTGACCGCCGAGATGATCGATCGCTTTGCCGAAGGCGGCGAGCTGCTCCGGCGTCTTCGAATGCTCCTCATTGGCGAGAATGACCGCCTTGCCCCCGCCAAGCGGCAGGCCCGCCATGGCGTTCTTGTAGCTCATCCCCCGCGACAGCCGCAACGCGTCGGTCAAGGCCTCGGCGTCGTCGGCATAGTGCCAGAAGCGGGTGCCGCCGGCCGCCGGACCGAGGTGCGTCGAGTGGACGGCGATGATCGCGCGCAGCCCAATCGCCCGATCGGTGATGAAGTGGAGCGCCTCATGCGCATCGAAATCGGGGAAGCCCCACGGAGTCTGCATGGAGGAGATACGCCCTTGTTCTTCGAGGGAAATGGGGCGATCGACGGGGCTTGAACCCGCGACCCTCGGTACCACAAACCGATGCTCTAACCAACTGAGCTACGATCGCCACGCGCACCCGTGGAGGGCGCGGGCGCGTCTTATGCGCGGGGGTCGGGGTTGGCAAGCGAGGCGCGCCCGCTTCGACGCACACCAACATCGGCAACGCGGGCAATGCCGAGCTGGTGGGCGCGGCAGGGATTGAACCTGCGACCCCACCCGTGTGAAGGGTGTGCTCTACCACTGAGCTACGCGCCCGCGCCGGGGGCAAGCGCTTAGGCGAGGCAAAAACGCCTGTCCAGCCTCACCGGCCCCGGCTTTACTGCACGGCGTCCTTGAGGATCTTGCCGGGGCGGAATTTGGGTTGGGCGCTCGACTTGATCTGCATCGGCTCGCCGGTGCGCGGGTTGCGCCCGGTAGATGCCTTGCGCCGAGTTACCGAGAAATTGCCAAACCCGACCAGCCGCACTTCGTCGCCGCGCTTCAATGCGCCGGTGACGATCTCGAGCATTGTTTCGACGGCGCGCGCCGCTTCGGTTCGGCCGAGTCCGGCACGGTCGGCAACCTGGCTGATCAGATCCTGCTTGTTCATGCCTCACTCCAGCTGGCAAGAGTCGGCGCGCGCTTTCGCTGACCCGGCGCCCGTTGAAGCGAACTCCGCGCCCGGAGTCAAAGCCGCGATGAAGTCAGTGCCGAACCGACACGCCCTGCCCCGCCGCCGGCGCAGGGATCGGCTCGACGGCATGCTCGTCCGCTTCGGTCCATTCGATCGGCGTGATCGGCTGGGTAAGCGCGCGAGCGAGCACTTCGTCGACATGGGCGACGGGAATGATCTCGAGCTGATCCTTCACCGAAGCAGGGATTTCGGCGAGGTCCTTCTCGTTCTCGGCCGGAATCAGCACGGTCAGGATTCCGCCGCGAAGCGCGGCGAGCAGCTTCTCCTTGAGCCCACCGATCGGCAGCACACGGCCGCGCAAGGTAACCTCTCCCGTCATCGCCACGTCGCGGCGCACCGCGATGCCGGTTAACGTGGAGATCATCGCGGTCACCATTCCCACGCCGGCAGACGGCCCATCCTTGGGCACGGCGCCTTCCGGAAGGTGAACGTGGATGTCCTTGCGGCCGAAGATGGACGGCTTGACGCCATAGCTGGGGGAGCGCGCCTTGACGAAGCTCATCGCGGTCGCGATCGATTCTTGCATCACGTCGCCGAGCTTGCCGGTGGTCTTGATCTGACCCTTGCCGGGCACCGTCACGGCTTCGATCGTCAGCAATTCGCCCCCGACCTCTGTCCAGGCGAGACCCGTCACCGCGCCGACCTGATCCTCTTCCTCCCCGACGCCGTAGCGGTAGCGGGTAACACCGAGGTATTCGCCGACGTTGCCGCCGGTCAGGGTAACGGACGTCGCCTTGAGCTCGAGGATTTGACGGAGCGATTTGCGCGCGATCTTGGCGAGTTCGCGTTCGAGCGTGCGGACGCCCGCCTCACGGGTGAAATGGCGGATGATGGCGCGCAGACCGTCGTCCTCGAATACCAGCTCGCCGTCCTTCAAACCGTGCGCTTCGATCTGTTTGGGAATGAGGTGGCGGCGCGCGATCTCGACCTTCTCGCTCTCCGTGTAGCCCTCGAGGCGGATGATCTCCATCCGGTCGAGCAGCGGCTGCGGCATGTCGAGCGAGTTGGCGGTCGTCACGAACATGACGTCGCTAAGGTCGTAATCGAGTTCGAGATAGTGATCCTGGAACTTGGCGTTCTGCTCGGGGTCGAGCACTTCGAGCAGTGCCGACGCAGGGTCGCCGCGGAAATCCTGGCCGAGCTTGTCGATCTCGTCGAGCAGAAACAGCGGATTGGACGTGCCGGCCTTCTTGAGATTGGCGATGATCTTGCCCGGCAGCGAACCGATGTAGGTGCGGCGGTGGCCGCGGATCTCGGCCTCGTCGCGAACCCCGCCCAAGGACTGGCGAGCGAATTCGCGGCCGGTGGCGCGGGCGATCGAACGGCCGAGCGAGGTCTTGCCGACACCGGGCGGGCCGACGAGGCACAGGATCGGACCTTTCAGGCGGTTGGTGCGAGCCTGCACCGCGAGATACTCGACGATCCGGTCCTTGACCTTCTCGAGACCGTAATGGTCCTCGTCGAGCACCGCTTGCGCCTCGGCGATGTCACGCTTGAGGCGTGATTTCTTACCCCACGGCAGACCGAGCAGCACGTCGAGATAGTTGCGCGCGACCGTCGCCTCGGCCGACATCGGGGCCATGCCTTTCAGCTTCTTGAGTTCGGCATTGGCGCGGGTGCGGGCTTCCTTGCTGAGGCGGGTCTTGCGGATTTTTTGGGCGAGCTCGACTAGCTCGTCGCCGCCCTCCTCGCTCTCGTTGCCGAGCTCGCGCTGAATCGCCTTCAACTGCTCGTTGAGATAATATTCGCGCTGGGTTTTCTCCATCTGCCGCTTGACGCGGCTGCGGATCTTCTTCTCGACCTGGAGCACGCCGAGTTCGCCTTCCATGAAGGCGAACACCATTTCGAGGCGGCGCGACGGATCGAGTTCGCCGAGCAGCGCCTGCTTGTCGCCGACCTTGACCGAGAGGTTGGAGCCGACAGCATCGGCAAGCGCGGACGGGTCCTCGATCTCGCTGAGCTGGACGCTCGTCTCCGCCGGCAACCGCTTGTTGAGCTTGGCGTAGTTCTCGAACTGGTCGATGACCGAGCGCATCATCGCCTGCGCTTCGGGCCCGGCCGTCTCAAGATCATCGACTTCCTCGACCTCGGCAACAGCGTGGCCGTCGCGCTCGCTGAGGTTGATCAGCCGTGCGCGCTTCACGCCTTCGACCAGAACGCGCACGGTTCCGTCGGGGAGCTTCAACAACTGCATCGCCGTTGCGATCACACCCAGGTCGTAGAGCGCGTCCCGATCGGGATCGTCCTCGGCCGGGTCCAGCTGAGCAACGAGGAACAGTTCCTTGGTCGAGGCCATCGCCGCCTCGAGCGCGGCGACGGACTTCTCGCGCCCGACGAACAGCGGGACGATGCGATGAGGGAACACGACGATGTCGCGGAGCGGCAGGATCGGAAGAACGCGGGTCATGATCAGTATATGGGCGGGCCGCCGCCGCCGCGCAACCAAAGTCGCCGGTCCTTAGTCGCCGGTCGTCTTCGGCTTGATCGCATACGCCTCGACCCCGTTTCCGCCGATGCTGACCCGAATGTCCATCGCGCCAAGCTGCTCAAGGGAGGCGCGGATCTGCTCGGGCGAGCGAAGATGCTTGAAATGATCGGTGGTGGAATCATGGGTATCAAGCAGCGACCACTGATAGTGCATCTCGCGGTCCTTCAGCGGCAGGTCCGGATAATAGAAGCGGAGCGGCGAGAAACGCCGAATGATTCGCTGTGCGAACAATGAGCCGCGGAAGCGCCAGTGGATCGGAAACCAGAAATCGCTGACGCGCTGAACGACCGGCCAGCGTTGCTCCGGCTTCATCCGGAGGATGAACCAGCGGTAGAGCGACGCGGCATCGCCAATCGGGGTCGGCAGGAGGAAGCGCAGCCGGTAGCGGTAGTGATCGATGATCAGCCGGCCGCCGGGCTTCACCATGCGCCACAGGCTGGCGATGCTCTCCTCGGGCGATGGCGTGTGCTGAATCACGCCCACGCAGACGACATAATCGTAGGCCTCCCGCTCGAACGGGATTTCGCGGATGTCGGCCTGCGCCAGCGTCAGGCGCTCGTTTGCGCCGTTGTTGGCGGCGTTCGCCTCAACCGCGCTGGAGAAATCGAACGAGTGAAGCGTGGCGCCCTTGGCGAGCAGCACCTCGGTGAAGCGGCCGGCGCCGGAGCCCGCTTCCAGGACGAGCTTGCCCTTGAGGACGCCGAGCTCGCCGTGGAAGCAGCGTTCGAGGCGATCCTCGCTGATCGGCAGGCCGCTGTGCGAATCGAGCTGCGTTCTGGGAAAGCGATTCCACTGCGCGCCGAAGTCGCGGGCATAGTTCTCGTCCGCAACAAAGCGTGGAATGTCGTTGACGATCGGCCAGGTTTCGACGCCATCGGTCAGCCGATCGTTGTCGCGACGGAGCTGAGCGCCGTTTCGGGGGCTTCGAAAGACGCTGAAACCGGGAATGGCGCTGCTCCGGAAATGGATCTAGCGAGTGGCGCGGGCGACAGGACGGGAGTCGCCCCCGCTATATTCGCAGCAATGGCAGGCCGCAATTCGCCCGATTATTGCTGAAGGAGCGCGAGGGCGACGGGCACATTCTGACAGGCGTGGGTGGCGAAGACGATCCCAACCGCCCGCGCCTTCCCGCAGGGGCGCCACGCCAGATAGAGCGTCGAGAAGATCAGGAACGGCCACCAGATCACCAGGCCCCACGCCAGCGCCGCGGACGAATGGGCGATGGCCCAACCGATTGCACTCACGATCACCGCAGCGGTTGGCGAGAGAAAACGGCGGAGCAGCTCGAGGATGCCGGCCATGATCAGTGTCTCGACGAGGGGCGAGAACACGGCCAGCAGGAACAGGAGCAGTGGGCCGCCGGCATTGAAGGATGGGCGCGCGACATTCGGCAGAAGCGCGGCGGTGAGCGCCGACAGCAGGAGGCTCGGAAAGAAGGCCGCCGCCCAGCCGAACAGGATCGACCGCCACCATGACGATGTTTCGCGAATGGGCTGTGGGAGAAAGCGGAGCGGACCCGTCTCGAACGGCCCGGATGGGGCGAAGCCCGCGACGCCATCCGTCGCGGGTCCGATCATCCGTGCGTCCGCCAACGTTAAGCGGCCGCGTCGCTACCCGCGGATTTCTCCTTGCCGGCGTAAACCCGCACCGGATCCTTGCGGCCGTCGATGACGTCCTTGTCGACATGAACCTCGTCGACGCCCTCCATCGACGGCAGATCGAACATCGTGTCGAGGAGAATGGATTCGAGGATGGAGCGAAGCCCGCGCGCGCCGGTCTTGCGCTCGATCGCCTTGCGGGCGACCGCGCCCAGCGCCTCGTCCGAAAAGGCCAGCTCGACCTCTTCCATGTCGAACAGCTTCTGATACTGTTTCACCAGCGCATTCTTCGGCTCAACGAGGATCTTGATGAGCGCGGCCTCGTCCAGGTCCTCAAGCGTCGCGATCACCGGCAGGCGACCGATGAACTCGGGGATGAGGCCAAACTTCAGCAAATCCTCGGGTTCGCAATGCTTGAGCACTTCGCCGGTCCGGCGCTCGTCGGGGCCCGCGACATGCGCGCCGAACCCGATCGACTTGCCCTGAAGGCGATCCGCGATGATCTTGTCGAGGCCAGCGAAGGCGCCGCCACAGATGAACAGGATGTTGGTCGTGTCGACCTGGAGAAATTCCTGCTGCGGATGCTTGCGGCCGCCCTGCGGCGGCACCGAGGCGGTGGTGCCTTCCATCAGCTTCAGCAGCGCCTGCTGAACGCCCTCGCCGGACACGTCGCGGGTAATCGAAGGGTTGTCGGACTTGCGGCTGATCTTGTCGATTTCGTCGATGTAGACGATCCCGCGCTGCGCCTTCTCGACATTATAGTCGGACGCCTGCAGCAGCTTCAGGATGATGTTCTCGACATCCTCGCCAACATAGCCCGCCTCCGTCAGGGTGGTGGCATCGGCCATCGTGAACGGCACGTCGAGGATGCGCGCGAGGGTTTGGGCGAGCAGCGTCTTGCCGCAGCCGGTCGGCCCGACGAGCAGAATGTTCGACTTGGCAAGCTCGACCTCGGCATTCTTGGCGCCGTGGTTGAGCCGCTTGTAGTGGTTGTGGACCGCGACCGAGAGGACGCGCTTGGCCTTGGCCTGGCCGATGACATAATCGTCCAGCACCTTGTAGATTTCCTGGGGCGTCGGCACGCCGTCGCGGGTCTTGACCAGCGCCGACTTCGATTCCTCGCGGATGATGTCGTTGCACAGCTCGACGCATTCGTCGCAGATGAACACCGTCGGCCCGGCGATGAGCTTCCTCACCTCGTGCTGCGACTTGCCGCAGAACGAGCAGTAGAGTGTGCTCTTGCTGTCACCGCCGCCTGAAAGCTTCGTCATAATTATCCTTCGCATCGAGCCGAAGCCCGGGCTATCTTCATGCTAGCCCGGATTTTCGCACAATCAAACTCGCGAGCGGTTAACGCGTTGCCCCGACCTGTCCCGAATATGGAGAGACGAGCGGTTTGGGGCAAGGCCCGGAAATCAATCGCTCATTGGTGCGCTTCGGCGCCCTGCGGCGTTACGACGCGAACCAGCGGAGGCGAGTATGAGGCGATTCGAAGGCAGGTCGGTGATTGTTACAGGCGGCGCCTCGGGAATCGGCGCAGCAATTGCGACCCGCTTCGCCAGCGAGGGCGCCAAAGTCGTCATTGCCGACCTCAAGGTCGAGGCAGCGGAGAGTTTCGCCGCGACACTTCCCGGTGCAATCGGCATCGCATGCGATGTCGGCGACGAAGGTGCGGTCGAGTCCTGCGCGAACACTACGCTCGATCGGTTCGGGCGAATCGATGTGATCGTCAACAATGCCGGCCTTATGACATTCAAGGGCCTTGGCGAGTGGACCGGCGACGACTGGATGAAGGTATTTCGCGTCGATTTGCTCGGCGCTGCTTTCTTCACCAAGCAACTATTCCTCCACGGGGGCGATTCCGGCGGCGCCATCGTCAACATCGCCAGCGTCCATGCGATCGAGACCAGCGCTAATGCGGCCCCCTACTCGGCGGCTAAGGCCGCGCTGCTCTCACTCACCCGCACGACCTCAATCGAGGGCAAGGGACGGAAGATTCGGGCCAATGCCATCCTGCCCGGCGCGATCGACACGCCCATGCTGTGGGACAATCCGAACGTGAAATCGGGCGCCGAAGTGATCGACAGGAAGGATGTCGGACGACCCGAGGATGTCGCCGCGGCGGCGACCTTCCTTGCTTCCGACGACGCCGCCTTCATCACCGGGGCCAGCCTCGCGGTCGATGGCGGAAGGCTGGCCAAGCTGTGAGCGGCTGGCTGTCGCTCAGCACGGGCGACCTAGCGATCGACCTCGCGCCCGAAGTGGGGGGAAGCATCGCCCGCTTCCGCATCGGTTCGCAGCAGCTGATGCGCCCCGCAATGGAGGGATCGAGCGACGCCGGTGACATGGCGTACTTCCCGCTGGTGCCCTTCTCCAACCGCATTCGCGGCGGACGTTTCGAGTGCGACGGGCGCACCGTGACGCTGTCGCCCAACCTGCCGGGCGACCCTAGCCCACTGCATGGCCAGGGCTGGCGCAACGCATGGCGGGTCGAGGATGCGGACGAACGGCACGCGGCGATCGCCTTCATTCACGAGCCCGGCGAATGGCCGTGGCGTTACGAGGCCCGGCAGCGGTTCGACCTCGACGAGGACGGCCTCATGATCACCC
>JAIVIZ010000064.1 GCA_020200315.1 Sphingomonadales bacterium | reverse complement strand
CGATCATTGCCTCGGCGGCATTCCGATCCGCGTAGGTGGTGACCGCGATGAACCGCGCGGTGCGCCGTAACCGGCCAAGCATGTCGCCTTCGAAGTCGCTATGGTCGAGCACCCCGGCGAGCGCCGCCGGGTGAAGCATCTGCAGCAGCAGCGCCGCAACGCCTCCGACCATCATCGTCGCCACGTCGCCGTGCACACGCCACGCAACCGATCCAGGCGCGATCAGCGCATTCGCCGATCGTTCAACCCGCGACGCGCCGCTGGGATCGTCATGAAACAGCCGGTTGACCGCACCGAACAAGCGGCGGCGGACCGCCCCCACCGGGTCAGGCAGCCGCAGCCTCGGCCTCGCGATCGATCTGGGCGCGGCTCTTTTTCTCGGCCGTGGTCTTCAACTGGCCGCAGGCGGCATCGATGTCGCGCCCGCGCGGTGTGCGCACCGGGGCCGAGATTCCGGCGTGGAAAACGATGTTCGAGAAATTGCGAATGCGCTCGGCGGTCGAACATTCGTAAGGCGCGCCTGGCCATGGGTTGAACGGGATTAGATTGACCTTGGCCGGAAGGTCGTACGCCTTGATCAGCCGCACCAGCTCGCGCGCGTCGGCGTCGCTGTCATTCTTGTCCTTGAGCATGACATATTCGAATGTGATCCGGCGGGCATTGTTGGCGCCCGGATAGGCCGCGCAGGCGGCGAGCAATTCGTCGATCCCGTATTTTTTGTTGATCGGCACGATCTCGTCGCGCATCTCCTTCGTCACCGCGTGAAGCGAGACGGCAAGGTTGACCCCGATTTCCTCGCCCGCGCGGGCCATCATCGGCACCACGCCGCTGGTCGATAGCGTGATCCGCCGCTTCGACAGGCCAAGCCCGTCGCCGTCCATGACGATCTTGAGCGCCTGCTTCACATGATCGAAATTATACAGCGGTTCGCCCATACCCATCATCACGATATTGGTCAGCATCCGCCCTTCGCTGGTGTAGCTCGACGCGCTTTGCGCCTCGCCTTCCTTGGGCCACTCGCCAAGCGCGTCGCGGGCGAGCATGACCTGACCGACGATCTCGCCCGGGTCGAGGTTGCGAACCAGCTTCATCGTCCCGGTATGGCAAAAGCGGCAGTTGAGCGTGCAGCCGACCTGGCTGGACACGCACAATGTGCCGCGGTCGGCGTCGGGAATGAACACCATTTCGAAATCATGGCCGTCGTGGGTCCGGAGCAGCCACTTGCGCGTGCCGTCGGTCGACACTTGCGCCTCGATCACCGCCGGGCGGGTAATTGCAAATCGCTCCTCGATCCACGGCTGCTGGCTCTTCGCAATATCGGTCATCGCGGCAAAATCGCTGACTCCGCGATTGTAGATCCAGTGCCAGATCTGTTTTGCGCGAAGCTTCGCCACGCGTGGCTCCAGCCCGGCCCGATCGAGCGCGGCGCGGATCGCCTCGCGCGGAAGCCCGACCAGTTCGATCCGGCCATCGGCGCGCGACACGGGCGCGCGCGGAACGGGCACGGGATCGACGGGGCCGGGAATCGGCATCAAATTGGTGTCGGCGCTCATGGATGGAGCGTCATTTAGTCGAGCGTTCAGTGATTTACCAGCATCGTTGCGGCGCACGCCGCCGCGGCGTCGATCGCGGTCGGCGCTCCGTCCAGCGCATAGCGATCGATGAAGCGCGCGCCGCCCGCCGAATGGGCTTCGATACGCATAGAAGCCGCACCGCGCACGGCGGCGATGATGGCAGCTTCCTGCGCCGGACCCCGGCTCCACGCCCCTGCGCCGCGCGCAACCAGCAAAAACGGCGTGTCGCCTATCGTCAGGATCACCGCCGCCCCGGGGCGGCCCGGCCGCGACAACGCGGCTGCAAACTCGCCGCGCCGCCTCCCGGGCTCGAAGGCGAAGGCGGCGCGTCCCTGCGCTCGCGTGCGGCCCGCCGGAAGCAGGGCCAGGGTCGCGGCTTCGCACGCCTTGGGCCCGCGAAGTGCCGCCCAATGCCCCGACGCCGCAACGATCGCGGGGGCTGCGCGCGCCGGTGCAACCGAGACGATCATCATCGCGGCGACGAGCAAGGATCGGCCTAACTTCATCGGTCAAGCCTAGACGCGCGGCGTCCACGCGCAAGCGGCTACATCATCTGTTTTACCTCGCACCGTCCGCGGAACGACGCGATGCAAAGACATTCACATGAAACGTCCGTTTTGGATGCACTTGCCGTTCAATACCAATCGTGACAGACCGTGCTCGCTCGGTTCACGCGACTCATGGGGGAGGTCGCCATGGCCAACCGTGCATCCTTGAAACCCATTGCACCGAATCATTGCGCAACGCTGCGCGAGCCGCGGTAGCAATGGCGACCCACATTGCCCTCCTCCTTACCGATATAGCTGGCGAACTCGCCTTGTTCGCGGCAGTGGGCTACGCCATCTTCGCGCTCGACGACCTTGCAGTCGACCTGATCTATTT
>JAIVIZ010000023.1 GCA_020200315.1 Sphingomonadales bacterium | reverse complement strand
GGCGTAGAGACCGGAGTATTCGCGGTCGATGTCGCGACCTTTGCCGCCTTTACCATGGTAGCGCTCTCGTCCTCCCGATTTTGGCCGCTGTGGGTGGCCGGGCTACAATTAACCGCCAGTCTGTCCCATCTACTGAAGCAGGTCGATCTATCCTTGCTCCCAACGGCCTACGCAGTAGCGACCATTTTCTGGAGCTATCCAATCGTCGTTATCCTCGCCATTGGTACCTGGCGCGCCCATCAGCGCCGTATTGCCGAAGGCCGGCTCTCTCAACCGAGGCCCACCGCAGGCTAGCCAACGGGTGTCGACCCGCGCACTCCGCTCAGCAACTCCAACTGATCAAAACGTCCACTCATCCGTCAGGGTGACGGGCCGACCCCGCCGCGCGTCCGCCGCACGCTTGTCAGCGCCACGCGCGCGCCGCATGGGAAGCGGCATGGCCCGCAAGCGCTCGCATCCCTCGTCCGGCAGTTCCAGCCGACCGCGCTTCTGGGGCAGGCACGCGGTTGCCGCGGCGCTCGACAATCCCGAGCGGCGCGTGCGCCGCGCCTGGACGACGCACGAGGCCGCGGGCTTCATGAACTTCCCCGCCGACGTTCCCGTCACCATGGCCGACGTCGCCGACCTTGGCCGTCTCGTCCCGAGCGACGCACCGCACCAGGGCGTGGTCATCGAGGTCGATCCGCTCGAGGATATATGGCTGGGCGACATCCTCGCGGATGCAGCCGATCGCTCGATCCTGCTCGTTCTGGACCAGGTTACGGATCCCCACAACGTCGGCGCCATCTTCCGCTCCGCAGCTGCGTTCGGCGCCATTGGCATCGTCACCCAGGACCGCCATTCGCCGACCGAAGGCGGTGTGCTCGCCAAGGCGGCATCGGGAGCGTTGGAAACCATTCCCTGGGTCCGAGTGGTCAACTTGGCGCGAGCGCTGGAGGAGATTGCCGAGCGGGGCTTCTGGCGCATCGGGCTGAGCGGCGAGGCCAACACCGATCTCAAAAACGCGCTCGGCCCGCCTCGCGTCGCCCTCGTGCTGGGCGCGGAGGGGCCGGGGATGCGCGCCAACACCCGCGATCATACCGATGCGCTCGCGCGCCTGCCGATCAGCCAGGCGATCGACAGCCTCAACGTGTCGAACGCAGCGGCGATCGCGCTTTACGCCGCGAGCATCGCCTGATGGTCCGCACGGCGGACACGCTTCACGCCAGCCTAGCCGCGCTCGCCACGCGGGAGCCGGCTTTCGCCGCCGTCATCGAACGCCACGGCCGGCCCGAACCGCGCCACAGCGAGCCCGGCGCCACGACCCTGCTGCGCACCATCGTCGGCCAGCAGGTCAGCGTCGCCGCCGCCCGATCGATGTGGGCCAAGCTGGAGGCTTCGTATGGGACGCCGCCCGATCTCGCGAAGCTGCTCGGTGCGAATGACGAGCAGCTCCGCGCGGCGGGCCTGTCGCGGCAGAAGGCAGGCTATGCGCGCAGCCTGGCGGGCTTGATCCTATCCGGCGAGCTCGACCTCACGCACCTTCCGACTGACGACGAGGAAGCCGTCGCTCTCCTCACCAAAATCAAGGGAATCGGCCGCTGGTCGGCGGAGATCTACCTGCTGTTCGCCGAAGGTCGGCCGGACGTCTGGCCGGCCGGCGACCTTGCCGTTCAGGTTGCGATCGGCCGGCTGCTCGGGCTCGACGAGCGGCCCACGGAGAAGCAACTGCGTGCGTTTGCGGAACCTTGGCGGCCCCACCGCGGGGCGGCGGCGGTGCTTGCCTGGCATAGTTACAATTCAGTCGGAACCGCTCTCTAGACTCGCATTCCGAGCGGGTGCCGCCGTGCGTCAAGGTCCCGGAACAGGCGGGGTCCCAGGTCGAGGCGCAGCGGCGCCATGCGCGAGCCTCCATCGCTTTCGGATTCGCCGCCATTAGCGCCGCGCCCGAGAATGAAGCTCGCCGAGCTTTGACCCTGGCCATTGCTCCACTCGTAAAGCGCGTTGAATGCTACCACCGGCACGAACAGCTTGCGCCCGCCGACCTCGTAGGCGCGGACCTGATCGAGCGGCAGGCTGACCGCGCTCTTGAGCGACAGGCTGCCGAGCGGCGGGATCGACTCGATCCGTTCGCCCGCGCCAACCGGAGTGTCGAAGAAGCGCCGCAACTCAATGTCCTGCTCAGCCCCCGCATTGATCATGCAGGCTTCGACAAGCACCTGCCGCGCGGGAGCGCTGCCGCTGTTGGTCACCACCACGTCGAACTGGACGCTGGCCGTGGCCTCATCGACGACAGCGCGCGAAGGCTGGAACGCGATTTCGAGCCAAGGCCGAAGGCGCGCAGAGACGATGCCCGGCGTCGCGGCCGCGGGTGCTCGTTGCAGCGTAGGCGCTGGCGACTCTGGCGCCTGGAATGGCTGCGGACGCGGGATGGCCATTTCCCCCACCGGCTGACGGGGACGGGTCGGTGGCGTTGACGGCACATCCAGCTCGGCATCAGCCTCATGTGCACGAAAGAAGTCTTCGCCGACCACGGCCGCAGGCCGGGTGACGATGCCGAGCTGCTCGCGAGACAGATAGATAAGCCAGGCTGCGCCGAGGATGAACGCCGCCAGCAGCCAAGGGAGAAGAGGCGAGCGCGAGCTTCCCTGCGGCGCCACCACTGCGCTCGATGGCGGAGGAATGATCGTGGGTGTCTGAACGCTGGTCGACACGTCCGGTTGGGACGGCGCTGCCGTGCTCGTCAACGGCTCGGCAGGGATCAGAGGAACGGTGACCGAGGCATCGGGAACCCTGGTTGCAGTGCTTCGCGGCGCTTCCGTTCGCGGCCGCCTCGGCGCCTGCGTGCCAACAGGAACTGGGGTGGCCGAATTCGGCCTGGTGATCGTTCGCGGCAGCGAGGTCGTCGGCGATCTCTTGCCGCGCCGCGCCGGCTGCGCCACATTCGCGGTGGACGTTCCCGCAAGAGGCGCCACCGGCGTTCCGCCGAGCGAGAAGTTGCGGAGCTCGCGCGGACCGACGGTGTCAGCCGGTGGCGGAGAGCTGCTCGACGCACTGTTGTTCGCCGGCATGACCTGCGCCGCGAGGGGAAATGGGGTCAGCGCGATGGCAGCGCCAATCACAGCCAAGCGGCCCAAAATCCCGGGGCCCCGCCCGAACCACATCATCTCATTGCCTTTTTGTCCGCGTCGGCGAAAGGTCGGCCCCACGACCATTCAGCCTCGGAAGCCATGAAGCCTTCCGCCGCGCGCTTCAAGACCCTCGGTGCTAGCGGGCGTCGACCAGCACCAGTTCAACGTCCTCATCCGCCTCCATCGTCACGCGCTCCTCCCCGCTGATCGCGACACCGTCACGCGCTGCGGCCGACACGCCGTTGACCCGCACCGCGCCCGATGGGACCAGATAAAGATGCCGTGCCGGATCGGCGTCATAGGCGATCGCCTTGCCCGCCTGAAGCGTCGCGCCAAGAACCCGCGCGTCGGCGTGGATGGTCAGTGCTCCGCCGCCCTCCGCGCCGCTGGCGAGCAGCTGGAACGAGCCGTCACGCGCCTCTTTGGGGAAGGGCATCGCACCCCATCCGGGGGCAACGCCGCGCTGGTCGGTCTCGATCCAGATCTGGAACAGCGTCGTCGCCTCGTCCTCCAGATTATACTCGGCATGCGTGACGCCCGAACCGGCGCTCATCACCTGCACGTCGCCGGCACCCGTACGGCCCTGGTTGCCGAGCGAGTCCTGGTGGGTGATCGCGCCGGAGCGGACATAGGTCACAATCTCCATGTCGCGATGAGGATGCGGCGGAAAGCCGGACTTCGCAGCAATCGTGTCGTCGTTCCAAACGCGGATCGCGCCCCAGCCCATCCGGGCCGGGTCATGATAGCTTGCGAAGGAGAAATGGTGGCGGGCATTGAGCCAGCCGTGGTCGGCGTGGCCGAGCGAAGCGAAAGGGCGGATGTCGATCATCGCGCGAAGATGGCACTGCCGCGGTGCGCTTCAAGGGTCAGCGATGCAATCGCAGTCCGGACGCATAATCCGCCGCTTTTTGCGCATAATGAGCGGATGAGATCGCCAAGGCCGCGATTTCGGCCTCGGTAAGCGGGCGGATGGCACGCGCTGGAGCGCCGACAATCAGCATGCCCTGCTCGAAGCATTTGCCCTCCGTCACCAGCGCACCCGCACCGACCAGGCATCGTTCGCCGATAACCGCGCCGTTGAGCACCCGCGCGCCCATGCCGATCAACGACAGTTCGCCGATCGTGCAGCCGTGAAGGATCGCCTGATGCCCGACCGTGACCCGCGCGCCGATGGTGAGCGGCGCCCCCGGGTCGCTGTGGCCGACGGCGCCATCCTGCACATTGGCCTCCTCGCCGATCAAAATCGGCGTGTTGTCCGCCCGGATCACCGCCCCGAACCAGACGCTCGCCCGCGCGCCGAGGCGAACGTCGCCGATGAGGTCCGCCGACGGCGCGGTCCACGCGCCAGGGCCGAGCTGAGGAGCGAGATCGCCGAGAGCGTAGAGGGGCATTGCCCTGTTTAGAGCGGCAGCAGCGAGCCCGCCAGTGCGCAACTGGCTTCGGTGTTCCATATGCAGGTGCTCGTGAGCGGCGTTAAGAAAGGGCTCTGGAAAAGCGCTTAGTCTCGCACGGAATGGGCCAATTGGTCGCGGCAGGCGTTGCCGGCAACTGGCCGTCTGCGTATGCTCCTGTTGACCGGCCGACGATGATCATCGTCTTCAATGGCAGCGCTGCGCTTTTTTGCGGAGTCTTGCGCAAATCAGGGCTGGATTGCTTACATGACAGGTCTGCAGGGGTAACCATTTCATCCCAAGCCCGTTTATCAAACTCCTTGGATTGGTCCTGTACCAATCGACGGGTGCGGCAGACCGGTGGTCGGCATCCAGCACGTCAGAACCATTTAAGCTCGGAGAGTGTCATGCAAAAACGATCGGCACTGATGGGTCTGGCGTTCGCCCTTGTCTTCGCTGCTCCTGCGAAAGCAGCGAATATCGTCGAAACAGCGAAGACGGCGGGGAACTTCACGATGCTGCTTCAGGCCAATAAGGTGGCGGGAACCGACAAAGCGCTGATGGGCAAGGGGCCATTCACGGTGTTCGCCCCGAACGACGCGGCATTCGCCAAAGTACCAAAGGCCAAGCTCGACAAGCTGATGAAGCCGGGCAACCGCAACATGCTCAAGACGGCGCTCGGCGCACATCTCGTCACCGGCTTCGTCACGATGCAAGCGATTGAAAAAGGCCTCGTCGACAACGATGCGGTGGTGGTTGAAACGGTCAACAAGATGCCGTTGGTGTTCAAGCGCGAAGGCGGCATGATCACTGTCAATGGCGCGCACATCGTCAAACCGCCGATGCGGGTCGACAATGGCATTGTTTACGTCATTGACACCGTGCTGGTTCCCCCGATGCCGCTGCAACCGACATATTAAGGAGGCGGTAAATGGCCCATGATGAACCGATGGCAGAAACCGATAGCCCTCGCGGCCGAATCGCCGGGCACGACTCGCTGGAGCGCCTCGCTGGCTGGGCGATCACTTTCGCGCTGGCGATCATCTTTCTCTGGTTCGGTCTTTTGAAGTTCACCGATTACGAAGCATCGGGCGTTGCGGGCTTCATCATGAACAGTCCGCTCATCGCATGGCTGCACGGCGTATTTGGAATTACTGGTGGCGCGCGTTTCCTTGGCATCTTCGAAATCCTCAGTGGATTGTTAATCGCGGGCCGACTGATCAGTTCGCGCCTGTCGGTGATCGGAGGCGCAATGGGAGTCGTCACCTTCCTCGTCACTCTAAGCTTGATGCTGACCACGCCGGGAGTCATTCAGCCGGGACACAATGGGTTGCCGTTCCTTTCCGCGGTGCCAGGGCAATTCCTGCTCAAGGACCTTGGCCTGCTCGCGGCGTCGTTCTGGGTGCTCGCGACCTCGCTCGCCCGAACTCGATCGCGCCCTATTGTTATTTAGTTCGCCCGATGATCCCGCACGACCGATTCATGACCTTTCGAGTGTGATCGATACGGTAGTGCGGTGAGCCAACCGCGCTCAGCAGTAGTGTAGAAAGGTCGCTGCTGACTAGCGGTCTGGTCAATAAGAGTGCCCGCCGCGTCCGCGCGGATTACTTGGATCGGCAGAGACCCGCCAGCCCGCCAGTGCGCTGGTGCCAGGAGAGGACTCGAAGACCATTGCTAAGTAGCTCAATTATAACAGATTTTACCTAAGTGCTGGTTTCTTGGCCCCCAAAGTGGCCCCCCCCAATCGCAGTTCCGGTGCGCCAAGTCTGCCGTGCGTCCGAGTTCTTAGCGAATTCGCTCCAGCCACATTGTTGCGGCTCTAGTTGTCGAAGTCGTCGTCGAGCAGTTCCGCCCGCTCGGCTCGCCTACGTGCTCGTCTCTGCTCGATCTCCCTCGTTGGCTCAATGAGGTTTCTTAGCCCTCTGATGTTCGTTTCAAGCTCCTTCGGATATCGGCCGCGAAGCTCTGGATGCTCATCGTTACACCGCTCGAAGATGACCCACTCCGCGAACTCCGGCTCTATGAATCCCACGTCGGCGCGTTGCTCGGCACCATCCGACCAGACTTGGTGTAGAAAGCCCTTTAGAAAGCAGGTTGGGACGTAGTGGCGGTAAGCGTACCAGAGCCGCTTACCAAAGTAGGACCGGTCACGCTCGTCCATTAGGCCCTTTTCATGTGCGTAAATTGCTAAGAGGCCCCGTTGAAACGGGTTTACCGGAGCGGGTCCCTTTTTGCTCCGGCCAAGCCGAGCGATGCGATCCCCAAGCAGCTGCGCATGTTGGTGGCTGATCATCAGCCGGAGCACGTCATAACAGACAGTTTGCGTCCACTCGCGCGTCTCCGCCTTAGCTCTGTCTCGTTTGTGATGTTCGCCGGTGATGGCACGACAGGCCTCCTCGAAGAGCCTTTCGGCCGTATCGCCCGGGTCATCTAACTCGGGAAGCGGCACCGCTCGAGTGCCTCCCTCAGATGGGCGTAAGTCAAAGCCGATCCCCACTCTCACTCCTTGAGCTTTTTTGCATCTCAGCCCGCTGGGGCCCTCCGAGAGGGTAGGTCAATTCTCGATCTGAGCTGAATTGTGCTTACTGATGTCGGCCGTCCACTCACGAATAAAGACGGTCTAAAATGAAAGATTATCACGCACTAGGGCACTCGAGCCCAAGCGTTGCACGTACCAGCGCACAGACGCCGCTAACTGTCTCCGTAAAGCAGTTCTGCCAACTGACGTCTCTTGGCCGCACTACCGCCTTCAAGCTCATTGGTGAGGGCAAGCTACAAACACTCGCCGTTGGTGGGCGTACCTTGATCCTATGGTCCAGCATCAAAGTACTGATGGGCATCAGTGAGGATGGTTCAGAAAAGTGACCTGCTCACGTAAATGGCAAAGTCGTGGGTTCGGGAGGGCGCAATAGTGCCTCGCCCAACCCTCATTGAGCAGGCCGAGCTTGGCGCTGCTTTGCTGAACGTAGCCCGCAAGCTGCTTAAAGGCGTGACGTGCATTGACCAGCACGCTTCCGGCGCCACCAGGGTAGTATTTGCATTCGACGATCAACGGACCGCCGAGTTCGGTGACGAGCGGATCACTCCAGACAAGGAGGTCGACCCTGGCGTCGGTCCCAGCCTCCTCCTCGCGGAGTACCTCTGCCCCCTGCTGCTTAAAGGCCCGCTCGACCATTCCTGTAAGCTCGGCGCCACGCTGGCCGAAGTCCTTTGCTTGCCGCAGCCGCGTCAGCTCGGCTCTCGCACGTCCTTCCGTCTCGACATGCAAGGCGGCCATATTCTCACCGCCCTTTCGGGGTCGTACGTGTCGAACGAAGCGCGCGATGTCACGTCGCGCCGCGTCCACGTCGCCACTTTTCACACGAATCACCTGAACGCGCTCTTGCAGGTCGAACGGGACCGTGTCGGCCGTCGTTAGTGCGAGCGCGGGCTTGCCAAGACCGATCGCGAGCCCACTCTCGAACGCCGCGTTCGGCGTCAGAAGCCCGGCATCGGCGATTAAGCAGACGAAATCCGCTGCCTGAATCGCGGCCAAGATCTCTCGGCCGATCTCTTGCCCGACGAACAGGTCGGGTCGAAACACCTCGACGTCCATACTCTGGAGGACGTCGGTAAGGCGCGCGGCCATGTCGGCCGACGCCGCGCTGAACGAGACGAAACAGCTGAGCGGCTTGGCCTCGCTCACAATCTGCCTCGCTCTCGCCTCAAGCAGCCGAGTCCTGCAGCGTGCTCAGCCTTTGCCGGCCTGCTGCCGAGGCTCGCGGCTGGAGATGGCGGCATCCACGCCGTTCCTGATCTGGGCGCGTGATACCGTTCGTTTGTTTCAGCAAGGGCGTGCGGATCCGATCGGCCGTCAAGGCGGGCCGGCTGTTCCGGGGCAAGCTCTTCTCAGCAGCGCGGGACGCCATAGTGCACCTGTCACGTGGGGCGGACTCACCCTACGCTCACCGGTAATATCCCCACCTCAACCGATTCCTCAAGTCCAGCTTGAGCTTACCGATCGAGCCGTACTCGCAAGCGGCGGGCCCGTTCGCGGAACGCCTCCTCGCCTCCTTCTAGGATGTGGCACACCGCCCTCCGAATATGCTCGTCCTCCAAACCACCCGCCTGGTACGTAATCGGGGGCAATCGGCCGCTCGGGTGGGGGCCGCACTCGGCGACGATGATCTGATCGGCGTCCGTGTTTATGACGAGGTTCGCATTGTGGGTCACCATGATGACCTGCCGCTTCGCCTTGGTCGTGATGAACAGCGAGACCAGTTCGTCGAAGACCGACTTGGGATCAAGGTTCTCTTCGGGCTGATCGATAATCAACGGGCGATCGTCGGCGTCGTCGAGCGCCAGGTAGAGCAGCAGCAGAACGATGCCCCGGGTTCCCGGCGAAAGCTTGCGAATGTCCACGCCGTCATAGGCGATTTCGTAGCGAACCGAGATGTGCTCGGTGCCGAACAGCCAGTGCGCAAAGCGCTTAGACCATGCGCGGAACTGCGCCTGCTCGGTGGGAACATAAGGTGCGTGATCCAGAAGAGCGCGAGTGTACTTGGCGATGAAGTCCGTCATCGCTTGCTGCGTGTCCGCGGCCGTACCAGTCTGCCATGCCGGCCTAAGCACGGAGCCGGCCACGCTGGTCAGCGCACCCCTGCCTTGGAAGGGTCCGGCTTTTCGACGATCGATGAGGTGCTCTTCCGCTTCGCTGCCCCAAGCATCGAGATCGACAATGCGTGAGACGGAGAAGCTGAGCTTGCGAAGCGTTCCCGGACCTGGTCAGCGCTGATGAACTGCTCCAGCCGTTTCATCTCCGCCTTGATAGTCGAGAGCTGAACGGTGCTGAGGTCCGTAGCATCGGCGATTAGTGACGTGTTCGGGTCACCCGGCGCCGGCGGCGCGCCGGTCAGCGACGAAATCTGCTGGTCGGCCCACTTGATGTGGTCCGCGAGTGCAGTGTCGACGTTGCCCTTGTAGATAAGCAGGAAGTCGTCCCACTGCTTGGCGTTGAGTCCACTGCCGATATGTCGGGCTTGAGCCTCGCGGAGCATCTCCGGCGCCTTGGTCGCGCGGAGGCTTCTGACCTCGTCCTGCATTGCAAGGAACACGCGACGCTGGGTGGCGAACGCCTGGATCTGGGCGGTCACGGCCTGCGCCGCGAGGCTCAGCGTGGCGTGCCGCGCGGCTTGGACCTCGGTGCCCTTAACGACCAGCTTCGCGAGATCGGTGTTGTAGCCGGCGATCAGCCCTCGCTTTTGGACGACTTGCTTGTCGAGGGTCGTGACAAGCGCTTCCTTCTCAAGCTCCTCCGCGATTCGCTCCGACATGGCCGCAATGGCTTCAGCCTCCCGCTGCCGCGCTTGTTGGGACCGAAGGGTGCGGCGTTCGCGCAGCTGCTCGAAGTTTGCGGCGCCGTCGCGCTCCTCGTGCGCGTGGGCCTCGAAGATGACGCGCTCGATCTCCCGAACCAGTCCCTCCGATGCGCCCCGTGACGAGCAAAGCTCCTCGACGAACTGCTGCGACAGATATCGCGTGCGGGGAAAGGCCCAGGGATCGTTGGCGTCGCGGCCGTCGAGTGCGCGCGTGGTCACGGCGCCTCCACCCCAGGTAAGCGTCGCCTTCGCGTCGCCAATCAGGGCGTTGGCTCGAACGAGGAAAGACGGGCTGATGTTTTCATCAGTTTTCCACGCGGTCGGTGTGATCGCGTCGCAACCGGCCGCCATAATGTCGGCGAGTGCTGTTTTGCCTGAGCCGCGCGCGCCGATGACTGCGACAAGCCCCGGATTAAGCGGCACGTGCGGCGTGCTGGCCCAACTGGCACCGGTGATCGCGACTTCGCTGATCGCTTGGGAAGGGAGCGCCGAACGGGGCGGCTCTGCTCCAACATAAGCTCGCCCTGCGGGATCGATGCAAGCCTGACGCAGAGCGTCGAACGTCAGCGCTCCCTTGACCCATGAGAAGCGATCCTCAACCGGTTGCCCGGTCGAGGACTGGTCGTGCGCGTCGCTGCCATGGAGGCAAGGCTTGCAGCCGTCATACCTGTCGCGCAACTGGTCGACAGAGACGCCGCGCTCGCCCAGCCAGAACTCGCGCTGCGCAGCGCTGCTCGCGAAGATGACGTGGGCGAATTTCTCAATTTCCTGCCTTACCGTGGCGTCGGCGGCCTGCCGGACGCCGGAGGTGCCATCCCCCGCGCCCCCCGCCACAGCAACCAGAACGTTGTTTTTGGCCCAATCACTGTTCGAGTAGACCGTCCGGAGCTGGTCAAAGTTGACCTTGAACTGCGTCGCACCGTGGGCGAGCGCCGAAGGGTCATCGAGGAGGGTCGGGTCGGCACGACGGCCGAGCCGGATCAGCTCCGACCGGCTGCAATCGAAGCAATCATCGAAGGCGCGAAACTGCAGCCGGGACAGGATCCGGCTGACCTGCGCGAGGTGATCGGGACTCTCCGGGCTGACGAGGAGGTGAAGATTGACGAAGCCGCTCCTAGCAGCGACGTCTAGTCGCACCTCGATGTTGGGGAAAACTAATTCAACGTCCGGCAGACGTCCGTTCGCTTTGTGCTCGACAAGCTGCTCATACGTCTCGGTCACATAGTAGTCGGTGACTGCAATGGCCTTGATCTTGGGCGTAAGCGTCTCAAGCTTCGAGAGGTAAACACCCCAGGGGTCGCCGCCACCAAACTGGTTGTTCAGGATGGTTCCAGGCGCATGGATGTGGGGCTCCCAGCGACGCCATTCCGAACCCCTCGTAATCATCTAGTTTCCAAGTTTGTTCGTTCTACATCTGGGGCATAGCGCAGCAACTAACGTTATGAAAACATCTCCGCTGGACTGGTTACTCAGAAGCAGACCGTCTCCCCTCGGCCAGATCGAGACATCAGCCAACGTTAACGTAGGTCCGCTTGTGGGGAGCGGCGGAGAGGCCCTGAACGTCGGCTTGTGGGTCTTTCCAGACCTCACGGCCAGATTAACAAACGTCTGCTTTTTACCAGTGAGTGCCTAAGAGCGGCCGGTCCGTTTTCGGCCAAATCAGGCCACGCGGAAGTGCTAGCGCGGAGCGGTTTGTCCTCTCAGCCGTTCGCCTTTTCATGAGATCGGCAAGACCCAATCTGACCCGTCGCTTCTGCGTGCCCTTCCTACTTGCAATGGCTCTTGCCGGCTGCGGGAGCGATAATCAGGACAAGCTGAACGACAGAGGCGCTTCCTCGTCGAATTCGTCGACAGCTGCCAGGAATAACCGCGCCGCGCGCTGTGCATCGAAGCGCACGTTCGAGCTAGTAAAGCGCGAACTGTTCCGCCGTGCCGCCGACACGCGTGGTGATGATGACCCAACGTTCGAGCCAGTCGTCGCCGGATCGACCCTGCGGCTGGACCGTGCCGCCGCAAAGAGCGCCGACGATCAACTTGGCAGCGTGACCTGCACCGCTACGGCGACGCTCGACCTGCCAAGCGGGGTAGTGGCTGCAGGCGGTCGGACACGTCTCGGAGCGGACATTACGTACGTCCTGCAGCCTGCGGCGGATCAGTCAGGCCCTGTTGCCACGATCACGAATGCCAACGATCTTACGATCCCGCTCGCGTCAATCGCGCAGAGTGGCGCAGGGGTGAGGACGAGCTCCGATCACGGAATGGTTGTCGCGGACGGCACGGGAGCCGAGCAGATGGCCCGGCGCCGAGAGCGGCGCGTCCCAGTGGAAGGGGCCCTGGCCGCGGAGCCGCAATCGCGTGCTGCTCGCCGGTTCGGAGCGCCGCACCCGCAAGCGTCTGCGTCACGGGTAGGCCAGGTTGAGACGTCGCAGCGCCAGGCAACCTCGCGGGCCCAGGGCGTGGGCGGGTGGACGATGGTCCGTTCGGTGGACCAGGGTAGGCT
>JAIVIZ010000180.1 GCA_020200315.1 Sphingomonadales bacterium | reverse complement strand
ATTCTTGGCTCCAGGCTCTTTGCTATCGTCGATTGAACCGAGCTAGAAAGAGCTGCTCCGACGCCGTCACTCGAAAATGGTAGGCCTCCCGGACACTTTAGTGAACTTAGGAACGTAAGCGCTGGCCTGGCGCGCGGATTTGCCACCAGACTCCGCTTGCCCTTGGCCGCGCCGGGGACTAGATCGCAAGCCAACGCGGCCGCTCCGGGAAGGGGCGGCCCTTATTGTTTGTGGAGACGTCAAATGGCCCAGCCGCTCATGCCTCATGCGACCGCCGCATGGCTGGTCGACAATACCGCCTTGAGCTTTGAACAGATCGCCGAATTCTGCGGGCTGCACATCCTCGAAATCCAGGCGATCGCCGACGATACCGCGGCGACCAAGCTGACCGGGCGCGATCCGATCCGCGCCAATGAGCTGACTCACGCCGAAATCGAAAAAGGCGCCGCCGACCCCGATTACCGGCTCACGATGCACAAGGAGCCCGATCCGGTGCGCCGCACCAAGGGTCCGCGTTACACGCCGGTGTCGAAGCGCCAGGACAAGCCCGACGGCATCAACTGGATCATCCGCAACCATCCCGAAGTCAGCGACGGCCAGATTTCCAAGCTGATCGGTACGACGCGCACGACCATCGCCGCGATCCGCGACCGCAGTCACTGGAACATGGCCAACATCACGCCCAAGGACCCGGTCACGCTCGGCCTGACTTCGCAGCGCGAACTCGATGCCGCGGTGGCCAAGGCGCAGAAGGCGGCTGGCATGGAAGCGCGGGTCGACACCCGGCTCGACGGCGACCGCGAGGCGCTGATCGTCGAGCTTCGCGCCGAGCGCGAGCAGCATGCGCGCGATGCCGAGGCGGCGCTGACCGCGGCTGAGGGCGGCGAGACTGTTTCGGATGAATTGTTCCCCGGGATCAAGGACCCGTTCAAGCATTGATTCGGCGTCCGCCGCGGGCCAAGGTCGAATGATGGACGAACCCGACATTGAATCGCTGTCGTTCGAGGCGGCGCTGGCCGAGCTTGAGACGATCGTTCGAAGCCTGGAGAGCGGCACTGAGCCGCTCGACAAAGCGATCGAGCTCTACCAGCGCGGCGACCGCCTGAAGCGTCACTGCGAAGGGCGGCTGAAGGCGGCGCAGGCGCGGATCGACCAGATCTCGATCGACGCCGACGGCAAGCCAATCGGCACAAGCAGCTTCGATGCTGGCTGAGCGGCAGCCGGTGGGATCGTCTCTCACCAGTGAGGCCGCGCGCGTCGCAAGCGACGTCGATGCTTTGTTCGGACATTATATTGGTGAGCCCGGCGATGGCCGCTCGCGCTTGTTCGAGGCAATGCGCCATGCCGGGATTGGCGGCGGCAAACGGCTTCGCCCGTTGCTCACCGTCGCCACCGCGCGCCTGTTCGGGATCGACGAGGGGCGCGCGCTCCGTGTCGGCGCGGCGATCGAGGCGACCCACGTCTATTCGCTAATCCACGACGATTTGCCGTGCATGGACGACGACGATTTTCGTCGCGGCAAGCCGACGGTGCACAAGGCCTTCGACGAGGCGACCGCGGTGCTTGCCGGCGATTGCTTCCACGATCTGGCGTTCGAAATCATGAGCGATCCGGCGACGCATGAAGACCCCTTCGTTCGCGCCGACCTTGTTCTCGAACTGGCGCGCGCGTCGGGGCCGAACGGCATGGCGGGGGGCCAGATGCTCGACCTTGTGGCCGAGGGCCAAGCGCTCGAAATCGGGGCGATTACCCGGTTGCAACAGCTCAAAACCGGCGCCCTCATTGAGTTTGCGGTTGAGGCGGCGTGCATCATGGGCCGCATCGCGCCCGAGGCGCGCACGCCCTATCGCGGCTATGCCCGCGACATCGGCCTGGCTTTCCAGATGGCCGACGACCTGCTCGATCACAATGGCGACGAGGCCGCGGCCGGGAAAAGGCTCAACAAGGACGCCGCGGCGGGCAAGGCGACATTCGTCTCGCTGCTCGGTGAGGAGCGCGCCCGGCAGCAATGCGGGATGCTCGTCGCCCAGGCGATCGACCATCTGCACGACCATGGCGCCGAGGCCGATCTCCTCCGCGCGATTGCCCGCTATGTCGAGAAAAGGGACCGCTGATGGCTTCGGGCTCGCGCGTCGGCGTATATCCGGGAACGTTCGACCCGATCACGCTTGGCCACCTCGACATCATCCGGCGCGGTACGCACCTCGTCGATCGGCTGGTGATCGGGGTCACGACCAATCCGTCGAAGTCGCCGATGTTCTCGGTCGAGGAACGGCTGGTGATGGTCCGGCGGGAAATTGGCGACCTGCCCAATGTCTCGGTGGTCGAATTCGACCTGCTGTTGATGGACTTTGCGGAGCGAGAGGGGGCAAGCCTGATCCTGCGCGGGCTGCGCGCGGTTTCGGACTTCGAATATGAGTATCAGATGGCGGGCATGAATCAGCAGCTCAATGACCGTATCGAAACCGTTTTCC
>JAIVIZ010000022.1 GCA_020200315.1 Sphingomonadales bacterium | reverse complement strand
CCTGCCGCAAACGCCGTGGCGTCGATCGGCCGATGTCGTCGGGGGCGGGAAGGCGCGAGCTCGAACTGTCTGGAGCGGCCCCGTCCCTACCCCTTCATTTAATGCGGTTAGGTCGGGTTTCCAAGAACTTTATGAAAATCGGATTAGCAGCGCGCGTGGATGGCCCGCCAAATCCTGTGCTGGCCGCGGAGACAGACCCGCTTGACGGAACAGCGCACCCGCGGTTTCCGCCTGGTCGAAGCCGATCTCGATGGCCGCGAGCCCGCCCAGGGATAATAAGCGTCCGAGTTCGGGCGCGAGTGCCCAATAGTTGTCAAGACCGTCGCGCCCGGCGAATAGGGCTTCGTGAGGTTCATACTCAGCCACCCCAGCGCCGAGCGCGGCATCGGCGGCGACATAGGGAGGATTGGCAAGCACGAGGTCGAACCGCTCGTCGATGCCGCGCGTCCAATCGCCTTCAAGCAGCTCCACGCGGTCGCCAAAACCGAGCCGCGCGGCGTTGCGTCTGGCGTAAGTTAGGGCGGCGCTCGAACAATCGACGCCAATGCCTGTCGCTGCCGGCCACTCGTCGAGAGCGGCAAGCAACAAGGTCCCCGGTCCGGTGCCAAGGTCGAGAATACGCTGCGGACCCGGCCTGCCCGCGAAATGCTCAACGGCGGCAACGATGAGCGTCTCGCTGTCGGGACGCGGGATGAGCGCGCCGGGGCCGACTTCCAGCTCGATCGTCCAGAAGCCGCGGCGGCCGGTCAGATAGGCGACCGGCTCCCCGGCCTTTCGGCGCTCCACCAGTTGCTCGAATTCGGGGGGAGACGGCTCGTCAGGCGGATCAAGCAGCAAGCAGTCGCGTGAGAGGCCGCAAGCGGCGGCCATCAGCAACTCGGCATCGAGCCGTGGCGTAGGACTGGTGAGGCTCAACCGCTCGGCCGCGCGCGCCAGAGCGTGGTGGATGCTCACGCCTCTTCGAGGCTGGCGAGCCGCTCGGCCTCGTCCTCGGCAATCAACGCGCTGGTCAGCTCCTCAAGCCCCGGTCCTTCGAGAATGGCATCCAGCTTGTGCAGCGTAAGATTGATGCGGTGGTCGGTGACCCGCCCTTGCGGGAAATTGTAGGTGCGGATGCGCTCCGAACGGTCGCCCGAGCCGACCATGGACTTGCGCGCGCCCGCCCGTTCGTTGGCAAGCCGCTGGCGTTCCAGCTCGAACAACCGGGTGCGCAGAACCTTGAGCGCCTTGGCCTTGTTCTTATGCTGCGATTTCTCGTCCTGCTGGATGACGACCAAGCCGGTGGGCAGGTGGGTGATTCGCACCGCGCTGTCGGTGGTATTGACCGACTGGCCGCCCGGGCCGGACGAACGATAGACGTCGATCCTGAGGTCGGCATCGTTGATCTGGACATCGACGTCCTCGGCCTCCGGCAGCACCGCGACGGTCGCCGCCGAGGTGTGGATCCGTCCACCGCTTTCGGTTGCCGGAACGCGCTGGACGCGGTGCACACCGCTTTCGAACTTCAATCGCGCGAAGACCCCGGCGCCGTTGATCGAGGCGACCGCCTCTTTGTAACCGCCGACGTCCGAGGGCGAGGCCGAGATTAGTTCGAAGCGCCAGCCCCGCTCTTCGGCGAAGCGCTGGTACATTCGCAGCAGATCCCCGGCGAACAGCGCCGCCTCGTCGCCGCCGGTACCCGCCCGCACCTCGAGCATCGCCGCGCGCTCGTCCGCTGCATCCTTGGGCAGAAGCTGGAGCGCCAGCGCGCGCTCGGCCAGCGGCAGGTTCGCCTCGATCTCCAGCAATTCCTCGGCAGCGATCTGGCGCAGCTCTTCGTCGGCGTCGCGGGTCATCGCCGTCAGACTCGAGCGCTCGGCCCGCAATCGCCGCACCTCGCGGGCTGCGGCCGCGACCGGCTCGATGGCGGCATAATCCTTTGACAGGCGGATGAACTCGTCGGTCGGCAGGTCGCCGCGCGCCATGGCTTCGGACAACTCATGCTTCTTCGCCTCGATCTGGGCGATCCGCTCGGACGTGATACCCGTCATGCGCTAAGGTCCAGCGAAGCAAGCACTCCCTCGACACGCGCCACACCGAAGGATTTGACGCGCCTGGTCAGGACAGCATCCTTTCCCGAAAGTACGAGAATCTCGGCGGGGCCGCGCTTCACTGCTCGATCGAAGCGCTTGCGTGCCGACCCGCTTGCCATGATTTCCGTCGAAAGGCCGTGCGAGCGAAGGTGCCTGGCGGCACGCCATGCTGCTCCGCTTGCGAAATCGTCCTCAACGACGACGACCACGTCGAGCGTTTCCGCCGCCGGTGCGTCGATCAGCATCGCCAGTCGCTCGATCCCCGCTGCCCATCCGACCGCGGGCGTGTGCTGACCGCCGAGCTGCTCGATCAGGCCATCATAGCGCCCGCCGGCCAGCACCGTTCCCTGTGCGCCGAGCTGGTCGGTGACGAACTCGAACGCCGTGTGTCGGTAATAATCGAGCCCGCGCACCAGGCGTGGCGCGCGCTCCCACGGAACGCCGGCAGCATCCAGCCCCTCCGTCACCCTGCCGAAGAAGTCGCGCGCCTCGCCGCTCAGATAATCGTCGATGACGGGTGCGCTATCTGCAATCGGCCAGTCCTGATGCGCCTTGCTGTCGAGAATGCGGAGCGGATTGCGATCTAGCCGATCCCGGCTGTCCTCACTGAGATCGCTTCGGCGTGCCGCGAAATGCGCGTACAGGGCATCGCGCCAGGCCGACCGGGTCGCAGAATCGCCCAGCGTGTTGAGCCGCAGGATTGCACTTTTGCCGAGGCCGAGCTCGGCCAACAGTTGATAGGCGAACGCCAGCAATTCGACGTCCGCAGCCGGTTCGGCCGAACCGATGATTTCGGCGTCGAGCTGGTGGAACTGGCGGAAGCGGCCCTTCTGCGGCCGCTCGTAGCGAAACGCCGGCCCGTGGCTCGCCACCTTAAGCGGGGCGAAGCGCTGCCAGCCCTCCGACAGATAGGCCCGAGCAATGCCGGCGGTGAATTCCGGCCGGAGCGTGATCGAATCTCCCGAGCGGTCCTCGAACGAATACATTTCCTTCGATACGACATCCGTGGTTTCGCCCATCGTCCGCGCGAACACCGCCGTCGGCTCGATGATCGGAACCTCAACGCGCTTGAACCCGTAGAGCCGGCGCACGCGGTCAAAGGCCGCCGTAACGGCATGGAAGCGATCCGCTTCCTCGCCGATCAGGCTTTGGGTACCACGGACGGGCTGGAGGGACTGGACCATCGGTCGGCAGCCCCTAGCGAGCGCGCGGGCGAAACGCCAGCAGCCGCAGGGAGCGCCCGCCCGTGTGGCCGCAAGGGGTTGCGGCGAACGCCGTCACTCGTCAGGGCAGCGCCTCATGAACATCGACCTGATTCCCGCCGGCGACAATGTGCCGCACAGTATCAACGTGCTTATCGAAGTGCCGATCGGCGGCGAGCCGGTCAAATATGAGCTCGACAAGAAATCCGGCGCCATCTTTGTCGACCGCATTCTCCACACGCCGATGCGCTATCCCGCCAATTACGGGTTCATCCCGCAGACGCTGGGGGGCGATGGTGATCCGATCGACTGCCTGGTGATGAACCGCTGGGCGCTGATGCCGGGCAGCGTCATCCGCTGCCGTCCCATCGCCGTCCTATTTCTGGAGGATGAGGCCGGTGGGGACGAAAAGCTGCTTGCCGTACCCGAGGTCAAGACGACGCCTTATTATGCCGACGTTCGCGAAGGCAGCGATTTGCCGGGCATCGTGCTCCAGCAGATCGAACATTTCTTCACCCACTATAAGGATCTGGAGCCTGAAAAATGGGTGCGCATCGGCAAATGGGGTGACAGCGAGGCCGCACGTCAGGTCATCGCCGACGCCCTGGTCCGCGCCAAGACTGCCGCCGCCTAGCCGGCCGGCTGCTGCGTGCGCGGCCGCTGGAAAAATCTGCTCGGCAGGAACAGTTTGCGAATTGAGATGCCGATGGTGCGGCCAAGCGGATCGATGAGGTCGGGCTGATAACCGAGCGGCACCTGCCCGAGCGTATTGCGGACATTCTGCCGCGCGTTGAAGATGTTGCTCACCTCGAACCGGATTGACGTGCCGCGCAGCCACCGATGCTTGGCCAGCAACGACAGATTGTCGCCAAGGTTGGCGAACAGGCGCAGGTCGAACGTGGTCAACGGCGAGAAGCTCAAATCCCCGTTCTGACCGCCGGTGATCCGCGTCGCCGAGCGGTAGTTCGCCGACAGCCGCGCGCCGAGACCGTTATTGTAGTAGCCGGCCTGCGCCTCAACGGTGTGGCGCGCGTGGCCGCCGCCGAAGCCACCGCTCGCGGCCGAACCGTTAAGGTAATCAAGCTCGGGAATGCCAGGGCGGATGACCGCCTTATCGACCAGCGCGATCGTGTCCGTGAGGGAGAATTGCAGCCGGCCGCGCTGATTGCCGCCGAACGGACCACCACCACCGCCGCCCCGGTCGCCGAAGCCACCGAAGCCGCCTCCACCTCTGCCGGGCCGGTCGCCACCACCGTCGCTGCGGGTGGTGTTCCGCGCGGCCGCACCGCGCGCGTCACCCGCAGCGCCGCCGCCGACCTGCTGCGCTCGCAGCCGCCGGAACTGATCGATCATGGCTTGCGACGGCGCGGTGGACTTCAGCGGCTTCGTGAAGTCGAACCCGATCCGCAGCACATCGCTGCGCGCGCTGTTGTAATTCACAGGCCGGAAATCGACCGCGGTGAGATTGCCGGCCGGATCGCGGGTGAAGCGATCCGGAAATGCCGCTTCCAGTGCGGCACTGGGTCCTGGAAAGGTCTGAACCGGGTTCTTCAATCGCGAGCTCACGAAGTCGGCGCGAAAGCGAAGGTCCGTCTTTTCCCACGGCTGCCAGTTGGCGCCCAGCTTCCACACACTGCGGCGATCGGCGAGCAGCGCCGGATTGCCGCCGGTCGTTGCCGTGACCAGCACCGTCGTGCCACGCGTGAAATCGAATACCCGCGTGCCCGGGGTCACCAGGATCGGATCGCCAAGGTTGCTGATCGATGGCGCGCCCTCCTCCCGCGTGTAGGAGGTGATGAAGTTGAGACGCGGCGCCGGCGACCAGTTCGCCCCGGCGCCGATGGTCGTCAGCGTTCCGAAATCGGAGAAATGCTCAACTTCGGCGTTCGCGTTCAAGGTGAGCTGGCCGATGACGCCGCCGAGTTTGCCGCCGCGTTTGGCAATCGGGAAATCGACATTGGCCGATGCCGTTGCATGGTCGCGGCCGAGCTTTGCGGTGCGGCTTACGCCAGCCCGCGCGGCCAGGCTGTCGAGGTGGAGGGTGTTGAGCCCGGCCTTGATTGTCACATTCGCGCGCCCCGCGAACAAGGCAAGCAGCGGACCGTTGAGCGTGCCGTCCAGCCCCGCCGAGATCGTCGTTGACCGCGAGCGATCGCGCGCGAACAGGTCGGTGGCGGGCAGGATCCCGAGCGGGTCCAGCGCGGGATCGTTCGCGGTGATTCGCGACTGGAGGCCGGACAGGTCGCGACCACGGTCGCTGCGGGTGCTCGATTTCACGACATCGGCATTGCCAGTGACGGAGTAGCGCCAGCGCTGCTTGGTCCCATTCACTGAAAGACCAAGATGTGCGGAGTCGCTGCTGATGTTACGGGTCAGGGCGCCGAGTGAGTCGAAGCCGCGCAGAATGCTCGCACCCTCGCTCGCAAACGGGCTGGTTGATGGCACCGTGAAGGTGCCGGTCGGCACTCCGAACAGGCTTTGGCCGTCGCTGTGCGACGCCTCCGCGGTCAGCGTTGCCGAGGCATCGCCGAGCACTGTCCGATTGACGCTGGCGGTGGCGCGGACAAGCCGCTGCGATCCCCGGAGCGTGCGGAAATCGCGCGGATCGATCGGCTGAGGCTGGCTCGCAACGGGTTGAAGAACGATGTCGCGCTCGCTTTCCCTCAACGCGCTATTGCCTTCGGCATGAACCGTCAGGTTGGTCCGCCCCTTGTCGCCGATCATCAGTCGCGAGACCTCGGCGACTCCGTTGACGTATCCGCCGTCCGTCGCGGTGCCCGCATCGACGCGAGCCGTGGTCGAGCGGAAGCGGCGGCGAAGAACCATGTTCACCACTCGCTGATCGGCCGAATAGCCGTATTTCAGCGCGACTTCCTCGGGGAGAATCTCGACCCGCTCGATTGCCTCCGGCGGAAGGTCGCGGAGTTCCTGGAAGCCGGAAATGCGCTGTCCGTTCAGCAGCAACACCGGCCCCCCGCCGCCTCGCCCCCGTGCGCTCCCAGTTTGCGGGGCAATCGCCGCAAGCAGTTCGGTGATGCTCGTCGCCCCGGTAGCGCGAATGTCGCGCGAGGTCAGCGTGTTCTCGGGCGGAATGTCGCCAACGACCGAGCCGCGCGGCTTCTGGCCGGTGACGACGATTTCCTCTCCTTCGTCGGTGCTGTCGTCCGTCGCGGGCGGAGCGGCGACAGCCGTTGCGGGCGCCGGTATTGCGGCCTGCACTGGCTCAGTTGCCCAGGGCGGCGTCGGCGCGACGTCCGGTGCCGGGCTCGCTCGCGACGCAGGATTCTGGGCTGCGTCCTGCGCTTTCGCCGGCAGCGCCGGGAGCAGGGCGAAGCTTGTGGAAGCCAGCAACAAGGGGGCTTTGATCATCGTCGGCAACCTTCGGGCAATCAATGAAGTTGCAGCGCGCTGGCTTCGCGCGGATGAAGCTGACATGACTGTCCGCGTCTCTTCGATAAACGGGAGCTGTCGCTTGACCAACGGCCATCATCTCACCCTCATTGCGTCGCTTGTTCTCACTGGAACGACAACGCCACTCTATGCTGCTGTGCAAGCCGAGCAGGCGACGCGCGCGGCGATCGCGCGCGTCCAGCAAATCGATCCCGCCATCCACTCGGTCGTGGCGATCGACCCGACTGCGATTGCACAAGCCAAACGGGTCGACGCGGCTGGGCTCAGCGGTCCGCTTGCCGGCGTTCCGGTTCTCATCAAGGACAATATCGAGACCACGGGGCCGCTGCCGACCACCGCCGGAAGTCTCGCCCTGATCGACAATGTGACCAACCGCGACGCGCCGCTCGTCGCTCGCCTCCGCCAGGCGGGTGCGGTGATCCTCGGTAAAACCAACCTTAGCGAATGGGCCAATATCCGCTCCAATCATTCGATCTCCGGCTGGAGCGCGGTCGGGGGGCAGACGCGCAACCCGCATGCGCTCGACCGCGATCCGTGCGGTTCATCGAGCGGCAGCGGCGCGGCGGTCGCCGCCGGGATCGTCGATTATGCGATCGGAACCGAGACCGATGGATCGATCACCTGCCCGGCCGCGATCAACGGCATCGTCGGCTTCAAGCCCACCGTCGGCATGGTCAGCCGGACCCACATCGTCCCGATCAGCGTCAGCCAGGACACCGCCGGACCGATGACCCGGACCGTGCGCCAGGCAGCCGAGATGTTGAGCGTCATCGCCGGCAGCGATTCGGCGGATCCGGCGACCCAAGCCGCCGGCGCCCATCGCCGTGACTTCGCTGCGTCGCTCGACGCCCATGGACTGCACGGCACGCGCATAGGTGTGATGCGCTTCGCCTCCGGCTTCGGCACCGACGAGCCGTTCACCGCCGCGCTCGCCGTTCTGAAGGCGCAGGGCGCGACGCTGGTCGAGATCAAGACGTTCGACGACAAGGCCATCGGACCGAACGAGAACAAGGTGCTGATGGCCGAGCTCAAAGCCGGCATGAACGCCTATCTCGCCACCACGCCGCGCACTGTTGCGAGCCGGACTCTCGCCGACCTCATTGCCTTCAACAAGGCTCACGCCGGGCAGGAGATGGCCTTGTTCGGGCAGGAGACCTTCATCACCGCGGAAAAGACGAAAGGGATTTCGGACCCCGTCTACAAGAAGGCACCTCACCGTGCCGATGGGGCAGGTGAAGGGACTCCCCGTTGGCCTGAGCTTCATCGGCGCGAAGTGGGCGGACGGCAAAATCCTGTCCCTCGGCTATGCCTATGAACAGGCTAGCCATGCGATCGTCACGCCCCGCTTCCCGCCTTCGATCGAGCAAGTGCCGCCGGTCGCGCAGCAGTTGATGCCGCAGCGCTAGGCGGTCGCGCGCAGCGCGGCGATGGCGGCGACGATGGCCAGGATCAGCAGCAGCCTGACCGTCGTCGCCGGCTCCTCGAACCATGCCATCCCGACGATCACCGTTCCGACCGCGCCAATCCCGCCCCATACCGCATAGGCGGTGCCCATCGGGATGGCGCGGGCGGCGCGCTCGAGCAGACCCATCGACAGCGTCACGGATGCGAGGAAGGCCAGCGTCCATGGCAGGTTGCGAAATCCATCCACGAACCGCAGCGAGGTGGTGAAGCCCACCTCGAACAGGCCGCCGGCAATCAGCAGGTACCAGGCCATCGCAACCCTTCGAGCGTAAGCGCTGGACGCCTAGCGCACGGACGCTATCGTCCCGGGGATGGAACCACGCAAGGCGCAGTTGCTGCGCACCTTTGGGAACAGGATCGCACCCTGGCGCTTCTTGCTGTTCATCGTTCTGCTCGGTGCCGGCTGGATTGCCGGGATTCCCCTCATTGGCTGGTCCAAAGGCATTCTCGCCGGATTCGACGGCGCCGCTTTGGTGTTCCTTGGAACCTGCATGACCCTGTTCGACGACAAGCCGGGCAAAATGCGGGAGGTGTCGCGCGAGAATGACGCCAATCGCGCGACCCTGCTGATCATCAGCTCCCTGCTGACGATCGTCATCCTCGCCGCGGTCATCGGTGAGCTCGGCAAGAGCGGCCAGATGAATGCCTGGAACAAGGGCCTGGTGGCGGTTAGCCTGGTGCTCGTGTGGCTGTTCGGCAATGCCGTCTACACGCTGCATTACTGCCATCTCTTCTATTCGCGGGACGATGGCGGCAACGATGCCGCGGGGCTGGATTTCCCCGGCACCAAGGAACCCTTGATGGGCGATTTCGTCTACTTCGCCTACACGCTCGGGGTGGCCGTCCAGACCAGCGATGTCGCGGTCACGTCCCCGCACATCCGCAAGGTCGTCACGGCGCACTGCGTCGTCGGCTTTTTCTTCAACCTCGGCGTACTGGCCCTGACGATCAACGTGCTCGGGTCGAGTTGAGACCGGGTCGATCCGGCAATTGGCGGAAAACGGTCAAAGTCCACAAAAGTCCGCCGGGTCAAGGCCTATCGGCAGCGCGCGAATGTTCCCAATGTTCGCACTGACGGCGGTAGCGCGCGCCGCTTGGCCACAGCGCCCGAAGTTCGTGGTTCAGGATTGAGAAACAGCCGAGCGGGTCATGGCACGGGCAGTAGGCTGTAGGACAGGATTTTTTTGCAGTCGGGCGTGTGGGGAATGTCTGCTTTAGGTGGAAAGCAGACCTTAGACGCTTTCGCGCTTCTTCCGCATCATCCTGCTGCCAACGAGGAAAATCAGCACAGCGGACGAGATAACGGTATGCAGTGGTTGCCCAGCGTAGTGGATGCCCAGCGCGGCCAAGATAGTCAAAGCCCAGAGTGCGACCACTCTAATCACGCGGGTCCAACACATCGTCTCTCTCCGTCCAGCTTCGGCAGTGGGTAGAAAACGGACGTTTTACCGAACTTTCCTGAAGACCCTGAGTAGTCGGTTGATCCCCCATGCAAGCGCAGTGGCTCCGGTGGCGATAATTTTGCGGCCCCAAGATACCAGCGCAGTGAGCGTCAGGGTCCGAGCAGACCAGACTCCCGCCGACGAGGACGACAAATCCATAAACGGCAGCGAGTGGAACCGCGACCGTCCAAGCGATGATGACGTCCCCAATTCTATCCAGTGCTCCCACCGTGGCTCATACAGACACAATGAAGGCGCTGGCGAATGTCTGCAATGGGTGGAAAGCGGACGTTAGCTGGGCAGGAGACGAGCCGCCGCTTTCGCCGTTCACGAGACTGTCGGTGCGACGGGGTAGTGAGGCCCGTCCTCGAAGTCGCGGATGATGACGAACCGGCGTGTCGAGCCTCTCGTCTGGGCCACCAGGCCGCGTCGCTTTAGTAGCAGGAACGCTTCGGTGGCCAGCAACATCGCCAGCGGCGGGGCCGTGAAATAGATCCACAACCCCTTCCACTCTCCCGAACTCAGCGCTGCGCCGAAACTGCGGGCTGGATTGAGGCTCATGCCCGAGATGGGGCTTTCGAGCGCGACGTAGACGGCGATCAGGACAGCGACGACCAGCCCGGCCCAACTCTTTCCACGCACCGAGTTGAGGCACAGCAGAACCGCCAGCATCAGCCCGAAGGAAATCGCGAACTCAGCGGCGAAGGCGGCGACGGGGCCGCCCGCTTTTGGCAAGGTGGCGCCATACATCACCGCGGGGTGGGCGAAGGCACGACCGATGACGAAGGACAGTGCCACCGGCGCAAGCGCCGCGCCGATGAACTGCGCGACCGTGTAGAGAACCGCGTCCAGGCCGCCGATCTTGCCCAGCCGGAAGAAGCTCCAGGTCACCGCAGGATTGATATGCGCCCCGGACCGCTGGCTCCAGGGGGCGTAGATGATGGCGACGGTGGCGCAGCCCAGACCAGCGCCGACCATCGTCCGGCGGGCAAGGTCTGAGCCCATGGCCCGATAGGCCGGGAACGCAGGGTGCTGAAACAACGTCATCAGAGCGCCCGCACATACCATGAAGGTGAACAGGCCCAGAGCCTCGGTCAGGTAGTGCCGCCAATTCCCTTTCAGCGTCAGCAACAAGACCAAATCCCTTGAGAACGGCAGGAAGACTGCACAGAACTTTCGCCAGCGTGCTTGCTCGGCTTCGGCTCAGCGCCGCCTCCCCCGTCGCAGAACGCCCATTCGTAACGGCCGGGCCAAGGTAGATCAGATGCAGCGGCGGCCCGTAACGCAAGTGGGTGATGTCGCTCTCTGCACGGTGAAAATGACCGGCAAGCCAAAACTTCGGTAACATCTTTGCCAAGGTCGACCATCTAAGGTCCGTGATGAATGGAAAAGGAATATTCAAGACGTAACCAACCTAGCTGCCGCTTTAGCGGGGATCGCAAGCAGGTAGGCGATTTCTGCTATTGAGATGTCCGGACGTTCGCGCCCGTGGATACGCTCGTCCTGCGCTATCATCCAATGCTGGCCGCACACCTCGCACCTCGATGCGTAAAGCCACCACTGATGCCCCCCATGATGCTTACCGTTACAAGGGCTGCGAAGATCCGGTCGTCGAGTTCGTCTGAGGCTCCCATCGGAACAACCGCATCATCGTTCAAGGAAGAACAGCAGCAGGAGCCTGATGGGTGCACTGGCTGTTCATGCCAACCCGATCGAATGTCCGCAATGGGTCGAAAGCGGTCATTCGCGGCAACGGCGTTTTACCGCAGAACCATCCTATCGCCCTTCATCTCGACGCCGCCGAGTTGGGCGAGCGCGGACTGGCCGAGGAGGTTCTGGCCGAGGCCTTCGAGGACGGCGCCGCGGACATGCTCGATGGTTCGGCCGTTGACTTCCAGCCGGTCCAGCGTGACCTCCTGCCCTTTGACCGGGCCGGATGCGCCCATGGCGACGACCTTGAACGCGGAGGGATCGAAGAACAGGCCCGCCTTGCGCGCGTCGTTGACGGTCAGCGCCACCACATCGGCGCCGGTGTCGACCACGAACGGGAGCGACTGGCCGTTGATGCTCGCCTCCGTTTCGAAATGGCCGGTGGGACCGCGCGGGATCGAGAGCTCGCCCGCGCTGAATGAGACGGGTGGACTCGAGGCAGGCTGAGGCACGGACGGTGCCGCGGCCGGAGCGACGTGAGCGGCGCGATGCCGGAACATGCGCGACGGCGTGCCGCTGGGTGCGAGCAGGCCCACGATGATGCTCAGCGCGATGACGAAGAACAGCAGCCGCCCCATTGGGACAGGCTAACGGCGAGAACTTGTTAAAAGCTTACCTATTCGGCGGCGTCGAGCACCGGCTCCGGGCTGGCGAGGCCGGCTTCGATCTCGGCCGCCTTGGCTTCGACCAGCCGCACGATGTGATCGATCATGCCTTCGTCCTGAACGTGGTGGTCGGTTAGTCCCGAGAGATAGACCATATGCTTGCCGTTGCCGCCGCCGGTAATGCCGATGTCGGTTTCGCGAGCCTCGCCGGGGCCGTTGACGACGCAGCCGAGCACCGACAGAGACATGGGCGTGCGGATGTGCTGCAGCCGGGTCTCGAGCGCCTCGACCGTGCGGATCACGTCGAAGCCCTGGCGGGCACAGGACGGGCAGGACACGACGCGCACGCCGCGGTTGCGGATGCCGAGGGCCTTGAGCAGTTCGTAGCCGACCCGCACTTCCTCTTCCGGCTCCGCGGAGAGCGACACACGGATGGTGTCGCCGATCCCCGCCCAGAGCAACGCGCCCATGCCGATCGACGATTTGACCGTGCCGCCGATGAGGCCGCCGGCTTCGGTGATGCCGAGGTGGAGCGGGCAATCGACGGCATTGGCGAGCTGATGATAGGCGGCGACGGCGAGGAACAGGTCGGAGGCCTTTACGGCGACCTTGTAGTTGTGAAAACCGTGATCCTCGAGAATGCGGATGTGATCGAGCGCGCTTTCGACCAGCGCGTCGGGACAGGGTTCGCCATATTTCTCGAGCAAATCCTTTTCGAGGCTGCCCGCGTTGACGCCGATGCGGATCGCGCAGCCGTTGGCACGCGCCGCGGCGACGACCTCGGCGACGCGCTCGGCCGAGCCGATGTTGCCGGGATTGATGCGCAGGCAAGCCGCGCCGGCGTCGGCGGCTTCCAGCGCGCGTTTGTAGTGGAAGTGGATGTCGGCGACGATCGGGACCTTGGCGGCCCGGACGATCTGGCGAAGCGCGACCGTGCTTTCCCGGTCCGGGCAGGACACGCGGACGATGTCGACGCCCGCCTCCTCGCAGCGGCGGATCTGGGCGATCGTCGCTTCGGCGTCGGAGGTCGGCGTGTTGGTCATCGTCTGCACGGTCACGGGCGCATCGCCGCCGACCGCGATGTTGCCGACCATGATCTGGCGGGACTTCCGGCGCTCGATCGTGCGCCATGGGCGAAGGGAGGACATAGAGCCCATATAAGCGCTAACGGCGGCAAGGGAAATTGCGACTATAGGGGCGCTATGCCGAATCGCCTTCTCCGCGCCGCCACGCGCGCGGGCCTACTCCTTTGCGCCCTGTTTCCGGCCCCGCCGTCCGAGGCTTACTGGGAATACGGTCATCAGACCGTCGCCAAGATCGCTGTCGCGCAAGTGAAGCCGAGGACACGCGCGCGCATCCGGGCGCTGCTCCGCCACGGCGACCTGCTCGGCACGCCAGAATGCCCGGTGGCCGACATCGCCGAGGCGAGCACCTGGGCCGACTGCATCAAGCCGCTGAAGGATGCCAGCGGCAAGCCGCGCTTCGGCTATGCCTACAGCTGGCATTTTCAGGACGTCGACATTTGCAAGCCGTTCGACCTTGCCACGCCGTGCGCCGACGGCAATTGCCTGTCCGCGCAGATCGTCAGGCAGAAAGGGCGCCTCGCCGACCGTTCGCTGCCGCTCGCCGACCGGGTGCAGGCGTTGGCGTTCCTCGTCCACTTCGTCGGCGACCTGTCGCAGCCGCTCCATGCTGGCGAGCATGACGATCAAGGGGCCAATAAGGTCAAGGCAAGCTACGGCCTGGTCGCCGGACGCAACAATCTTCACTCGATCTGGGACGGCTATCTCGCCGAGCGCGCGATCTCATCGCCGTCCGCGGGCGCGGTCGGCCTGCTGCGCGATTCCAACCGAGCCGAACGCCGCAAGTTGGCTGCGGGGAGCATCGAGGACTGGAGCCGCGATAGCTGGAGAGTGTCGCATGACGTGGCCTACGGCAGTCTGTTCGCCGACCCCTGCGGCCCACGGCCCAGCGAGCGACCGGTGATGAACGAAGCGATGGTCAAGCGCCTGATTCCCTCCGCCCGGCGACAAGTCCTGGCGGGCGGCGTGCGCCTCGCCCGGCTGCTCGACGAGGCGCTCGGCTAGTCGCGGCCACCCCATCGCCAGCGCCAGCCGCCCTCCGTGGTGCGCATAGCGATGATGATGAAGATGAGGATCGCCGGAAGGAGCACCGCGGCCAGCGCGAGCGGTCGGTCGGCGAACAGCATGCCGGCGCCGATCGCTACTATCATAAAAATGAGAGTCACCAGCCACCCCTGCCGGCTGATCGGCAAGCCGGCGCCATAGCCGTAGCGCTTGGCGCCAAACCAGGGTTGCTCAGTCATGATCATTCTCCTTCGGTGGTCGGCCACGGCGCGGCGCGACGGGATCGCCCAGCTTGATTCCGCGCGCCTTCAGCGCTTCGCGCAGCAGACATTCGACTTCGGCATTGACGCTGCGCAGGTCGCACGCGGCGGCGCGCTCGACCGCCGCCCACAGGGCAGGGTCGACCCGTAGCGGGTAAGCCTTGCGCGCGCCGCTCACGATCTACTGGTACAGCGTGCCGGTATTGACGACCGGCTGCGTGTCGCGCTCGCCGCACAGCACGACCATCAGGTTCGACACCATCGCGGCGCGGCGTTCGTCGTCGAGTTCAACGACATTCTTGGCCGACAGCTGCTCGAGCGCCATCTCGACCATGCCGACGGCGCCCTCCACCAGCGTCTTGCGCGCGGCGACCACGGCCTGTGCCTGCTGGCGACGGAGCATCGCGCCCGCAATCTCCTGCGCGTAGGCAAGGTGCGTGAAGCCGCATTCGTCGACGGTGATCCCGGCGACGGCCAGCCGGGCGATCAGTTCCTGGCGCAGTTCGCCGCCAACCTGATCGTGGTTGCCGCGCAGCGTGATTTCCTGATGTTCGAAGTCGTCGTACGGATAACGCGAGCCGATCGTCCGCACCGCCGCTTCCACCTGGACCATGACGAAGGCGGCATAGTCAGTGACGTCGAACAGCGCCTGCGCCGTGTCGATCACGCGCCACACGATCTGCGCCGCCATCTCGATCGGGTTGCCGCGCAGATCGTTGACCTTGATCTTGTCGGAGATGACATTGTTGGCGCGGACCGACAGCTTCTTCTTGGCGAGCCACGGCCAGGTCCAGCGCAGCCCGGTCGTGCGGTCGGTCCCCTGGTAGTCGCCGAACAGGGTCAAAGCCGCGGCCTGGTTCGGCTGCAGCATGTAGAACCCGGGTGCGATGAGGATCAGCAGCAGTGGCCCGACGATCACCGCCGCGATCGGCAGCACGCCGAAATGCTCGTTCGCGAGGCTGAAGATGCCATAGCCCTGCATGAGGACGACGAGCAGCAGCACGACGAGCAATATATAGCCGCTCATCGTCGATGCGGGCCGCTCGCAGCTTGACGTCAGCGCGGCGTGGTTGGTGTCGGTCATCGATGCCTCCTAAATATGATATCATATTAATATCGGGTCGCGGCAGGAGTCAAGTCGCGCTATCAGCTGCGTCATGAGCGATTGGACCCTCGTCATTCACGGCGGCAGCGGCGCGCTGCGTCCCGGCAGCCTGCCGCCGCAACAGGAGGAGCGGGCCCTCGCCGGACTCCAATCAGCGCTCGATGCCGGCGAGGCAATCCTGTCGGTCGGCGGCGCGGCGCTCGATGCGGTCGAGGCCGCCGTGCGAGTGCTCGAGGACGATCCCGCGTTCAACGCGGGACGGGGCAGCGTGCTGAACGCGGACGGGCGAGCAGAACTGGACGCGGCGATCATGGACGGGCGCGGCCGCGCTGCCGGGGCGGTGGCTGGCCTGGTCACGACGCGGGCGCCGATCAGCCTGGCGCGTGCGGTGATGGAACGCACCCCTCATATCCTCCTGACGTATGCGGGCGCGGAGTCGTTCGCGCGTGAGACGGGACTGGAGCAGGTGGACAATGATTGGTTCGTGACGCCCGAACGGCGCCGACAGCTGGACGAGGTCATGGCCAATGGCGGCGAATTCGACGCGGACATCAAATATGGCACGGTCGGCGCGGTCGCTTGCGACACGCACGGCAATGTTGCCGCAGCCACCTCCACGGGAGGGCTAACCGCCAAGCGCTGGGGCCGTATCGGCGATTCGCCGCTGATCGGCGCGGGAACCTACGCCGACAACCGCGCTGCCGCCGTCTCGGCAACCGGACTTGGCGAAGCATTCATGCGCGCAGTGGCGGCGCACGAACTCGCCGCCCGCATGCGACTCGCCGGCGAAGGGCTGCAGCAGGCGCTCGACGCGGTGCTCGCCGATATCGCTGCGCTGGGCGGCAGCGGCGGACTCATCGCCGTCAGCCCGTCGGGCGAAGCGGCCTGGGGATTCACGACGCCGGGGATGTATCGCGGCCGAGCCAGCGCGGAAGGCCGCGAGGTCGCGGTCTATTCCGAAGCGGAGCTCCGATAAGGGAGCATTTCGGTCAGCGCCTCCATTTCGGCAGCGATGGCGCGGCGCTCACCGGCAAGAAAGCGCGCCACCGCCTCGTTGAAATTGGGGTCGGGCAGGAAATGGGCTGAGTGGGTGAGCACCGGCTCATAACCGCGCGCCAGCTTATGCTCGCCCTGCGCGCCCGCCTGAACCGAGCCGAGTCCGTGGGTGATGGCCCACTCGATCGCCTGGTAATAGCTCAGCTCGAAATGGAGGAACGGCACCTCCTCGGTCGCGCCCCAGTAGCGGCCATAGAGCGTGCCTTTGCCGATCAGGTTCAACGCCCCCGCCACAGGCCGGCCGTTGCGCAGCGCGAGGATCAGTAGCGCGGCATCGCCGAGCGCGCGCCCGAGTCCGTCGAAGAACGCTTTCGTCAAGTACGGCCGTCCCCATTTGCGGCTGCCGGTGTCCAGATAGAATCGCCACATCCAGTCCCAATGCGGCGGCTCGATTTCGCTTCCTCGCAGCGCGACAATCTCCAGCCCCGCGATGGCTGCGGCGCGCTCCTTGCGGATCGCCTTGCGCTTGCGACTCGACAGCGCGTCGAGGAACGCGTCGAAGCTTGCATAACCACGATTGAACCAGTGATATTGAATGCCTTCGCGGATCAGCCATTTGCGCGCTTCGAACTCGGCCACTTCCTGGGGTGCGATGAAGGTCGCGTGCGCCGAGGACAGGCCGTTATTGACGGTCACCGCCTCGGCCGCGGCAATCAGCGCCTGCGGGCGTGGTCCGAGCAGCCGCCGGCCCGGCACTGGCGTGAACGGCACCGCAAGTTGCAGCTTGGGATAATAATCGCCGCCGGCACGCTGCCACGCATCGGCCCAGCTGTGATCGAAGACATATTCGCCTTGCGAATGCGCCTTGAGATAGGCCGGCGCGGCCGCGGACAGTGACCCGTCCGGCTGGTCGATGAGGATCGGGACCGGCGTCCAGCCACTGTGCCGGCCGACACTGTCGGACCGTTCGAGCAGGCTAAGAAATGCGTGGCCCGTAAAGGGATCGCCGCCGCCCATCGAGTCCCAGTCCGCGGAAGGAACCGACGCTACGCCAGACGCTATGCGGGCGATAATCTCCTGATCACGGTCGGCCATCGGCTTCCCAGATGGATGCATCGGCCCTTAGCGCAACCCAGGCCGCCTCGTCCGGAGTTCTTACCGTCCAGACATAGACCGGCTTCGTCCACCGTTCCCGCTCGACCCACGGCAGTCCGATCTGGCTGAGTTTGACGGCGAGGAAT
>JAIVIZ010000179.1 GCA_020200315.1 Sphingomonadales bacterium | reverse complement strand
AGATTGGCCCAGCGCGCATAGCCCTCGCCGACCGGCGCGTCGGACGGAAGCTCGATGATGCCGTCGTGATCCTCGCCCAGCTGAAGTTCGCGCGCGGAGCACATCATGCCGTTGGATTCGACGCCGCGGATGGTGGCCTTGCCGAGCGTGAAGGCGGACCCAGGAACGAAGGTGCCGGGTCCGCCGAACACACCAACGAGCCCGGCGCGCGCGTTCGGCGCACCGCACACGACCTGAAGCGGAGCGCCCTCGCCCGTGTCGACCGTCAGCACCTGCAGCTTGTCGGCCTGCGGGTGGCGATCGGCGGTGAGGATCCGGGCGATGCGGAACGGACCGAGCAGTTCGGCGGGATTGCTCACGCCCTCGACCTCAAGCCCGATGCGGGTCAGGGTCTCGGCGATCCGCGAAGGAGCCGCGTCTGTGTCGAGATGGTCCTTCAGCCAGGAGAGGGAGAATTTCATGCTCCCACACCCCCGCTGAGCGTCGGCACGTCGAGCGCGGAGAAGCCGTAGTGCCGGAGCCAGCGCAGATCTCCGTCGAAGAAAGCGCGGAGGTCGTCCATGCCATATTTGAGCATCGCCAACCGGTCGACGCCGGTGCCGAAGGCGAAGCCCTGCCATTCGTCGGGATCGAGCCCGCAGGCGGCGATCACCCTGGGGTGAACCATCCCCGAGCCGAGCACTTCCATCCAGCCGTCCGAGCCGCCGATCACGCGCCGGCCCTTTTCCATCGACCAGCCGACATCGACCTCGGCCGACGGCTCGGTGAACGGGAAATAGGACGGGCGCAGGCGGAGCACGATGTCATCGCGCTCGAAGAACGCCTTGAGGAACGTCTCCAGGGTCCATTTCAGATGGCCCATGGTGATGCCCTTGTCGATCACCAGCCCCTCGATCTGGTGGAACATCGGCGTATGGGTGGCGTCGCTGTCGCTGCGATAGACCCGCCCCGGCGCGATGATCCGGATCGGCGGCTTCTGGCTCATCATCGTCCGGATCTGCACCGGCGAGGTGTGGGTGCGGAGCACCATCGGGCGGTCATGCTCGCCGGCGAGATAGAAAGTGTCGTGCATCGCCCGCGCGGGGTGGGTCTCGGGAATGTTGAGCGCGGTGAAATTGTGCCAGTCGTCCTCGATCTCCGGGCCTTCGGCGACGGCAAAGCCGAGGTCGGCAAAAATCTCGGCCAGCTCGTCCATCACCTGGCTGACCGGGTGGACCGAGCCTTGCGGCACGTCGCCGGCCGGAAGCGAGAGGTCGAGCCGTTCGGTCGCGAGGCGGGCTTCGAGTTGGGCGCCCTCAAGCTCGTCCTTGCGCGCGGCGAGGGCGTCGGTAACCCGTTCGCGAAGCGCGTGGATGCGCGGGCCTTCGACGGCGCGCTGGTCTGAAGTCATGCCGCCGAGCGACTTCAGCAAGGCGGTAATCTCGCCCGATTTGCCAAGCGCCGACACCCGCACCGCCTCCAGCGAGGCGAGATCGGGCGCGGCGATGATGCGGTCGAGAAGGGTCGATGCGTCGTCCATCGGCGCGGCTCTGCCTTGCGACACGGTAAATTGCAAAGGCGCGGCCGCGCGCTTCCTTTGACTCGCTGTTAATCAATTTGAGCGACTGTCGGCGCGTCAACGAAAGAGTAACGCCGTGGCGCAGGCCTTTCCCACTCCCGACTCGCTCGCGCTGGTTCGCGGCCGGATCGGCGAGCGCATCGCCGAGATCGAGCAGCGCGCGGCACGGATGAAGCAAGCGGATATCTGTCAGCGGATGGATGCGATCCGGGCGATGGCCGCCGAGCATGGGCTCGTCGCGCTGGAGGGGCTTGCCGATTATTCGGCGCATCATGCGATGATGCCGGGCCATCGCACGGCGACGCGGGTTGCTCTGGAGCATATGGTCGATGCGCTCGACTCCAGCTCCGCCGACGACCGCCAGACAATCCTCGCCTCGATCGCGGTGCGCCTTCAGTAGCCATCCGGCGGCACTCGCGCCGGTTTCGCGCATTTGCATGAGCGATGCGCGCTTTCTCCCAGCTGCTCGACGACCTGACCTACACCCGGTCGCGCAACACCAAGCTGCGGCTGATCGGCAACTACCTCAAGGAAACGCCCGATCCCGATCGCGGCGTCGCGCTGGCGGCGCTGACCGGCTGCCTCGACATTCCCGCCGTCAAACCCGCGGTGATCCGCGCGATGGCCGAGGAACGGATCGACCCCGTCCTGCTGCGCATGAGCCGCGACTATGTCGGCGATTCGGCCGAGACGGTCGCGCTGCTGTGGCCAGCGCCGGACGGCGAGCCGCCCGAGGTCGACGACGGCAGTGTCGCCCTCGGCGAAGCGGTCGCGCGGCTGCGCTCGGCGGGCAAGCTCGAAGCGCCGCGCCTGCTAGCCGCCATGCTCGATCACCTCGACGCCTCCGGACGCTATGCCTTGCTCAAGCTCGCCACCGGCGAGCTTCGCGTCGGCGTTAGTGCGCGCCTCGCCAAACAGGCCCTGGCCGACGCCTTCCATCTCGACGTCGAGCAGGTCGAGGAAGTGTGGCAC
>JAIVIZ010000021.1 GCA_020200315.1 Sphingomonadales bacterium | reverse complement strand
CTTGGCTTCCTCGACGGTGATCACGCCTTCCTTGCCGACCTTGTCCATCGCTTCGGCGATTTTTTCGCCGACGATGGTGTCGCCGTTGGCCGCGATGCTGCCGACCTGGCTGATCTCGTTCGACCCGGCGACGGGCTTCGAGCGCTTCTTCAAATCCTCGACGACCTTGCCGACGGCGATATCGATGCCGCGCTTAAGATCCATCGGGTTCATGCCGGCCGCGACCGACTTCATGCCTTCGCGGACGATCGCCTGGGCGAGCACGGTGGCGGTGGTGGTGCCGTCGCCGGCGATGTCGTTGGTCTTCGAGGCGACTTCGCGCAGCATCTGCGCGCCCATGTTCTCGAACTTGTCCTTGAGCTCGATCTCCTTGGCGACGGTGACGCCGTCCTTGGTGATGCGCGGTGCGCCATAGCTCTTGTCGATGACGACGTTGCGGCCCTTGGGCCCCAGCGTCACCTTGACCGCATCGGCGAGGATGTCGACGCCGCGCAGAATGCGCTCACGCGCGTCGCGGCTGAATTTTACGTCCTTGGCTGCCATGTGTTTGGCTCCCTTAGTTCCCCTGCGAAAGCAGGGGTCCAGTTAAACAAAAAAGTCTGGGCTCCTGCCTTCGCCGGAGAACAGCCTGCATGAGGTCAGCCGACGATCCCCAAGATGTCGCTTTCCTTCATGATGATGAGGTCTTCGCCATCGACCTTGACCTCGGTGCCCGACCATTTGCCGAACAGGATGCGGTCGCCGGCCTTGACTTCGAGCGGATGGACGGTGCCCTGCTCATTGCGGGCCCCGGTGCCGGCGGAGACGACTTCGCCTTCCTGCGGCTTTTCCTTGGCGGTGCATATGGGTGCCGGGCACAAAAGCGTCAAGCATGCGTTATGCACTTCAGGTTCGTCGTTTTTCGAAGCGGCGTGATTTGAAGGACTTGGCCCATGAAAAACGTGCGTTTCGCGCGCGCCCTGTGTGCATTCGCCCTGATCGCCGGCACCGGCGGAGTCGCCCTTGCTCAGCAGCAGCCCGACGTTCAGGAGACCCAGGCCGATCCGCTGCAGCCCCTCCCCGACGATGCGCAGACGCAGGCTGATCCGGTGCAGGCCGACGTTTATGACGCGCCGGGCGCCGAAGCGGCCATGGCGGAAATGGCGGACCGGTTCGGGATCAGCGAGCTCGCGCCCGGACAGTATCGGTGGGCGGATTCAATTCCGGCGAGCGGCCCGACGAAAATCGTCATCAGCCTGACCGACCAGCTGGCGTTCGTCTATCGCGCGGACGAGCTGATCGGAGTCGCGACCATTTCCAGCGGCAAGAAGGATCATGAGACGCCGACCGGCGTGTTCCCGATCCTCGCCAAGGAGAAGGATCACAAGTCGAAGAAGTTCGACGATGCGCCGATGCCCTACATGCAGCGGCTGAACGAGTATGGCGTCGCGCTGCATGGCGGAAACGTTCCCGGCTATCCGGCCTCGCACGGCTGCGTCCGCCTGCCGATGGCGTTCGCGGCCAGGCTGTTCGCGCTGACCACGACCGGCACCGATGTGATCATCGAGGCGTAGGCACGAGGCCGAGCCGCTCGCGCCGGGTCCAACGCCACAGCATCAGCAGCGCCACGGCGGCGAGGCCGCTGGCGAGCCCGGTCCAGATGCCGACGCCGCGCCAGTCGCGCGCGAACGCGAGCCACGCGCCGATGCCAAGACCGACGCCCCAGTAGCCGAACAGGGCGAAGATCAGCGGCCAGCGCGTGTCGTGCAGGCCGCGCAGCATTCCGGCGCCGATGACCTGCGCACCGTCGACCAGCTGGAATGCGGCGGCGACCTTGAGGAAGCTGACGGCGAGCAGGATCACCGTTGCGTTGGCGGGGACGTCGGCGAGGAACAGCGTGACCAGCGGGCGCGGCGCGGCCCACATGCCGAGCGCCATCACGCCCATGAAGCCGACGCCGAGCACCCATGCCGTCCAGCCGGCGCGCGCGATTCCGCCGGGATCGCTCCGGCCGGCGGCAAGCCCGACGCGGACGGTTGCAGCCTGCCCCAGACCGAGCGGCACCATGAAGGTCAGCGCCGCAATCTGCAGCGCGACGGCGTGCGCCGCCACCGCCGGCGCGCCGATCCAGCCCATGAAATAGGCCGCCAGCGCGAACACGCCCATTTCGAGCGCCATGGTGAGGCCGATCGGCCAGCCGAGCCGGACCATGGCGGCGACGCGCTCTCCGTCGAAGCGCCAGAAGCGGCCGAACAGGTGGAAGCGGCGAAATTGCCGATCGCGCCGGACGACCAGCGCGAGGGCGCCGCACATGATCAGCCAACTCAGCGTGCTGCCGATGCCGCCGCCGACAAGGCCCATCGCAGGCAGGCCGAGATGGCCGAAGATCAACGACCAGCTGAGGAGCGCGTTGAGCGCGATTCCGCCAAGGCTGAGCCACAGCACCGATTGCGGACGCTCGAGCGCCGCGACGAAGGTGCGCAGCAGCTGGAACAATAGCCAGGGCGCCGTGCACCACATATAGGCGCGGAGAAAGGTCTGGCCGATGTCGGCCAGCTCGGCGCTTTGTCCGAGCGCGCGCATGATCGCGCCGACGTGCCACAGCAGCAGCCAGTAGGGCGGCATCGCCAGCACCAGCAGCCACAGTCCGGCGCGAAAGGTGCGGCGCACATCGCGCGCGGCATTGGCCCGCGCGCCGAGCGCCCGCGCCATCATCGGCGAGGAGGCGATCAGCAAGCCCATCAACAACACGCTAAAGGTGAAGGTGAGGTTGAGCGCGAGGGTCGCGCCGGCGAGCGGCGCCGCGCCGAGCCGGCCCATCATCAGCACATCGGTCGCCTGAATCGCCTGCTGGGTGAGGTTGGCGAGGATCAGCGGCCAGGCGAGCATCAGCGTTCCGCCGAGCTCCGCCCGCCGACCGGCCCCTCCAGATCTGATCGCGCTCAGCTCCATGCGCGCCCGCTAGCACGGCGTTATCCGCTTAGACATGTCCGATCGCCGCGGTCGGCGCGGCCGGTCACAACCGGCTGCAAAAAAGCGGGCGGTTTCGGGAATAAACAGGCGCCCGCCGCAGTCATGTCATCGACGCTTTGGAAAAGGATCGATGGATGCCCGCTGACGAACCCGACGAACGCCGCCGCGGTTTCCTGCGCTGCATGGCCTGGGCCGGAACCGGCGCGCTGTTCACGGCGAGCGGCGGGCTCACCAACTCGATCAGGCTCGACGGCGCGCTGGCCGCGACCCTGCCGCGACAGAGCTTTACCTTCCTGCAGCTGAGCGACAGCCACATTGGCTTCAACAAGGCGCCCAATGCCGACGCCCGCGCCACGCTGCGCGAGGCGGTGGCCAAGGTCAAAGCGCTGTCGGTCAAGCCCGACTTCATCATCCATACCGGCGACGTGTCGCAATTGTCGAAGGACGAGGAGTTCGACGACGCCGACCAGATCATCAGGGAGGCCGGTCTGCCGGTGTTCTTCGTCCCGGGCGAGCATGACATGCTCGATCCCGACGGCGGCAAGGCGTTCCGCACCCGCTTCGGCAAGGCCACGCACGGTTCGGGCTGGTACAGTTTCGATCATCGCGGCGTGCATTTCATCGGCCTCGTCAACGTCGCCGACCTGAAACCGGGCGGCATGGGCAACCTCGGCGCCGAGCAGCTCCGCTGGCTCAAGGTCGACCTTGCGCACCGATCATCATCGACGCCGATCGTCGTCTTCGCGCACATTCCGCTGTGGACGGTCTATCGCGAGTGGGGCTGGGGCACCGACGATGGCGGCGAAGCGCTCCGTCTGCTCGCGCGGTTCGGATCGGTGACCGTGCTTAACGGTCACATCCATCAGATCGTCCAGAAAGTGGAAGGCCATATCGCGTTCCATACCGCCCGTTCGACCGCCTTCCCGCAGCCGGCCCCCGGCACGGCGTCCTCGCCCGGGCCGATGAAAGTTCCGCCCGAGAAGCTGCGCGAACTGCTCGGCATCACCTCGGCCAGCTTCGTGCGCGGCGCGGAGCGCATCGCGCTGATCGATTCCACCCTTTCCGCCTGACCCCGAAGGAGTTTCCCCATGGTCCGACTGTTCCAATTCGCTCTCGTTCCGGCACTCTCGTTAGCCGCGACCGCCTTCCTCCTGTCGCCAATCCCGGTCGATGCGCACGCGGCACCGGCCGCGGCTGCTCCGATCGTGCGCATCGAGAACTTCACCTTCGCCCAGCCGGTGATGACGGTGAAGCGGGGCACGACCGTCACCTGGGTCAACGGCGACGACATTCCGCACACGGTGACCGCCAAGAATTTGGCCTTCAAGTCGAAGGTCCTCGACACCGGCGACCGCTTCAGCTTCACTTTCGCCAAAGCCGGGCAATTCGACTATTTCTGTTCCCTGCACCCGCACATGGCGGGAAAGATCGTCGTCAAGGCGTAGCGCAGGAGAACTGGTCTCGAGGCCGTGAAGAAGTTCAGCCCCCACCTCTTCAGACCGCGTCTCGCGACCAGCGACGGTTCGGCGCCGGGCTCCTCCAATCCCGGCGCCGGCCACGCCGACAATTTCCGGACCCTGATCCTGCCCCATCTCGATGGCGCCTATAATCTGGCGCGCTACCTGACGCGCGACCCGGTGCTGAGCGAGGATGTCGTCCAGGATGCATTCGTTAGGGCCTTCCGGGCATTTCCGCAGTTCCGCGGCGAGTCTCCGCGCGCCTGGCTGTTCGCGATCGTGCGCAACTGCTGCCGCTCCGCGATGAGCGCGCAAAACGCGGCGAATTTCCTGACGGTTCACGAAAGCGGGCTGTCCGGCAAAGAGGCTCGCAATGTGGCGGATCGCATTGATCCGGAACTAACTCCTGACACCGCCTTGATTCGCCGCCGCCAGATCGCAGAGATACGGGCGTCGGTCGAAGGCATTCCCGAACCGTTTCGCGAGGCGGTCATTCTGCGCGACATGGAGGAGCTGAGCTATCGCGAGATCGCCGAAGTGACCGGAGCCGCGATCGGGACGGTAATGTCCCGCCTGTCGCGAGGACGCGCGATGCTGGCGCAGATTCTGCTGTCGTTCGGCAATGACGACGGCCAATGTTCGAGGAGTGTGAAGTGACCCCGGCCTGCGCGGAGCAGACGCTGCTGCTCAGCGGCTTCATCGACGGTGAGCTCGACGCCGCGAACACGGTGCAGGTCGAAACGCACCTCGGCCAATGCAGCGGATGCCGTGACGAACTCGAACGATTGCAAGCAACGCGGGAGTTCCTCTCGGGCGAGGGGATGCGGCACCGTGCGCCGGCGGCGCTCCGGCAGCGCGTTCTGAAAATGCCCGAATTAGCCGTCCGAGGGGCCGTGCAGCCGAGAAGGGTTCCGGCGTGGCTCGTCTCAGGGGTTGGTGGGGCCTTGGCAGCCTCCCTGGCGATGGTCCTTCTCATCCAGCCCACGCCCGACGCTGCGATCGACCGCGACCTCGTGTCGAGCCATGTCCGCTCGTTGCAAGTCGGTCATCTGACCGACGTCCAGACCAGCAACGAGCATGTCGTTCGCCCCTGGTTCAACGGCAAGATCGACTTTGCGCCCCCGGTGCCCGAGCTTGCCGACGCGGGTTTTCCGCTCGCCGGAGGACGGCTCGATTACGTCGGATCGCGCAACGTCGCGGCGATCGTCTATCGGCGGCGGCTGCACAGCGTAAACCTGTTCGTCTGGCGCGCGCCCGCCCAGCCCGCGCACCGTTCCGCAGCCGACGGGTTCAGCATCGATGAATGGAGCGAGAACGGCCTGCGCTTTGCCGCGGTGTCCGACATCGGCCCGGCCGAACTCGACCAGTTTCGGCGGCTGTTCAGCCAGCGTTCGCAAGCCCCCGTAGTGCGCTGACACCCTTCAGCCGTTCGCCGAAATGGCGTTCACAGCCGCGCGGGTCTCCGCTACCCCACGCGCCAAGGGAGACGGCGATGCGGTTGGTGCGGGCGATCTGGAGGCTGTTGGTCGGGGTCAAGGACGCGCTGGTCCTGCTCCTGTTGTTGCTCTTTTTCGGCGGGCTTTACACCGCGCTATCGTCGCGCACGCCGCCGGTACGGGACGGCGTGCTGACGCTCGACCTTAACGGCAGCGTCGTCGAGCAGGCGGCCAAGCCCAGCGCCGCCGCGGTCCTCTCCGGGCAGGGCGCCCGGTTGCACGAGTTCGCGCTGCGCGATCTGGTCGCCGCGCTCGATGCCGCCCGGACCGACGACCGGGTCAAGGCGGTGGCGCTCGACCTCGACGGGTTCCTGGGCGGCGGACAGGCCGCGATCGCCGATCTCGGCGCGGCGGTCGGCCGGGTCAAGGCTAGCGGCAAGCCGGTGCTCGCCTACGCCACCGGCTACACCGACAGCGGCTACCAACTCGCATCCCACGCGTCGGAAATCTGGCTGAATCCGCTCGGCACGGTGGCGATTGCCGGACCGGGCGCGCAGCATCTCTATTACAAGGGGCTGCTCGACAAGCTCGGCGTGACCGCCAACGTCTATCGCGTCGGCACCTACAAGTCGGCGGTCGAGCCATACATCCGCAACGACATGTCGCCCGAGGCCAAGCAGGCGGCGCAGTCGCTTGGGGACGTGCTGCTTCAGGATTGGCGCGAAGATGTGCTTCGCGCGCGGCCACAGGCCAAGGTCGATGCCTATCTGAAAGATGAGCCCGGCGCCGTCGCGGCAGCGGGCGGCGATCTCGCGGTGGCGGCGCGCAACGCCGGGCTCGTCGACAAGCTGGCCGACCGCCGCGCCTTCGATCAGCAGCTGGCGCGGCTCGGCGGGGCGGACCCGCGCGGCAAGCTCGCCTACAAGTCGATCCGCCTCGACAGCTATCTGCGCGACAAGGTCGATCGCAATCCGCGCGGTCCGATAGGCGTGGTGACGATCGCCGGCATGATCGTCGACGGCAAGGCGCCGCTCGGCACCGCCGGGGGCGACAGCATCGCCGACGCGATTCACAAGGGCATCGCCGATGGCGGACTGAAGGCCCTCGTCGTGCGGATCGATTCGCCCGGCGGATCGGTGCTGGCGTCGGAGCGCATCCGCCAGGCGCTGCTCGAGGCCAAGGACAAGAGGTTGCCTGTGGTCGTGTCGATGGGCAGCGTCGCCGCATCCGGCGGCTATTGGGTGTCGACGCCGGGCGACTATGTCTTCGCCGAGCCGTCGACGATCACCGGATCGATCGGCGTGTTCGGAATCCTGCCGAGTTTCCAGGGCACGTTGCAGAAGCTCGGCGTCGGCGCGGACGGCATCCGCACCACCCCGCTGTCGGGCGAACCCGACCTCTATCACGGCCCCTCCCCCGCCGCCGGTCAGCTGATTCAGGCGGGCGTCAACTCAATCTACGCGCGCTTCCTCGGTATCGTCGGGGCAGCGCGGCACAAGGCGCCCGCGGACGTCGACAAGATCGCGCAGGGCCGGGTGTGGGACGGTGGGACGGCGCACCAGCTTGGGCTGGTCGACGGCTTCGGCGGCATGGACGCGGCGGTCGCCAAGGCGGCCGAACTCGCGCACCTCGGCGACGAGCGCGGCGTGCGCTATCTAGAGCGGCCGGCGAGCTTTCGCGAGGGCGTGATGGCGGCGCTGGCGGGCGGCGACGACGACAGCGGCACGACCGATGCCTTCGCCGCGCTCGGCGCAGTTCCTGCCTCGGAAGTCGAGCGAGCGCTGGCCGAAGTGCAGCAGATCCTCGCCGGGCCAAGCATTCAGGCGCGCTGCCTCGAATGCGGGCCGGTGGCGGCGGCCCCGCCGCGGGTCGACGCCGAGCATCGCGGACTGCTGGCGCTGGCGGCGCACTGGCTGTGGTCCTGATCCGAACCGCCGGCGCAGCCGACGCCGCAGCCATCGCGGCGATCTATGGCCCCTATGTTGAAACGACCCGGATCAGTTTCGAGGAAGTCGCTCCCGATGCGGCCGAAATGGCACGGCGGATGGCGAGCCCACTCCATCCGTGGCTGGTGATCGAGCAGGACGGCGCAATCGTCGGTTACGCGAGCAGCTCGCCCTATCATCGCCGCCGCGCCTATCGCTGGACGGTCGAGACCAGCATCTATCTCGCGCCGGAAGGGCAAGGCCGCGGGCTGGGACAAGAGCTGCTCACCGCCCTGCTCGATCTGCTGACGCGGCAGGATTATGTCACCGCAATTGGCGCCATCGCGCTTCCCAACGCGGCAAGCATCGGGCTTCACGAGCGGCTCGGCTTCACGCCCGCAGGCACCTATCGCGGCGTCGGCTTCAAATTCGGCGAGTGGACCGACGTCAGTCTGTGGCAGAAGGATCTCGCGCCACGGACCGCTACACCGCAGGAACCGCTGTCCTTCGGCGATCTTTCCGCGTCATTGCGAGCCTAGTGAAGCTCGCCGGCCATGGATTGCCGCGACCCCGTTGGGGGCCTCGCAACGACGAGATTCCCTCAAATGTGAATCGGCTTGCCCTGCACCGCCATCGCCGCTTCCTTGAGCGCTTCCGAATGGGTCGGATGGGCGTGGCAGGTGTAGGCGATGTCCTCGCTGGTTGCGCCGAACTCCATCGCCAGCGCGGCCTCGGCGATCATCGTCCCGGCAAGGCTGCCGATCATCCACACGCCGAGCACGCGGTCCGATTTGGCGTCGGCGATGACCTTGACGAAGCCGTCGGTGTCGCGGTTGGTCTTGGCGCGGCTGTTCGCCATGAACGGAAATTTGCCGATCTTGACCTCGGCGGACTTCTCGCGCGCCTGCTCCTCGGTCAGGCCGACACCGGCAATTTCGGGGTGGGTGTAGACGACGCTCGGGATCACGTCGTGGTTCACGATGCCGGTCAGGCCGGCGATGTTTTCCGCGCAGGCAATGCCCTCGTCCTCCGCCTTGTGGGCGAGCATCGGGCCGGGGATCACGTCGCCGATGGCCCAGATGCCGGGGACCGAGGTGCGGAAGTCGTGGTCGGTTTCGATCTGGCCCTTGGCGTTGACCTGCAGCCCGGCCTTGTCGAGCGCTAGCCCGTCGGTGTTGGGGCGGCGGCCGATCGAGACCAGCACCGCGTCGCCCTCGATCCATTCCGCCGCCCCGCCCCCTGCCGGCTCGACGGTGAGCGTTGCCTTGCTGTTGGCGGTTTTCGCGCCAGTGACCTTGGTTCCGGTGCGAATCGCAAAACCCTGCTTCTTGAAAATCTTAGCCGCTTCCTTGCGGACTTCGCCGTCCATGCCTGGGAGAATCTCGTCGAGATATTCGACCACGGTCACCTTGGCGCCGAGCCGCATCCACACCGAGCCGAGTTCGAGTCCGATCACGCCGCCGCCGATGACGATCAGGTGTCCGGGCACCTTGGGCAGGGCGAGGGCGCCGGTCGAATCGACGATCACGCCGCCGCCGTTATCGACCTCGACCCCGAGAAGCGGCGTGACCGAAGAGCCGGTTGCGATGATGATGTTCTTGGCGGTGACGGTGCGCTCGCCGACCCTGACCGAATTCGCGCTCTCGAACGCGGCGCTGCCCTTGAGCCATTCCACCTTGTTCTTCTTGAACAGATACTCGATCCCGCCGGTCAGTTCCTTGACCGCCTTCGCCTTTTCGGCGTGCATCTGGTCGAGGTTGAGGGATGCACCCTGCACATCGATGCCAAACTTGGCCAGCGCGCCGGAGGAGGCTTCCTCGAACAGCTCGGACGCGTGGAGCAGCGCTTTCGATGGAATGCAGCCGACATTGAGGCAGGTCCCGCCCAGCGTCTCGCGGCTTTCGGCGCACGCGGTCTTCAGCCCCAGTTGCGCCGCCCGGATCGCGGCGACATAGCCGCCGGGACCGGAACCGATCACCAGCACATCGTAGTCGAAATTAGCCATTTTCTACCTCGTTCCCCGGCGAACGCCGGGGTCCAACGAACAGGAAAGCCTGGGCCCCTGCCTTCGCAGGGGAACAGTCGAGTTACAGATCGATCAGCAGGCGGGTCGGGTCTTCGATCACTTCCTTCACCCGCACAAGAAATGTCACCGCTTCGCGCCCGTCGATCAGGCGGTGGTCGTAGCTGAGCGCGAGATACATCATCGGGCGGATCACGGCCTGGCCGTCCTTGGCGACGGGCCGATCCTCGATGCGGTGCATGCCGAGCACCGCCGATTGGGGCGGGTTGATGATTGGCGTCGAGAGGAGAGAGCCGAACACGCCGCCGTTGGAGATGGTAAAGGTGCCCCCCTTCATGTCGTCCATGCTGAGCGTGCCGTCCTTGGCCTTCTTGCCAAAGGCCGCGATGGCCTGCTCGATCTCGGCGAAGCTCATGCGGTCGGCCGAGCGGATAACCGGGACGACGAGGCCCTTGGGTGCGGACACGGCGACGGAGACATCGAGATAGTCGTGGTAGACGATCTCGTCGCCTTCGAGGCTGGCGTTGACCGAGGGCACGTCGCGCGCCGCGAGCGCCACCGCCTTCACGAAGAAGCCCATGAAGCCGAGGCGGATGCCGTGCTTCTTCTCGAACAAATCCTTGTAGCGCGCGCGCGCGTCGATCACTGCCGACATGTCGACATCGTTGAAGGTAGTGAGGATCGCCGCCGTGCTCTGCGCCTCCTTGAGGCGGGTGGCGATGGTCTGGCGCAGGCGGGTCATCTTGACCCGTTCTTCGCGCCGCTGTCCTTCCGCGAAAGCGGGAACCGCGACCGGCCTCGCAGCAGGTGCTTGTGGCC
>JAIVIZ010000020.1 GCA_020200315.1 Sphingomonadales bacterium | reverse complement strand
CCCCAACATTGCGGATCTTGCGGTCGAGGTCGTAGAGACCGAGCGGGTTGACGTTGCCGTTCTGCTCGCGAAGCGCCGTGTCCCAGTCGACCTGGTCGATCAGCGAATACCAGGTGAAACCGACGGTTGGAATGCCGACGTTGCGCAGCCGCAGTACGTTGGCCCATTCCTTCCACAGCCACTGCACCGCTTCCTGACCGGTCGGTCCTTCGCGCATGTTGGTCTCGGTGTGCATGATCGGCACGCGGTAGCGGTTGTGATACTGGCGCGTGATCTCGCTGTAGCCGAACACTTCGCCCGACGCCTCGGTATGACCGTCGGCGAACACCCGATGCTCGTTGGTGAGGTAATAGTCGTTCCCGAGAATACAGTGCTGTTTCAGCCGGTTGTTGAGGAAGAAATGATACTCCTCGCGGGTCATGCCGTTGTCGAGGAGATATTCGTACATCTCGCTGTCGACGCGACGGCCGTAATTGAGGTCGAGGCTGAGAAAGCGGCGCGCGTTCATCTTCTCGGCCGGACCAATTGCGGAGGGGCTGTCGGCGTGAAAATATTCCGACGATTCGGACTGGATGAAGATGGCGTCGGAACGGCGCTTGAGGATTTCGGTCATGGCGAGGACATTGGCCTTGACCAGATTCTTCAGCGCCGTGACGAAGCCGAAGTCGGTCGTCAGCTGCTCGTTCCACCAGCCGTATTTGGCGGAGAAGATGGCGCAGATGAACATCTCGTTGACTGGCGTGTAGAGCTGCACCCACGGGTAGCGCTCGGCAAAAGCGGCGGCGTACACCGCGAACAGTTCGGGAAAGTCGGTGTTCTGGAAATTGCCGATCCAGTCGGGCACGCCGAAGTGGCACAGGTCGACGATCGGGGTGATGTCGCGCCGCCGCAGGTCGGCGAAGGTAAGGTCCGCGAAACTCCAGTCGTAGCGTCCCGGCGCGAGCCAGCAGCGATAGAGCGGCGGCCCGTAGCGCAGATAATTGATGCCGATTTCCTGGACGCAGTCGAAGTCCTCCTTCCACCGGCGATAATGGTCGGACGCGGCCATCTGATCGACCCGCACCGTTCCGTGCTTGATCGTCGGGATGCTGTTCTCGATCCCCGTGGCGAACATGAAATTGGCGATGACGACTCTCCAGAAACGCAGTTGGCCAAACCGCAGATAGGCGGTCAGCCGGCGAAGGGGCGCTCGGCGATGCCGGTACAGCCCGGTTCGGTCATAAACAGTCCGCCGGCGGAAGGTTGCACGGCAAGTGCGGTCTGATCGAGGCCGATGCGGGCGGAGGTGATGTAAAGACGGTCGAGCGCCGGCCCGCCGAACGCGACGCTGGTCGGCCGCTGCACCGGCACTTCGATGGCGCACATCTCGGCCCCCTCCGGCGAAAAGCGCCGCACCGCCCAGCCGTCCCAGAAAGCGACCCACAGGCATCCGTCGGTATCGACCGTCATGCCATCGGGATAGCCTTCGGCGCCGGTGAAATGGGCGAAGACGCTGCGCGGGCCGACGCTGCCGTCGGGCGCGAGGTCGAAGCGGTAGATCGTTCGCCGCGCGGAATCGGTGTGATAGAGAATATCGCCGGCGGGGCTGAAAGCGGGACCATTGGTGACGGCGTAGCCCTCGTCGATTTTCGACCAACGGTCCGGCGAGTCGAGGCGATATAGCGAACCGAGCGATTGCCGTTCGCTGTCGTCCATCGTCCCGGCCCAGAAACGCCCCAAGCGGTCCACCTTGCCGTCGTTGAAGCGATTGTCCGGAAGATCCGCTTCGGGATCGAACAGCGGCGTGAAGCGCGGCTCGCCACCGGTCAGCTCGATCGAGTAGAAACCCATGTCCGTCCCGGCGATATAGACCCCACCCTGGCGTGGCGCGATCGACCCGACCCGCACCGGAGTCGGCCATTCGCGCAGGCCCGCATCGTCGAGCCGGAACAGCCGGCGGCCCTTGATATCGACCCACAGCAGCGCCGATTCGCGCGGCACCCACACCGGTCCCTCGCCAAGCAGGGCTTTCACATCGGCCGCGAGGTGGATAGCGGGGACCATTGGATTGCGTGGATAGCCGCCGCGCCGACAATTGAAAGAGGAGTCGCTACCGGCGATGAATTTCACGGCAGGCTTCATCGCGGTCGATTGGGGCACTACCAACCGTCGCGCCTATCGATTGGGCGCGGACGGCCGGCACGGCGCGGAGTTCGAGGACGATCAGGGCGTGCTGTCGATTGCGGCCGGAGAATTTCCGGCAGCGGTCGCAATCATTCGCGAGCGGCTCGGCGACCTGCCGATGATTTTGGCCGGAATGGTCGGCTCCAATCGCGGCTGGGTCGAAGCTCCTTACGTTCCCTGCCCCGCCGGGTTCGGGGAACTCGCGAGCGCGCTACGCTGGGCGGAGCCGGGCCGGGCGGCGATCGTGCCTGGCCTCTCACTGCTCTCCGAAGACCGGGCGGACGTCATGCGCGGCGAGGAAGTGCAATTGCTCGGCGCTGTCGCAGCAGGGTCGATTCCGAAGGACGGTCTCGCCTGCCACCCGGGCACGCACAACAAATGGGTCGTGCTGAGGGAGGGGCGGATCGCCTCGTTCCGCACGGTGATGACCGGCGAACTGTTCAATGATTTGAAGCGCGGCGGCATTCTCGCCGACTGGCTCGGCCGCGAGGTCGAGGTCGGCGACGCCTTCCGTGCCGGCGTTCGCCAGGGTCTTCGGGGCGGCGCGATGGGCGCGGACCTGTTCAGCGTTCGCGCGCGCATCCTGCTCGGGCGGGCACGCGCCGAGGATGCGTCCTCCTTCACCAGCGGACTGCTGATCGGCGCGGACGTCCATGCCGGGCTCGCCGACGGGGACGGACCGGTGACCGTGATCGGCCGGCCGGAGCTCACCCGCCTCTACGCCGCCGCCATTGCCGAGGCAGGACGCACCGCGTGCGAAGTCGATGGCGAGGCCGCCTTCCTCGCCGGAATCGTCGAGATTGCCAGGAGAATATCATGAGCGCGATCGACCTCTTCCGCCGCTATTTCGATGCATGCCCGCTGATCGCGATCATCCGCGGCGTCACGCCGAGCGAAGTGGAAGTTATCGGCGAAGCGCTGATCGCGGCCGGCATTCGGACCATCGAAGTGCCGCTGAATTCGCCCGACCCGTTCGACAGCATTGCCCGGCTGGCGGCATCGGCCGGCGACCGCGCACTGGTCGGCGCCGGCACGGTGCTCAGCGCTGATGACGTGGCGCGGGTGCAGACCGCAGGCGGAAGGCTGATCGTCTCACCCAACACCAACCCGGCGGTCATCCGCGCATCGGCCGCGGCGGGTCTCGTCTCCTGCCCTGGCTATTTCACGCCCTCCGAGGCGTTTGAGGCGCTCGCCGCCGGCGCGACCGCGCTGAAGCTGTTCCCCGCCGAGGCAGCCAGTCCCGCTGTCATCAAGGCCCAGCGTGCCGTCCTGCCGAAGGACGTCCCCCTGATCGTCGTCGGCGGCGTCTCGCCCGACAGCATGGCGCCGTGGCGTGCCGCCGGCGCGGACGGTTTCGGGCTGGGATCCGGCCTCTATGCCCCAGGCCGCTCCGCCGAGGAGACCGGCGCCCGTGCGCGGGCCTATGTCGCGGCGCTCGGCTCGGCTCGATCGAGCGAGTCGGGCACGACCTCGTCGAACCGGCCGTAATCGATGGTGCGCGTGCCGTCCTCCGCCTGACCGAGAATATCGACGAAGCGCGCGTTCCAGCGGAAATCCTTGGACGTGTAGGCCCACCGGCCGTGCATCACCTGGCCCGTCCGCTCATCGACTCCCGACAGGATGACGATGATTTCGAACCCGGCCGGGACGCACCCGCCTTCCAGCCAGGAACTTCATCGCCGAGCAGCGACACGCTGGCCGCCGCTTCGAAGATCAGATTGTGGCATTGATTGGCGGCCCGGAACATCAACGTCGGAATGCCGTCGACCGGCACGATCACCGCGACCTTCGAAAACAAAATGCGCGCCGTCGGCCGCGAGAAGCGCGCGAAAATGATCCCGGTGACCAGCGCGATAAACAGGATGCCGAGCGAGATTTCGACCGTCGCGACGATGTTGGTGTAGAGCGAAGCCGGATAGATGTTGCCGTAGCCGACCGTCGCCACCGTCTCGACGCTGAAGAAAAACAGCTGCCAGAAGCGCCCGCCGGCCTGTGTCCGGTCGGCCCATACCAGCCCGTCGGGATCGAGCATGAACAGCGTTGCGAAGACGAGGTTGAACAGGAAGAAGGTCAGCCCGAACACCAGCGTCAGCCGCGTCCACGAGGCCCGACGCAGCTGGTGATAGAAGTCAGGGGCATGGAGCCGCCGTCCGCCCAGCGGACGCACCCGCATCTGGGCATCGGTCTTGATGATGCGCGACAGCGGCGTCGCTTTCGCGGAAGGCTTGCTCATCGTCGCGGGCTTAGCGCCGGGCGGGGCAAAGCCCAAACCCCGCTAGGCCTGGGTTCCGGCGATCCAGTGTTCGAGGCGGGTCTTCAGCGACGGGCGGGACGGGATGAAGCCCGGCTCCTGCTGTTCTTCGCCCTCAACCTTGACCTCGTAAAAGGTAAGGTTCTCCGGTAGCCGCTGACGAAAGGTCTCCCGCCCGCGCATCACGTCTTCGGCAACGGCGAGCCCGCGATGAATGTCCTCGGCTGTGAACGGCTTCATCAGGCAGCCGAGCGCGAGGTCGGGCATCGGGAAATCGGGCGCGCGGCCGGTGACGAACAGCACGGGAATATCGTCGTCGTGGAGGCGCACCGCGACCGAAAAGCCGGTCGTGCCGTGCGCCAGGTGAAGATCGACCAGCGCAAGGTCGGGCCGGTAGCGCCCGGCGCACTCGACCGCGCTGTCGAGATCGTCGGCGATCGCCACGACCTGATAGCGCGGATTATCCTCGACTAGATATTTGAGAGTCGTGGCAAGCGGACCGTCATCCTCGACGATCATGATCCTGAGCATCGCTCCGCCGCCCTTCTCGCCACCCACCGCTAACCGCAGAGTGACGCCAGGAAACGGCGATGGGGTATCCCTGATCGGGACAGTTTACGACGAACGGAGGGGAGAGGGACGCTCGGATGAGCCCGTTAAACGGCGTTAAGCGCGGTAGAAAATGTGCGCCCCGATTTTTTCGACCTGCACCAGCGCCTCGCGCCAGCGCGGCGTGACATAGTCCGCATGGTACCACAGCACGTCCGTCGGCAGCCCCGCGACGAGATTGCTCTGCGCGATGCGGGCGATCGCGCGCGCCTTGCGCCATGCCGCGCAATTGGCGTCGACATGCGGGAAGGCGCCGCCGCGAACGAAGGAGAATTGGGCGTGCTGCTTGACCACGCCGCACAGCGTCGGCGGATAGCGGCCCGAGTGGGTGCGGTTGATGACCACTTGCGCCACCGCGAGCTGCCCATCGAGCGGCTCGCCCTTGCTTTCGAAATAGACCGCCGTGGCGAGGCAGGTCGCTTCCGCGTCGAGATCGTCGATGGCGGTCGTGTCGATCAGGGCGGCGAGGGCGTCGGCGGTTGCGGCGGTCGGTGCGGGCGCAACACCCTGCATGACCAGCATCGGTCCGCTCTGGGGTGCCGCCGGCGTCGGGATCATGGCGCCGTTCAGGGTCGCGCGGAGCACCGCCTGGACCTTGGGCAGCTGTGGCGCGGTGGTCGGCGCAATGGCAAGCGGCGATGCGGCCACCGGCTGCGTCGCGAGATTGAAGTTCTGCGCGGTCGGCAGGACGGCCTGGACCTGGCCCAGCGCGGCGGTCGAACCGCCGATCAGCGACAGCAACAGGGCACCGAGCGCGGCCACGCCGCGCATTCCCAGAAAACGGGTCAAACTCTACTCTATATTGTGCGGTCGTTCGTTCCGAGTGCGCTCTAACCCCGCGCCGCCCGTTCAGTCCGTCCGTCTCGCCCCGGAGTTCCGTGCCTTCGCAGCGGAACTCGCTCGCTCTCAACATTCGATGGACCCCAGTTAGGGGACAAATCTAAACATTTGAAGCAAACAGCGGCGAGCCGAGCCGTCGGCGGGACGGATGCGGGAACTGTCTCGAATCAGGCCGCTTTCGCCGCTCTTGACGCGCGCTTACGCTCATGCGGGTCGAGATGCGTCTTGCGCAGGCGGATCGATGCCGGCGTCACTTCAACCAGCTCGTCCTCGTCGATATAGGCGATCGCCTGCTCCAGCGTCAGCCGCTTGGGCGGGGTCAGCCGAATCGCATCGTCCTTGCCGCCCGAGGCGCGGAAGTTGGTCAGCTGCTTGGCCTTCATCGGATTGACCTCGAGGTCGTCGGTCTTGGCGTTCTCGCCGACGATCATCCCTTCGTAGAGCGGGTCGCCCGGCGCGACCATCAGCACGCCGCGCTCCTCGAGGAAGCCGAGCGCATAGGCATTGGCCTCGCCCGATCCGTTGGAGATCAGCACGCCATTCTTGCGGCCCTCGATCTGGCCCTTGTAGGGGCCGTAGCGCTCGAACAGCCGGTTCATGATCCCCGTGCCGCGCGTGTCCGACAGGAACTCGCCATGATAGCCGATGAGACCGCGCGACGGGGCCGAGAAGCTGATCCGGGTCTTGCCGCCGCCCGACGGGCGCAAGTCGGTCAGCTCGGCTTTGCGCTGCGCCATCTTCTCGACGACCGTTCCCGAATATCCGTCGTCGACGTCGATCACGACCGTCTCGTACGGCTCGGTGCGCTTGCCCTGCTCGTCGCTGCGGAACAGCACGCGCGGGCGGCTGATGCCGAGTTCGAAGCCTTCGCGGCGCATCATCTCGATCAGCACGCCGAGCTGCAGCTCGCCGCGTCCCGCGACCTCGAACGAGTCCTTGTCGGCGGACTCGGTGACCTTGATCGCGACGTTCGATTCGGCCTCGCGGAACAGGCGGTCGCGGATCATGCGGCTGGTGACCTTCGATCCCTCGCGTCCGGCCATCGGCGAATCGTTGACCGCGAAGCGCATCGACAGCGTCGGCGGATCGATCGGCTGGGCGTGCAGCGGCTCGGTCACCGATGGGTCGGCGATCGTGTCCGCCACGGTCGCCGTCGTCAGCCCGGCGATCGAGATGATGTCGCCAGCGGTGGCTTCCTCGACCGGCACGCGGTCCAGCCCGCGAAACGCCATCAGCTTCGACGCGCGGCCGGTCTCGACGACCTTGCCGTCCGGGCTCAGCGCATGGATCGGCGAATTGACCCTGATCGATCCGGACGCGACCAGCCCGGTCAGGATGCGGCCGACGAAATTGTCGCGGTCGAGCAGGGTGACGAGAAATTTGAACGGGCCGTCCGGGTCCGCCGACGGGGCGGGCACATGTTCGACGATCTTGTCGAACAACGGCTTTAACTCGCCCGAGCGGACATCGTCGGTCTCGCCGGCATAGCCATTGCGGCCCGAGGCGTAGAGCACCGGGAAATCGAGTTGCTCGTCGCTGGCGTCGAGCAGCACGAACAGGTCGAACACTTCGTCGAGCACTTCCGACGGCCGCGCGTCGGGGCGGTCGATCTTGTTGACGACGACGATCGGCTTCAGACCCAGCGCGAGCGCCTTGCCGGTGACGAACTTGGTCTGCGGCATCGGCCCTTCGGCGGCGTCGACCAGCAGGATGACGCCGTCGACCATCGACAGAATGCGCTCGACCTCACCGCCGAAATCGGCGTGGCCGGGCGTGTCGACGATGTTGATGTGGGTGCCCTGCCACTCCACGCTCGTGCACTTGGCCAGGATGGTGATCCCGCGCTCCTTCTCGAGGTCGTTCGAGTCCATCGCCCGCTCTTCGACGCGTTGATTGTCGCGGAAGGTGCCGGACTGGCGGAACAGCTGATCGACCAGGGTCGTCTTGCCGTGATCGACGTGCGCGATGATCGCCACGTTGCGTGAGGACATGAGAATTTTCCGAGGGAGAAGAGAAGGCGGGCGCTTAGCGGAAGGGGGGCGAGGGGGCAAGGTCGGCGGAGGGATACCCGGCTGCGCTCCCGATCGGGTAGGGTAATTGGTTCGTCACGAGGATAGGAAAAGCTGATGGCGACGAATGGACCCGGGCGGCCGCGGCACGACGATGTGCTCACCCCGACCGAATGGAGGGTCGCGGAGTTCGTCCGACATGGGCTGACCAACCGCCAGATAGCCGACGGCATGGGCGTCAGTCCGGATGCCATTAAATTCCACGTCGGGAACGCGCTCTCGAAGCTGGGTTTCTCAAAACGCGGCGAACTCCGTCTATGGCAAGGCGTCGCCAAAGGATCGGCTCTTCAGCGAAGGAGACAGGCAGTGGGCGATAGCGCAGATCTCGAAGCCTTTACGATGCTCGGGCAAGTCGCCCGGACCGCGAGAGATATCGAAGCGGCGCGAGCCTGGTATCGCGACGTTCTGGGGCTGCCGGAGCTATATACGTTCGGGAAGCTTTCGTTCTTCGATCTCGGCGGCGTGCGCTTGATGCTCGCGGAGGACGAAGGCGGCGGTGCCCAGCAATCGATCCTCTACTTGAGGGTGCCGGACCTCCACGCGCGGAAGGACATTCTCGAGCAGCGTGGAGTGAAGTTCACGCATGCACCGCACATGATTCATCGCCACGAGGATGGAACCGAGGAGTGGATGGCCTTCTTTGAGGACAATGAGGGTCGTCCGCTGGGCTTGATGACTCAAGTCAGGAGCGAAACTCGCTGAGGCCAGCTAACAGGACCGGGAGCTATTCGGCCCGCTGACGGACCTGGCATAACGTACAAACCGACGTCCGCTTCCGACTCGTTACGGAGGCCATCGAAAGCCCTGTCCTACAGCCCTTCCGTCGTGCCATGACCGGATCGGCTGTTTCTCATCACTGATTCACTCGTCGAAGCGGCGCCGGACACGCCGCCAAACCATCGCCGTTACCGCGAACATTGGGAACATTCGCGCCATTGTTCCCCTGCGAAGGCAGGGGCCCAGACCCGTGCTGGAGCTTCAGCGGAAGCACGGTTACGCCGTGACCATGAAGGGCGGCTGCGTCATCATGGCCAGTGGGCGCAACGGCACGCTCTACATCGGCGTCACCAGTGACCTGATGAAGCGCGCTTGGGAGCACAGAAGCGGCTCGGTTCCGGGCTTCACCAAGCGTTACGGATGCAAGCTGCTCGTCTGGTATGACGTGTGTGACGATCTGGACGCCGCGCGGCTCCGCGAGCTGCAGATGAAGAATTGGAAGCGGCTGTGGAAGCTCGGCACGATCGAGCGGATGAACCCTGACTGGCAGGACCTTTATCCGACCCTGATCTGAAGGCTCCTCCGGAGCCTGTCTGGGCCCCTGCCTGCGCAGGGGAGCTGCTCGCTCACAGCGCTGCCGAGCCCTCCTACTCGATCCCCGGCTCCTCATCCGGCGACCCTGCCGTTCCCACGAACGGCTCGACCTTCCCCTTCAGCTTCAGCGTCATCGGGTTGCCGTTGCGGTCGCGGCTGCGGCCGGCGGCGACTTTGATCCAGCCTTCGGACACGCAATATTCCTCGACATTGGTCTTCTCGACCCCGTTGAAGTTGATCCGCACGCCCTTCTGCACTCCTCCTGCTCACCGCGGTTTCCCTCATCGCCAGCGCCGCCGTGGCGCAGGCGCCCACCCCGCCGGTCGCGCCGCCCCCGCCGCAGCCGGGCAATGCCGAGCCGCTGACCCAGGCCAAGCCGGCCAATATCGCCAGCGCGCCCAAGGCGAGCGGCGAGAAGCCGGGCAAATGGGACGTCGCCGCCCGCCACGGCCCCGGCCACGACGCGGCGATCGACACGCGCAGCGGCACCTGGATGAGCCTCGACGTCTCGCCCGACGGGCGCGAGGTCGCGTTCGACCTGCTCGGCGATATCTACACCGTGCCAATCGGCGGCGGCGAGGCGCACGCGCTGACCAGCGGCAACGCGTGGGACATGCAGCCGCGCTATTCGCCCAACGGCCGCGAGATCGCCTTCACCTCCGACCGCGGCGGCGGCGACAATATCTGGGTGATGGGCCGCGACGGATCGGCGCCGCGCGCGATCACCAAGGAGACGTTCCGGCTCTTGAACCAGGCCGACTGGAGCCCCGACGGAAATTACCTCGTCGCGCGCAAGCATTTCACTTCGGCGCGCTCATTGGGCTCCGGCGAGATGTGGCTCTACCACCGCTCGGGCGGCGGCTCGGGCGTGCAGATGACCAAGGCGCGCACCAAGCAGAAGGACACCAACGAGCCAGCCTTCTCGCCCGACGGCCGCTATCTCTATTTCTCCGACGACAGCACGCCGGGCGGGGTATTCGAGTATAACAAGGATCCCAACGGTCAGATTTTCGTCATTCAGCGGCTCGACCGCCAGACGGGCGAGATCGAGCCCTATGTCACCGGCCCCGGCGGCGCGATCCGCCCAACCCCCTCGCCTGACGGCAAGAGCCTGGCCTTCATCCGCCGCATCCGGTACAAATCGACCCTGATGCTGCTCGACATCGCGTCGGGGCGGATCACGCCGCTGACCGACACGCTCGATCGCGACATGCAGGAAACCTGGTCGATCCAGGGCGTCTATCCGGGGATCAGCTGGACGCCGGACAACCGGTCGATCGTCTATTGGGGCGGCGGCGGGCTGCACCGCATCGACGTCGCATCGAAGGCGATCGCCGACATCCCCTTCCACGTCACCGGCACGCGCTTCGTCGAGGATGCGCCGCGGCAGGAAAAGCAGGTCGCGCCCGACCGGTTCGACGTCAGGATGACCCGCTATGCGCAGGTCAGCCCCGACGGGCACAGCATCGTGTTCGAAGCGCTCGGCCATTTGTGGACCAAGCCCAACCCGACCGCCGCCGCGCACCGGCTGACCCGCGCCGCCGAGTTCGAGACCTATCCGACCTTCTCCCGCGACGGACGGCAGATCGCCTATGTCAGCTGGGACGACGACAAGGCGGGCCGCGTCAAGGTCGTGCCCGCGACCGGCGGCGAAGGCCGCATCGTCACCCCCGAACCGGGCCATTATTACGAGCCGGCCTTCTCGCCCGACGGGCAGACCATCGCCTATCGCAAGGGCAGCGACGGCTATCTGACGACGCCGCTGTGGGGCCGCGACCCCGGGCTCTATGTGGTCGGCACGCGCGGCGGCTTACCAAAGAAACTGTCGAAGTCCGGCAGTCAGCCGCAGTTCGGCGCGACCGGCGACCGGCTGTTCTTCATGGACGACGGCGACGACGACAAGCATGTCCTCAAATCGATCGACGTCAATGGCGCCAATCCGCAAACCCACCTCGTCTCGACCAATGCGGCCAGCTTCGCCTTGTCGCCCGACGAGCAGTTCGTTGCCTGGACCGAGCGCTATCAGGCCTATGTCATGCCGTTCACCCGCACCGGACGCTCGGTCGATATCGCCACCGACGGCACCGCCCTGCCACAAGCGCGCGTCTCCGCCGACGCCGGCGACTGGCTGCACTGGTCGCGCGACGGTCGCACGCTCTACTGGAGCCAGGGGCCGGACCTCTTCGCAAAGCCGCTTGGCGCGAGCGGCGACTTCACCGGCAAGGACAAGACTCCTGCCCCGCTATTCGCGCACCTCGGCTTTACCACCGACGCCGCCAAGCCGAGCGGCGCCATCGCGCTGACCGGCGCCAGGATCGTGACGATGGGCGGCGCGGGGGTGATCGACAACGGCACCATCGTCATCGAGCGCGACCGCATCGCCGCGATCGGCCCCGCCGGGTCGGTGACGATTCCCGCTAACGCCCGCCGCATCGACCTCAGCGGCAAGACGGTTATCCCCGGCCTGATCGACGCCCACTGGCACGGGCCCCACGGCGCGGGTCAGATCATCCCGCAGCAGAACTGGGTCTATGACGCCGCGCTGGCCTATGGCGTAACCACCGTCCACGATCCCTCGGCCGATACGCACGAGGTGTTCGCCTCGTCCGAGCTGCAGCGCGCCGGGCTGATCCTCGGCCCGCGCATCTTCTCGACCGGTACGATCCTCTACGGCGCCTCGACGCCGTTCACGGCCGAGATCAACAGCCTCGACGATGCGCTGTCGCACCTGCGCCGGCTGCGGGCTTCGGGCGCCTGGTCGGTGAAAAGCTACAACCAGCCGCGCCGCGAGCAGCGCCAGATGATCATCGAGGCCGCGCGCCAGCTTGGCATGGAGGTGGTGCCCGAAGGCGGATCGCTGTTCGAAATGAACATGACGATGATCGCCGACGGCCACACGACGATCGAGCATGCCCTGCCGGTGCAGCATATCTACGACGACGTGCTGCAATATTGGAAGGGATCGGGCACGGCGTGGACGCCGACGCTGATCGTTGCATACGGCGGACCGTGGGGCGAAAATTACTGGTATCAGCGGGATCCGGCATGGAAGGAGCCGATCCTGTCGCGCTGGGTGCCGCGCCCGTTGCTCGACGCCCGCAGCCGCCGGCCGGTGCAGAATCCGCCCGAGGAGGATAATGTCCTCAACGTCGCCAGACAGGCCAAGCAGGTCAGCGACCTCGGCATTCCCGTCTCGATCGGCGCGCACGGCCAGCGCGAGGGATTGGGCGCGCATTGGGACATCTGGACCTTCGCGCTTGGCGGCATGAGCAATCTGGAGGCGCTCAAGACCGCCACGATCAATCCGGCGCGGGCGCTCGGGCTCGACCGCGACATCGGCAGCCTGGAGACCGGCAAGCTCGCCGATCTCGTGGTCCTGGACGCCGATCCGCTCGCCGACATCCGCAATTCGGACCATATCGTCATGACGATGATCGGCGGACGACTGCTCGATTCGAACCTCGACACGATCGCCGGCGGCCCAACGGTGAAGCGCCGCCCACTGTGGTTCGACCAGACCGCCGGCGGGAGCTATAGCGAGGGCGCAAGCGTCGGGGTCGAGCATGAGGATTGAGGCGCCGGTTGCGGGCCGAACGCACGGCGACTAAGCGCTGCAGCCGATGACCGAGCCCGTCCCTACGCGCCGCAATGCCCCCGTCCTGGCGCTGCACGTCCCGGAGCCTGCCTATCGCCCGGGCGACACGCCGGATTTCTCGTCGTTGGTCATTCCCGCGGCCGGCGACACCCCTCGTCCGGAGCCCTCGGTTCGTGCCGGCGAAACGCACCCGCTGACCACCGCGCTGGTCCGCGTCCTCGACGAGCAGGGCGCGGCGGTCGGCCCGTGGAACCCGCGCCTCGACCCGGACATGCTGCGCGCCATGCTGCGCAACATGAAGGTCGTGCGCGTGTTCGACGATCGCATGTATCGCGCCCAGCGGCAGGGCAAGACCAGCTTCTACATGAAGTGCACCGGCGAGGAGGCGATTGCGGTCGCCGCCGCCTACGCGCTGGACCGGGAGGACATGAACTTCCCGACCTATCGCCAGCAGGGGCTGCTGATCGCCCGCGGCTATCCGCTCGAAACGATGATGTGCCAGATCTACTCGAACGCCGCCGACCCGCTGCACGGCCGGCAATTGCCGATCATGTATTCGGACAAGGCGCACGGGTTCTTTTCGATCTCGGGCAATCTCGGCACCCAATTTCCGCAGGCGGTCGGCTGGGCGATGGCGTCGGCGATCAAGGGCGACAGCCGCATCGCGATGGGCTGGATCGGCGAGGGCGCGACGGCCGAGGGCGACTTCCATTCCGCGCTGACCTTCGCTTCGGTCTATCAGGCGCCGTGCATCCTCGCGGTGGTCAACAACCAGTGGGCGATCTCGAGCTTTTCAGGGATCGCCGGCGCCGAGCAGGCGACCTTCGCATCCCGCGCGGTCGGCTATGGCGTTGCCGGGCTGCGGGTCGACGGCAACGACGCGCTGGCGGTCTATGCCGCCGTGCGCTGGGCGGCGGAGCGGGCGCGATCGAACGGCGGACCGACGCTGATCGAGTTCTTCACCTACCGCGCGGAAGGTCACTCGACCTCCGACGATCCGACCGGATACCGCCCGGCCGGCGAAGAGCAGCAATGGCCGCTTGGCGATCCCATCGCCCGGCTGAAGGCGCATCTCGTCTCGCTCGGCGAGTGGGACGACGAGCGCGACGCGGCGCTCGACAAGGAGATCGACGCCGAGGTTCGCAAGGCACAGAAAGCGGCTGAAAGCCAGGGAGTCCTCCCCGAGCAGGGCTTCGACCGGATCGGGTCGATGTTCGAGGACGTCTACGCCGAGACGCCGTGGCATCTTCGCGAGCAGCGCGAGCAGGCGCTGGCCGAAGCCCGCGAGTATCTCGGGCATGACATCGCATGACCACCCGCAACATGATCCAGGCGATCAACGACGCGCACCGCGTCGTCATGGCCAGCGACCCCGACGTGATCGTGTTCGGCGAGGATGTCGGCTTTTTCGGCGGCGTGTTTCGCGCCACCGAAGGGCTGCAGAAGGCGTTCGGCAAGACCCGCTGCTTCGACGCACCGATCTCCGAGGGCGGCATCGTCGGCAGCGCCATCGGCATGGCCGCCTATGGCCTGAAACCGGTGATCGAAATCCAGTTCGCCGACTATATCTACCCCGGCTACGATCAGATCGTCAGCGAGCTCGCCCGAATGCGCTACCGCACAGCCGGCGAGTGGGCCATGCCGGTCGTGATCCGTTCGCCCTATGGCGGCGGCATTTTCGGCGGTCAGACGCACAGCCAGAGCCCGGAGGCGCTGTTCACCCACATCGCCGGGATGAAGACGGTCATCCCCTCGACACCTTACGACGCCAAGGGTCTGCTGATCGCCGCGATCGAGGATCCCGATCCGGTGGTCTTCTTCGAGCCCAAGCGGATCTACAACGGCCCGTTCGATGGTCACCACGACCGGCCGGTGACGCCGTGGGCGAAACACCCGGCGAGCGAGGTGCCCGACGGGCACTATACCGTCCCGCTCGGCAAGGCGGCGGTGGTACGCGCCGGCGAAGCGGTCACCATCCTTACCTATGGCACGATGGTTCATGTCGCGCTCGCCGCGACGGAGGAGAATGGGGTCGATGCGGAAGTGATCGACCTGCGCACGCTGGTGCCGCTCGACATCGACACGATCGTCGAGTCCGTGGAAAAGACCGGCCGCTGCCTCGTCGTCCAGGAAGCGACCCGCACCAGCGGCTTCGGCGCCGAGCTCGCCGCGCTGGTGCAGGAGCGCTGCTTCTATCATCTGGAAGCGCCGGTGGTGCGCGTCGCCGGCTGGGACACGCCCTATCCGCACGCCTATGAATGGGTCTATTTCCCCGGTCCGCTGCGCATGAAGAACGCCCTCAGACAAGTGCTGGAGTCCTAGGATGGCGATGTTCTCGTTCAAGCTGCCGGACATCGGCGAAGGCATCGCCGAGGCCGAGATCGTCGCCTGGCACGTCAAGGTCGGCGACCGCATCGAGGAAGACCAGCAGATCGCCGACATGATGACCGACAAGGCCACCGTTGAAATGGAATCCCCTGTCGCGGGGACGGTCCGGAAGCTGGCCGGCGAAGTTGGCGATCAGGTGGCGATCGGGTCGGTGCTGGTCGAGATCGAGACTGAGGCGGTCGTGGAAGCGCCCGAGAGCAAGGCGGAGCAGCCGCTCGGCGACGGGGCGGTGCATGCGAGCTCGGCGATGGCCGAGGAAATTCCGACCAGCGCGACTTCTTTCCCCCTCCCGCCTGAGCGGGAGGGGAAGAGGACGGCGAAGCCGTCCGAAGGGGAGGGCCTGTCCGATAAGGCCGCTCCCACCGCAACCGACAGGCCCTCCCCCGACCCCTCCCGCTCCGGCGGGAGGGGAGTATCCAAAGCCCTCGCCTCCCCCGCCGTGCGCCAGCGCGCGCGCGATCTCGGCATCGAACTGGCGCAGGTGAAAACCACCTCCGACCGCATCCGCCATTCGGACCTTGACGCCTATCTTCTGTACAATGGCGGCAGCGTCGCCGGCGGCGGACCCCGCCGCGCCGACGAGACGGTCAAGGTCGTCGGCCTCCGCCGCAAGATCGCCGAGAATATGGCGGAGTCGAAGCGCCGCATCCCGCATTTCACCCTGGTCGAACAGTTCGACGTCACCGATCTCGAAGCCACGCGGGCGATGATGAACGGCGACCGCGGCGCGCACCCCAAGCTCACCCTCCTCCCCTTCCTCATCACGGCGATGGGCAAGGCGGTCGCCGACTGGCCGATGCTCAACGCGACGTTCGACGACGAGGCGATGCAGCTCACCCGCCACGGCGCGATGCACCTCGGCATGGCGACGCAGACGCCGGGCGGGCTGATGGTCCCGGTAATCCGCGATGCTCAGGCCAAGTCGGTGTGGCAGCTTGCAAGCGAAATCGGTCGGCTCGCGGACGCGGCCCGCTCCGGCAAGGCGACGCGCGACGAGCTCAGCGGATCGACCATCACTCTGTCGAGTCTCGGCCCGATGGGCGGCGTGACCTCGACCCCGGTGATCAACCGGCCGGAGGTGGCGATCATCGCCGTCAACAAGGTGCAGTTACTTCCCTTCATCCGCGACGGCGAGATCGAGGCGCGCAAGATGATGAACCTGTCGCTGAGTTGCGATCACCGCGTCGTCGACGGCTGGGACGCAGCCAACTTCCTGCAGGCGATGAAGGCGCTGATCGAGAATCCGATCAGGTTGCTGTCTTGAGCAGCCGAGCGCAGCGAAGCGATCGCGCACGCGATCGTTAGCAGCGCGGAGAGCCTGCGAAGGCCGGCCAGCGGCGGCAACGCCGCCGTCTGACGTCACGGATTTACTCCGTGACGGCCCTGCGCCCCAGTCGCCCTACTTCCCGATCTCGCGCCAGCTCTTCTCGCTGACCTCAACATCGAACTCCTTCGCCGCCGCCCTGATCCGCTTCCACGCTGCGTCGCGCTCGTCGTCGCTGACGCCTTTCACCTGATTGAAGCGGGCGATGGCGTTGCGCACGTGACCGGCGTTCTCGAGCGGCTCCTTGCGCTCCTTGGGAAAGGCGAAGGCGCCCTTGCCGAGATCATTGCGGTCGTCCGCCGAAAGCTTGGTCATCGCGTGGCTCCTCACAATACCAGCCCTAAACGCCCGACGTCCGCCGCTCGTTTCACGCGGACACCGCGGCGCAAAAGCGAAATCCATTTCGGAAGGAAAGAGTCCGTTAACCCTGTTCCGGCACATGCTTGTCGGCAAGGTGCAGAGGCACGCTAGTGGAAGGTTCATGGCGGTGGAACCAGAAGGTGGGCAGGAGCGCGTCGACGCGATCCAGGCGCAATTTCGCGCCGAGCAGCCCTTGCCCTCGCCCTTCGCTCCGCACCCGTCTCCGCCTCCGCCGCGCCCCTCCATTCGCCGCGACCCGCCTCCGCCGGACCCCGCGCTTACGCCGACCGATGACCCGCTGCGGCTGCGCATCGCGGAGGAGCTCGAATATGCCCGCCGCATGGTCGATGCGCTGGGCGATGCGCTGTGCTCCGATCCCGCCATGGTCGTGCGCCACACCGTCTCGCTCCAGTCGATCGACATCGTCGGGCAGATGCTCGGCCACCTTGCTGCCGTCACGCGCTCGTCGCTTCCGGAGCGCGCGGTCGAGCGCATCGGCATGGGCGACCTCAAGGCGCGGCTGACCCGGCGGCCTGTCGTCTGAAGGCCGAATCCTAAAGGGCTGACACGGGTTCGCTGCGCGCCTAGGCTCGCTCCTTCTCAGGGAGCGATTCATGGGCACGACGACACGCTATCGTTTCGTTATCGACATGGCGCGGGGCATGGAGGCCGCATGAGCCAAGCGGTCGTCCCCGTCCCATCCGGGTTCGACGCGCGGATCGGTCCGGCCGAACTGGAGGCGCTGCACCGCGCCTTCGCGGACGACCCGGGCGCCTTCTGGCTGGAGCAGGCGCGGCGGCTCGACTGGGAACGACTCCCGACGGAGGCGGGCGATTGGTCCTTTGATCAGGACGATTTCCACATCCGCTGGTATGCCGACGGTCAGCTCAACCTATCGGTCAACTGCCTCGACCGGCACCTCGCCACGCGCGGCGACAAGGTCGCCCTGATTTGGGAGGGCGACGAGCCCGGCGAGGGCCGCCCCCTCACCTATCGCGAGCTGTACGAAGAGACCTGCCGTTTTGCCAATGCACTGAAATCGCTTGGAATCGCTCGGGGCGACCGGGTGATGATCTACATGCCGATGATCCCCGAGGCGGCGGCGGCGATGCTCGCCTGCGCGCGGATCGGCGCGGTCCACTCGGTCTGCTTCGGCGGTTTTTCGCCCGAGAGCCTCGCCGGACGCATCGAGGACTGCGGCGCGACCCTCGTCATCACCGCCGACGAAGGCGTTCGCGGCGGGAAGCGCATTCCGCTCAAGGCCAACGTCGACAAGGCACTGGAGGCGAGCCCGGTCGAGCACGTCATCGTCGTCGCGCGGACCGGTGGCGACGTGCCGATGACCGAGGGACGCGACCTGCCGTGGAGCGAGCTTCGAGCCACCTTCCAGCCCGATTGTCCGCCCGAGCCGATGAACGCCGAGGACCCGCTGTTCATCCTCTACACCTCGGGCTCGACGGGCAAGCCCAAGGGGGTGGTGCACACCACCGGCGGCTACGCGGTGTGGGCGGCGGCGACCTTCGACTGGATCTTCGGAGCGCACGAGGACGATATTTTCTGGTGCACGGCCGATGTCGGCTGGATCACCGGGCATAGCTACACCGTTTACGGTCCGCTTATGAACGGCGCCACTAGCGTGATGTTCGACGGGGTGCCGAACTACCCCGATCACGGCCGGTTCTGGGAGACGTGCGACCGGCTGGGCGTCACCATCTTCTACACCGCCCCCACCGCGATCCGTGCGCTCATGCGAGAAGGTGACGAGCCGGTAAAGGCCCATTCGCGCGCGTCGATCCGGCTGCTCGGCACGGTCGGCGAGCCGATCAATCCCGAGGCGTGGGACTGGTACTGGCGTGTGGTGGGCGACAAGCGCTGCCCGGTGACCGACACCTGGTGGCAGACCGAGACCGGCGGCATCCTCATCGCCAACTTCCCCGGCGCCACCCCGATGAAGCCGGGTTCCGCGACCCGCCCGCTACCCGGCATCGAGCCGCTGCTGGTCGATGCCGAAGGCCGCGAGCTGGAGGGTCCGACCAGCGGCAATCTCTGCCTCCGCTCGTCCTGGCCAGGCCAGATGCGCACCGTGTGGGGCGATCCGGAACGCTTCTTCCAAACTTATTTCACGGCCTACCCCTCACTCTATTTCACCGGCGACGGCTGCCGCCGCGATGAGGATGGCTATTATTGGATCACCGGGCGGGTCGACGATGTGATCAACGTTTCGGGCCATCGTATTGGCACCGCCGAAGTCGAGAGCGCGCTGGTCGCCAATCCCAATGTCGCCGAGGCCGCGGTGGTCGCCATCCCGCACGACATCAAGGGACAGGCCATCGCCGGAGCGGATCCAGTTCGCACCCGCGCTCCCCAAGACCCGGTCCGGAAAGATCATGCGCCGCATCCTGCGCAAGATCGCCGAGGGGCAAAGCGGCGCGTTCGGCGATGTTTCGACGCTCGCCGACCCCGCCGTTGTCGATGAACTGGTCGCCGGATACAGCCGATAGGACATTTCCCCGCTCCGCCGCGTTGCCCGTCCATGCGCATCCTGTTCCTGCCTCTCGCCCTCGCTGCCTGCAGCGCGGACCCGAGCGATTCAGCGCCGATTGGCGGGCCGCAGCTCGACCCCGTAGCCTTCTTCACCGGCCATGCCGAAGGCCGCGCCATGCTGCACAAGCTGATGGGCAAGTCCGAAACTGTTCTCGTGCACAGCGACGGGCGGGCGGACGGGCACGGTGGAGTCATTCTCGACCAGCGCATCGAGGAGCAGGGCAAGGCGCCGCGAACCCGTTCCTGGCATCTCGTTCCTGCCGGCCGCGATCGCTTCACCGGAACGCTGACCGACGCCACCGGCCCGGTCACCGCCGCAGTCACCGGCCCTCGGCTCGACATTCGTTACCCGATGAAGGGCGGCCTGCAGGCGGACCAGACACTGACGCTGCGCGCCGACGGGCGAACGCTCGACAATCGTCTGACCGTGACCAAGTTCGGTGTTCGCCTCGCCCGCCTCGACGAGGTCATCACCAAGGGCAACTAGGCTTGCCCGGAGCGCGGCAACCGCTATCCCGTCGCTTGAGGGGATGCGCATGACGACGGGCGAGACACGGTGGGGAATGGCGCGGGTTGTGGCGGCCTCGTCCGCGGGCACGGCGTTCGAATGGTATGACTTCTTCATCTTCGGTTCGCTTACTCAAATCATTTCGAGAACTTTCTTCGCGGGGCTAGAACCGACCGCATCGCTGATTGCCGCCCTCGGCCTGTTCGCCGCCGGCTTCGCGTTCCGACCGCTCGGCGCCATCCTGTTCGGATCGATCGGCGATCGGCTCGGGCGCAAGGGCGCGTTCCTGATCACCGTCAGCCTGATGGGCGGGGCGACCTTTCTCATAGGGACGCGGCTTCGCGACGGGCTGGATCCAGTCGTCGGCGGCGTTCGGCCTGCTCGCCGCGCTGGTCGTCATCCTCGTCACCCGCAGCATGATCGGCGAGGATGCGTTCGGCGCCTGGGGCTGGCGGATCCCCTTTCTCGCCTCGTCGGTCCTGCTTGGCGTATCCTTGTGGCTGCGCAGCCGGCTGGCCGAAAGCCCGGCCTTCGTCGCGCTGCGCGAGGAAGGCGGCGTCACCAAGGCGCCACTGCGCGAAGCCTTTGCCAAGCGTGAGAGCCTCAAGCAGGTCGGCATCGCTTTCTTCGCCTTCATGTGCGCACAGGGGGCGGTCTGGTATTCGACCTTCTTCTACATCCAGGTTTTCCTGGAAAAGATGGTCGGGCTTCCCGGCGCGACGGTGAATTTCGTCGTGATGATCATGACGCTCGTCTCGGCGCCGCTCTACGTGCTGTTCGGCTGGCTGTCCGACCAGTGGGGGCGCAAGCCGGTGATGGTCGCCGGCATGATGGTTGCGCTGGCCGCTTACTTCCCCGGCTATCACGCCATCGCCGCAGCCGCGAACCCGGCGCTGATTGCCGCGCAGGCGGCGACGCCGGTCACGGTCGTGACGGACCCCGCGACCTGCTCGGTCCAGTTCGATCCGGCGGGCACGCGCCACTTCTCGAGCGCGTGCGACATCGCGAAAAGCCTGCTCGCAGGCTCGGGCATTTCCTATCGCGAAGCCGCGTCGACCGACGGCAGCACCGCGATAGCGATTGGGCGCCAGATGCTGCCGGTAGCGAGCGGCGTAGGCCTCGACGCCAAAGCGCTGAAGACACTCAAGACAACGACCGGCGACAAGCTCAAGGAGGCACTCACAGCCGCCGGCTATCCGGCCAAGGCCGACCTCGCACAGGTCTATTGGGCAACGCTGATGAGCTGGCTGCTGCTGTTCACGGCCGCCGCCTGCGCTCTCTACGGTCCGATGGCAGCGGCGCTGGTCGAGATGTTCCCGACTCGCGTGCGCTACACGGCGATGAGCCTGCCCTATCATGTCGGCACCGGGTGGGTCGGCGGCTTCCTGCCGGTCACCAGCTTCGCCATCGTCGCGATCACCGGCGATCTCTATGCCGGGCTGTGGTACGCCTTCGTTTTCACCGCCATTTCCGTCGTCACCTCGCTGCTGTTCTTGAAGG
>JAIVIZ010000019.1 GCA_020200315.1 Sphingomonadales bacterium | reverse complement strand
CCCGATTTCAAGGATCCGACCCATTACTCGGCGGTGGCGAGCCAGGCGACGCTCGGCCTCCCGAACCGCGAATATTATTTATCGAAGGATGCGAAGATGGCCGCGCACCGCGCCGCCTATCGCGACTATATCCAGACGATCCAGCGGCTCGCCGGCTTGTCGGGTGGGGCGGCGTCGGCCGATCGGATCATCGCGCTCGAAACCGCGCTGTCGCAGGCGCAGTGGGCGGCCGCCGACCGCCGCGACATCGACAAGATCTACAATCCGATGACGCGGGCGAAGCTGACGGCGCTGGCGCCGCAGTTCGACTGGGCAACGACCCTCGCCAAGGATGGGCTGGGCGGCGCGCAGCAGGTGATCGTCACCGAGCCATCGGCGGTTGCCGGTGCCGGCAAGCTGATTGCCTCGGTGCCGCTGTCGACGTGGAAGGAATGGCTCGCGTTCCGCTTTGCCTCCGATCACGCCGGCTATCTGTCGAAGCCGTTCGATGACGCCCGGTTCGCTTTCTATTCGAAGGAGTTGAGCGGGGTTCAGGTGCAGCGCGACCGCTGGAAGCGCGGCGTGCGTGGTGTCAACGGCGCCCTCGGGGAAGCGGTCGGCGAGATTTACGTCAAGGATCACTCCCCCGCCGAGAGCGAGCGGCAGATGACCGAGCTCATCTCCAATCTGCGCGACGCCTATCGCGAGCGGATCAGCGGCAACAGCTGGATGGACGATGCGACCCGCAAGGAAGCGCTGGCCAAGCTCGCGGCGTTCGATCCGCGCATCGGCCACCCGGTGAAATACATCGACTATTCACCGCTCAAGGTCGTCAAGGGTGATGCGCTCGGCAACGCGATCCGCGCGCAGGATTTCCAGTGGAAGCTGGAACTGTCGCGCTTTCCCAAGCCGGTCGACCGCACCCTCTGGGGCATGACCCCCCAGACGATCAACGCCTATTACGACCCATTCAACAATCAGATCACCTTCCCCGCCGCGATCCTGCAGCCGCCGTTCTTCGATCCCAAGGCCGATCCAGCCGCCAACTACGGCGCGATCGGCGCCGTCATCGGGCATGAAATGGGGCATGGGTTCGACGACGAGGGCCGCAAGTTCGACGCTCAGGGCCGCCTGCGGGACTGGTGGACGCCGTCCGCCGTCAAGAATTACGCAACCCGGACGGACACGCTGGTCAAGCAGTATAATGCGTTCAGCCCCTATCCCGGGGTCAACGTCAACGGCAAGCTGACGCTCGGCGAGAACCTGGGCGACCTCAGCGGAGTCGAAGCGGCCTATGCCGCCTACCAGAAATATGTCGCACAGCACGGCCAGCCGCCGGTCATCGACGGCCTGACCGGCGATCAGCGCTTCTTCATCGGCTATGCGCAGGCGTGGCAGGAGAAGGACCGCGAGGACGCCGAGCGGCAGCAGATCCTGACCGACCCGCACAGCCCCGGCAAATACCGGGTCAACGGCATCGTCCGCAACGTCGACGCCTGGTACAAGGCGTTCAACGTGCAGCCGGGCGACGCCATGTATCTGCCACCGGCTCAGCGCGTTCATATTTGGTAAGGGCACATTTGAAGATGGGGACGCCGACGCACTTGCGCCGGCGTTTCGCCCTCAAAGAAGAAAGTCCGGGAGATTCTGTTGCCCGGCTCTCCCGGAAGCCGCTGGAATCCCCTTCTGTTGCCCGGTGGGGTCCGACCGCGCTTTTGTCCTTGTAACTTCTGACCGTTAGGCCGTCAGTTACGCGGCAATCGCGAGCGCCTCGTTGTCGTTGGCACTTGTGGTTATGAACGGTTTTACGGCGCATTCAGGCCGGTCGGCAGCCAGGACTTTATTGCACTCGTCGATCCTATTTCGCCCCCATCAGCAACGGCGCAGACCCTGCCAGGGCCGCGTCATCCGCCGCTGGTGGTGGAGGCGCCGGGGTACTGCCCCCCGGGTCCGAAATGCCTATTCCACCTAACATTCTACCGACATAGCCGGTTGCCCGGCAGCTCCAAGATAGGCGCGCGGGGCCTCTCCCGCAACCTCGGCGTCCTACGCGGCCGAATTGACAAACCGCGCCCACACGGGAACCGTAAGCGAGCAGGCAGCGTTGAATCGACCTGTGTTGCCTCGGCGGCAGTGTCGCTGCGTGCCAATGACGAGCCCTTCGGGGCGTGAACCAGGGGAATGAATATGAAGAAAGTTTCACTCGTATTGCTCGGCGTCGCGGCGCTATCGATGGCGGCTTGCAACAAAAGCTCCAATGAAGTGGCCGCCGACAACATCGAGTCCAACGTCGGCAACATGGCCGACAATATGGACGCGATGGCGTCGAACAGCTCGAATGACGCCATGTCGGATTCGCTCAAGAACCAGTCGGATCAGCTCAAGGACAAGGGCGACAATGTCGCCGACAATGTTGCCGCAGGCAACATGACCGAAGGTCAGGGCAACGCCGCCGTCAACGCGATGTAGGCCATTGCGGCTTCGCTTCGCGCGATGCCCACGGAAATGAAGAGGCCGGTGCCGTCGTTGGCGGTGCCGGCCTTTTCTGTGTCCGATGGCTGCCCTAGGGCCTGCAGGTGACCGAAGCACCCGCCATCCCAGCCGCGACGCTGATCCTGGTGCGGGAAGCCGGAAACGGCCGGCCTCCGGAACTGCTGATGGTCGAGCGCGCCTCGACGATGGCCTTCGCGGCGGGCGCGCTGGTCTTCCCTGGCGGGCGAATCGACCCCGCTGATCACCAACTCGGCGATGCGCTGGGAGTCGAACATGGGGATGCCATCGTCGCGGCGGTGCGCGAGACACTGGAGGAGACGGCCGTTCCGGTCGCTCTCGACCCGATGCCCTCACCCGAACTGGCTCAAATGCTTCAGCACGAGCTGCTGGAGGAGACGCCGCTTGCCGTCCTGCTCGACCGCCATCGGTTATCGGTTCGGCCGGCAGCACTGACGCTGTTCGCGCACTGGGTTCCCAAGTTCCACGCCATCCGCCGCTTCGACACGCGCTTCTTCCTCGCGGCCGCTCCGGCGGGCGACTGGCAACCGCGGGTCGGCGAGCGCGAGAATCAGAGCGCGGAATGGCTGAGCGCAGCGGAAGTGCTGCGCCGTGAGTCAGCGGGTGAAGCAAGCCTGATCTTCCCGACGCGATGCAATCTGCAGCGGCTGGCGCAGCACGACAGCATCCGCGCCATGCGCGACGACGCCGCACGCCATCCGGTCGAGCCGATCTCCCCCTGGGTCGAGCATCGCCACGGCGAGCGGCTGCTGACCATTCCGGCGCACCTCGGTTATCCGGTCACGCAGGAACCGCTCGATTCCCTCTGGCGTGGCTGACCGAGTCGCCTAGTTTGATATGAAAAGGGGCCGCGGTCGCCCGCGAGCCCCTGCCCCGCCTTGCGGCTTTATTGTGGCTTATTTGAGGTGGTTCGACAGGTGCTTGTTCATCTCGAACATGGTGCAGCGATCCTTGCCGAAAACCTTCTTCAGCTTGTCGTCCGCTAGGATTTCCCGCTTGTTTTCCGGGTTCTGCAGCTTGTTCTTGCGGATGTGATCCCACACTTTGGAAACCACTTCGCTGCGCGGCAGCGGGTCCTTGCCCACGATCGCCGCCAAATCCGACGACGGCGTCACCGGACGCGCGAGCCCGCCGCCAGCCTTACGCCCAGTCCCGCTCGATGCTTTTGCCATGAGGCCCTCCTGTTGTTCGGAGAGAAGATAGAGCGCAAACTCGCCCCCCTTGCAAGGGGACAGCGCGCCAGAACGAATTAACTTGCCGCAAGGGGGAATGGCACGACCCGATTGCATGCGTCGTGGCCAATGTCGGCGCTGCCGCCGAACCTGATGCCGGCGCGGTTGCACCAGTCGCGAACGATCGCCTCGGCATCGCCGTTCCACACCGGATCGTTGTCCGGAACATCGCTGATGCGGCCAAGACGAATGGCGCGCACCCGAGCGACGCTCGCACTGCGCGCCAGATGAAACATCGAGCGGTCGATGCGGTAGAGATGTTCGGCGACATCTTCGACAAGGAGCTCGGCACCATTGAAATCGGGCTCGAGCGGTGTCCCGAGAAGGCTGGAGAGGACCGTCAGGTTGAAGGCCATTGCGGGTCCGGCGAGGTCGGGCTCCAGGCTCGCCTCGTCGCGCCTTACCAGCCAGTCGAGCGAGCGCCCGACAGCGGCTTCGCCCTCGGCCCGTATCACATCCTGCACCATCGGCCCATGCGCGACGCACAGGCCCGCCTTGTGAAAGCCCGCCAGAAGGAAGCCGGCGTCGCTGTAGCCAAGGTAGGTCTTCTCGCGCGCCGCATCGGGCAGGTCTGCCAACGCCGCCTCGGCGATGCGATTCGATCCATAGCCGCCGCGCGCGAACCACACCGCGTTAACGGTCGCATCGGCCATGACGTCACGTAGCGCCGCGAGCCGCTGCGCATTCGAGCCGGCGAAATGGCCGTCGCTGAGGAAACATTGCGAATGGATCGCGAGGTCCGCGTCGCCGCGCGCCATGACGATCGCTTCGACCTTCGCGGCCGCGACCTCGCTCAGCCTGCAGCTCGGCGCCACGACGGCAATGCGCATGCCCACTCCCATTGCAATCTCGCCCGGCGGCAATAGGGCAGGCGCGATGAGCAGCACCACCCATTTTTGCGGCATCGGCGGGAGCGGCATGCTTCCCCTCGCCGCCATTGTCCGGGCGTCGGGCGCGCGCGTGACCGGATCGGACCGCGCGCTGGATGCCGGACGGCTCGCCGCGAAGTTCGACTATTTGCGCTCGCTCGGGATCGGCCTGTTTCCGCAAGACGGATCCGGCTTGGCGGAGGGCGCCACGCTCGTGACGTCGGCCGCGGTCGAGGAGAGCATTCCCGACGTCGTCCGCGCCCGCGCGCTCGGCCTCGCTCATCTCACTCGCCCGCAACTGCTCGCCCAGCTGATGAATGCCGCGGCGCAAAGCGTTGCGGTCGGCGGGACGTCGGGCAAGTCGACCGTGACTGGGATGATCGGGTGGATCCTCCACGCCTGCCATCGTCAGCCGACGGTGATGAACGGCGCGGTGATGAAGAACTTCGTTTCTCCGGCTGCCCCGTTCGCCAGCGCGCTCGTCGGCGATGCGGAGCTGTTCGTCGGCGAAGTCGACGAGAGCGACGGGTCGATCGCGCTCTACCGCCCGACCGTGGCGGTGCTGACCAATGTCAGCCTCGACCATCACTCGATGGAGGCGCTGCGCACGCTGTTTGGCGGTTTTCTCGGCGTGGCACGAAAGGCCGTCGTCAATCTCGACGACCCCGAAACGCGCGCCTTGGCCGACGAGGTTCCCGCTGAACGGCTGCTCGGTTATGGGTTCGACAGTCCCGGCGCCGCGTTCGCGGGCCGCAACCTCGAACTCCTTGCCGATGGAGTTGCCTTCACGGTCGAGGCCATGGGGGAAAGGCACGAGGTGCGGCTGGAGGTTCCAGGCCGTCATAACGCCTCCAATGCTTTGGCTGCCCTCGCGGCGGCGAACGCGCTCGGCGTTCCGCTGGGCGATGCGGTGGAGGCGCTTGCCCGATTCGCCGGGCTCCGCCGCCGGCTGGAGACGGTGGGAAGCGCCGGCGGCGTGACCGTGATCGACGACTTCGCCCACAACCCGGACAAGATCGCGGCGACCTTGGCGACGCTCACCGCGCAGGCAGGGCGGCTGCTGATCATGTTTCAGCCGCACGGCTATGGCCCGCTCGCGAAAATGGGCGAAGAGCTCGCCAGAACCGTTGCCGTCGGGTTGCGCGCGGAGGACCGGCTCTATTTGCCCGATCCGGTTTATCAGGGCGGGACGGTAGACCGGTCCCGCGGCTCCGATTGGCTTGCGCACGCGGTGGGCAGTCGCGCGATTCACCTGCCCGACCGGGCGGCGATCGGGGATGCGCTGATCGACGAAGCGCGATCCGGCGATCGCATCGTCGTCATGGGCGCGCGTGACGACACGCTCAGCGAATTCGCCGTGGATCTCGTGCGCCGACTGGGGAACTGATCCGCGCGCGCCGCGTCCATCGCGCATGGCGAAGCCCGGGACGGTCATCGGCTGGAAGCTCGACCGCGTCGAACGCGAGTCGCTGCTCGCGGCGCATCCGCCGCGCTATGCCAATGCAATCGCGGACCACGTAACGCTGCAGACCGAGGCGAAGGGCAGGCCGTTGCCACCAGACGTTCGGGCCTCGATTGTCGGCCGCACCGACGACGAGGACAGTCTCGAAGCGATGGTTGTCGCGATCGACGGCACCACCGACCGGCCGGACGGATCGACCTTTCACATCACCTGGTCGCTCGGGCCGGACCGCCGAGCACGGGAGAGCAACGACGTGCTCAAGGAGCGCGGCTGGCGAGAGCTCGATCACCCGATCGCAATCACGCTGACGCCGGCCCGCTTCTGATCCGTGCCGCGGCTGTTCCTCGACTGCGACGGGGTGCTGGCGGACTTCGACGGCGGAGCGCACGCGCTGTTCGGTATGAATTCGGCTGAGGCGCAGGCGCGCTTTGGGCGCGGCGGGTTCTGGAAGAAAATTGCCGGTCATGGAGATTTCTACAATTCACTAGAGCCCCTGCCGGACGCCTGCGAGCTGGTCGAGGCCGTGCGGCATCTCGACCCGATCATCCTCACCGGCCTGCCCCTTGGCCAGTGGGCGGAGCCGCAGAAACGCCGCTGGGCCGAGCGTCACTTCCCCGGATTGAAGGTGATCACCTGCATGGCGCGCGACAAGCACTGTCACGGCGCGCCGGGCGATGTGCTGGTCGACGATACAATCCGCAACGGCGAAGCGTGGGAGAAGATGGGCGGACTTTTCATCCACCACGAAAATGCGGAGCGCACGATTAGAGCACTGCAAGGCTCCTCCCCGAAATTTCTCGGGGAGGGGGACCAGCGTAGCTGGTGGAGGGGCTTCTTCGGAAGCTGCCAAGAGGCCCCTCCGTCAGCGCTTCTCGCTGCCACTCCCCGAGAAATCTCGGAGAGGAATCTCTCCTACGCAGCAGCCGCCATATCGACTTTTTCGACCCACTCCGGCCAGAACACCGGCTCTCGGTTCGACCAGCCGGGTGCGGTCGCGGCATTCTCGCTGATCGACTGGAGCAGCAAGCGCCGGCGATCGGGGTGAAGATGCGGCAGGGCCGCTGCAGCGCAGAAAGCCGCAGGAAGCCACGGCCGCGCCGCGGCGCCGAGCAGGCGCTCGTAGAGGAAGCGATAGGACGCGAAGGTCGGCAGACGGTCTTGACCGAGATCGAACGCCACCACCGTGATGAGCGTGCCGAGGAACGGCTCGATCATGTCGAGGCCGCTGTCGTCGGGCACCTGCGCGCGCAGATGGTCGAGTTGCTTGTAGAAGCGCCCCTGCGCGCGAATTGAAGCGGACTCGCCTTCATCGCGCGACCAGGTCTCGATCGGGTTGGAGCGACCGTAAGCGACGTCGAGCGAGCGGCGGATGTAACGCTGAGTCGACTTCGGAAAACTCGCGAATTCTTTCATTTCCGACAGCAGCAGCACCCCACCCGTCGGCTGACTTGTCCTGGTCGTCATCACCCCGGCTCCTGTGAACACCGGTGAGATCATGCGGCCATCGCAGTTGCGAAATGCTTAACCACACACCCACCCCCCGTTCACATTGAATCAGAGGGGAGTCTTCGCCGCAACAGCAATCGGGGCCACCTCTCTCTTATGTTTGCCGCTGTGCTGTTTGAGCAACTTCAAGACGTTACGGGGGCGTTTCAGTGCTTGTCGGGAAATCCTGACGAAGGCACCGGCTCGTTGCCGCCCGGCTGGGTCGCCGAGGATGGATCGGAGGCGTCCATCGACTGGTCCGAACCGACATCGGCCTGGGCCTGCTTGTCGTAGGGATGCTTCTTGAGCTTGAGTTCGAGCTCGCGTTCGGGATCGGCTGAGAGAGTGGGTCCCTGATCGGGCTTTTCGGGCGGCTTGATATCGTTCGTCATGGCTGTCCCCTTATCAGGGACTGAAACGAGCATCGCTCGAAGTGCGTTCCGATGGTGGAATAATCTTCGGCCTTCAGCCGACCACGCCGGCATCGCGCAACCGCCGATAATCGGCTGGAGAGAGGAATTTCTCGAGCACAGCTTCGCCCTGCTCTCCGAGCGCCGGCGGCGGTAGATCGGCGTCGACTCGCCTTCCGTCGATGCGGATGGGATTGCCGACGACTGGAACTTCGCCGAGCGCACCGCCGGCGAGCTGCCGGCGAGCACCGCGGGCGATCGCCTGCGAATCCGAGAGCGCTTGCGATACGGAATTGATCGGGCCGGCAGGGATGCCGGCGGATTCAAGCAGCGCCAGCCACTCCGAAGCGCGCCGCGCCGCAATCCGCTGCTCGATCATCGGCACGAGACGCGCCCGATGGGCGACGCGAGCAGCATTGGTGGCGAAGGCCGGGTCGTCGAGCCATTCCGGAACGCCGAGCATGTCGGCGAACCGGGCGAACTGGCGATCGTTCCCGACGGCGATAATGATCGCCTGATCGCTCGCTGCAAACGGCTGGTAAGGGACGATGCTCGGATGCCCAGCCCCCTGCCGTCCCGGATCGCGCCCGCTGACTATCGCGCTGGACGCCTGGTTGGCGAGCATCGCCAGCTGGGTGTCGAACAGCGCGAGGTCGATCGTCGCGCCCTCTCCCGTTGCGTTCCGGCGATGGAGCGCGGCGAGGATCGCGTTGCTGCAGTAAAGCCCGGTGAACAGATCGGCGACCGCTACACCAGCGCGAATCGGTCCCGCGCCCGGCTCGCCGTCGGGCAGACCGGTAAGGCTCATGAGGCCGCCCATGCCCTGAATGATATAATCGTAGCCGGCGCGCCCCGCATAAGGCCCGTCCTGCCCGAACCCGGTGATCGAGGCATAGATCAGGCGAGGGTTGCGCGCGCGCAGGGTCGCGGCGTCGAGCCCGAACTTCGCCAGCCCGCCGACCTTGAAGTTCTCGACCAGCACGTCGGCCTCGTCGGCCATGCGCTGGACCAGCTCGGCGCCTTCGGATCTGGCGAAGTCGATCGCCACCGACCGTTTGCCGCGATTGGCAGCGAGGAAATAGGCGGCAACCTTCTCCTCGCCATGCCCGTTCTCGCCACCAAAAACGTGCCACGGCGGACCCCAGTGGCGGGTGTCGTCACCGCTTCCGGGCTGCTCGACCTTGACCACCTCGGCGCCAAGGTCGGCGAGCAACTGCGTGCACCAGGGTCCGGCGAGCACCCGGCTGAGGTCGAGGACCTTAATCTCCTCCAGAGGCTTCACGCCCGCTTCCGCCAGAACTTGCGATCCGCCAGCACCGCCTGCGCGGCATTATGCCCTGGCGCGCCGGTCACGCCGCCGCCCGGATGCGCGCCCGACCCGCATAGATAGAGCCCCGGCAGCGGCATGCGATAGTCGGCGGCACCGATCATCGGCCGCGCGCTGAACAGCTGGTCGAGCCCCATCTTGCCATGGAAGATGTCGCCGCCGATCAGACCGAAGCGACGTTCAAGGTCGAGCGGCGAGTGGATCTGGCGACCGATCACCGATTTGGCGAATCCCGGCGCGTGCCGATCGACGGTGGCGACGATCGCGTCAGCCGCTGCCTCGCGCTCATCGTCCCAGCTACGGCCGTCGGGCAGGTTGAACCGGAAATGTTGGCAGAACAGGGACGCGACATGCTTGCCTTTGGGCGCGAGGCTGTCGTCGAGAGTCGAGGGGATCAGCATTTCGATGATCGGCTCGCGCGCCCAGCCGTTCTGCCGCGCATCGAGATAGGCGCGGTCCATATAGTCGAGGCTCGGCGCCATGATGATGCCGGCGGTCAGATGATCTCCGCGGCCTGGAAGAACGGCGAAGTTCGGCAGCCGGTCGAGCGCCACATTCATGCGGAAGGTCGCGCTTTCGCAGCTCCAGCGGTTCATATGCCCTTCGACCTGTGCACTGACCGCGCCCTTCGGGATCAGGCGATCGAACAGCAGCTTGGGATTCACGCCCGCGAC
>JAIVIZ010000115.1 GCA_020200315.1 Sphingomonadales bacterium | reverse complement strand
GGCGAACAGGGGATGAAGGCGATGCGAACACTGAGTTTCAACCGCCGATCGATGCTGCAAGGCGGACTGGCCTCGCTTGCCGCAGGTCCGCTGACGAGTGCTGCCCGTGGCGCTGTCGCCGAAGTAGCGGACCTCAAGCCAATCCCGCTGCCGCCACCGATCTCCCGAGAAGAGCGCCTCGCGCGCCTCGACCGCGCGCGGGCGCTGATGGCGACCAACGATCTGGCTGCGATCCTCATCGAACCCGGCGCGAGTCTCGACTATTTCACCGGCGTCCAATGGCGGCGGTCGGAGCGGCTCACCGCCGCCGTCATCCCGGTGACCGGCGCCCCGATCATCGTCACGCCCTTCTTCGAAAAGCCATCGGTCGCCGAGAGTCTCGGCATCCAGGCGGACATCCGCACCTGGAACGAGGATCAGGAACCGCTGGCGCTGATCGCCGGCTTCCTCACCGAACGGGGCCTCGCGCGCGGCCGCATCGGCATCGAGGAGACCAATCGCTACTTCATCGTCGATCGCCTCGCGCAGCAGCTGCCCAGCGCGCGGCCGGTCAGCGCCAACGCGGTCGTGCGCGGCTGCCGCATGCACAAGACCGCTGCCGAACTGGCCTGCATGAAGGCCGCGTCGGACATCACCATCGCCGCCTTCCGTCATGTCGGTTCGCGGGTTCAGGCCGGCATGAGCCGCGACGACCTCGACGCGATGATCGGTGCCGCCACCCGCGCGCTCGGCGGCGACTACGACGGCGGGCTTGTGCTAGTCGGCGAAGCGACCGCCTATCCCCACGGCAGCCACAAACCCCAGATCGTCGCGCGCGGATCGAATGTCCTGTTCGACTGCGGCTGCGCGGTGCACGGCTATCAATCCGATATCTCGCGCAGCTTCGTGTGGGGTGCCGACCCGACGCCCGACCAACGCAAAGTCTGGGACCAGGTCGCGCGCGGCCAGCAGATCGCGATCGCCGCCGCCAGGGTCGGAGCACCCGCCGGAAGCGTCGACGATGCCGTCCGGGCGGCCTACACCCGCTGGGGCTATGGTCCCGGCTATGCGCTCCCCGGCCTGCCGCATCGCACCGGCCACGGCATCGGCATGGAAGGGCATGAGCCGGTCAATCTGGTCCACGGCGAGGCGACGCGGCTCGAGCCCGGCATGTGCTTTTCGGACGAGCCGGGCATCTACATCCCGGGCAAGTTCGGTGTCCGGCTCGAGGATTGTTTTCACATGACGGAAACCGGGCCGCGCTGGTTCAGCACGCCGCCCAAATCGATCGACCAGCCCTTCGCCTAGGCGCCCGGCTCCGCTCCCGCGGCAAGCGGCGCGACGTGGCTCGGCGCATGAGGCGGCTCGATGTCGATCGGGCGCTCGGGCTCCAGCGCCCCTTCCCAGCGGGCGACGAGCACCGACGCCAGCGTGTTGCCGACGACGTTGGTCGCCGAGCGGCCCATGTCGAGGAAATGGTCGACGGCGAGGATCAGCAGCAGCCCGGCCTCGGGAATGTGGAACATCGACAGGGTCGCGGCGATCACCACCAGGCTGGCGCGCGGCACGCCCGCAATGCCCTTCGACGTGATCATCAGCACGAGGAGCATGGTGATCTCCTGTCCGATGCCGAGGTTGATGCCATAGGCCTGGGCGATGAAGATCGACGCGAATGTCATGTACATCATCGAGCCGTCGAGGTTGAACGAATAGCCGAGCGGCAGGACGAAACTGGCGATGCGCGGCGGGACTCCGAACCGCTCAAGCGCTTCCAATGTGCGCGGGTAGGCGGCTTCGGATGATGCAGTCGAAAATGCGAGCACGACCGGATCGCGCACGTAGCGGGCCAGGGTCGCTGCCCGGCCGCGCACCGCGATGTAGGCAATTCCGAACAGGATCGCCCACAACAGAACGAGCCCGAAATAGAAGCTGCCGACGAAACGGCCGAGGCTGAACAGCACCCTCGGGCCCTGCTCGATGATCGCGCTGGCGACCGCGGCGAACACCGCGAACGGGGCGACGCGCATGACGTAATTGGTGACTTGCAGCATGACCTGCACCAGTCCCTCGATCCCGCGCACCAGCGGCCGCGCCCGCTCGCCGACGGCGGTGATCGCCACGCCGAAGAACACTGAAAAGACCACGATCTGCAGGATCTCGTTGGTCGCCATCGCGTCGACGATCGACGCCGGAACCAGGTGGCTGATGAAGTCCTTGAGGTTGAACGCAGCGGTCGCCACGCCGCTGGCGGCGGTCGCGGGCGGAATCGGGAGGCCGATGCCGACGCCGGGCTTGAGCAAATTTACGAGCAACAAGCCGAGCGACAGTGAGATGAGACTGGCGAACACGAACCAGCCCAGCGCCCGCCCGCCGACTCGGCCGAGCGCGGCGGTGTCGCCCATGTGAGCGATGCCGACCACCAGCGTCGAGAAGACCAGCGGTGCGATGATCATCTTGATCAGGCGCAGGAACAGCGCGGTGACGATCGAGAAATAGCCGGCGATTTCTTTCAGCTGCGCCGCCGATGCCGGCGTGCCATTGTCGATCGCGGCGTTGACCGCCCAACCGGCGACGACGCCGAGGAGCAGCGCAAACAGGATGAAACGCGTCAGTTTGCTGGCCACTCATCGTCCTTCTGATCAGGTTGCCGAACCAAGCCGCTGGAGCCGTGGCCGTCAAGCTTCCCGCTCAGGGAGCGAGCGTCTAGGGCGCACGCATGAGCTGCGCAGACCCATTCGACCTCGACGCGCTGGATGCGCGCTATTCAACGATCCTGTGCGATCTCTGGGGCGTCGTTCACGACGGCTTCCACCTGTTTCCAGGTTCCGCAGAGCGGTTGGCGCGGTGGAGCGAGGAAGGGCGGAAGGTTATCCTGATCACCAACGCACCGCGGACGGCGGCGACGGTGCGAAGGCAACTCGATCGGCTCGGCCTGCCACGGGACGCGTACCACGGCATCTCGACCGGCGGCCAGGCCGGCATCGATGCGCTCGCCAGGCTCGGCCGTCCCGCCGGCTTCATCGGCACACGCGCCGATCGCCTCGATCTAGCAGCCGTCGGCCTCCACTTCGTCGCTGAGGATTTCACGGATCTCGCCTGTACCGGCCTCGACGACGAGCGCGACGCGGTTGCAGAATATGTCGGTCAGCTGGAGGCGTTGGCGGCTGCGGACGTGCTGTTCCACTGCCTCAATCCCGATCGGATCGTCATCCACGGTGGCCGGGCGGAGCTGTGCGCGGGCGCGTTGGCGGACGAGTATGAAGCGCTCGGCGGGCGCGTGTGCTGGTACGGCAAGCCGTGGCCGGCGATCTACGATCACGCGCTCGGACTTGCCGGCAACCCGCCGCGGGATTGCGTGCTGGCGATCGGCGACGGGCTTCAGACCGATGTGCTCGGCGCGGCGCGGCAAGGCATCGACTGCCTGTTCGTCAGTGGCGGCATCCACGCTGGTGAACCGTTCCCGGCCGACTTCGCCTATCAGCATGGGCTCGGCGCGTGGCGGCCGGTCGGAACCATCGACGGGATCGGCTAGGCGGCTTCCCCGACCCGCGCCTTGACGACCTTCTCCGCCAGCGGGCCATTCAACTCGGCGAGATGATCGAACGCGGCTTCGTAGGTCGCGAGGCCATGACTGAGCGAGCGCAGCTCGGCCTCAAGGCCGTCCAGCTCGCTCTCGGGGATCAGCGCGTCGATCCGGTCCCAGCCCGCCCAGCCATCGCGCGGCGCCATGCCGAGCATCTGCCCGCGCCGCGTCGCGACCGCCGAGCTGGCGCGGCTGGTCGCCGGATTGGGGGTCACGATGACGAGCCGGTGAACCGGCTCGAGCAGGTGCGCGGCGGCCTGCGTGAGCGCTTCGCTCATCGCGATCCGCCCCGCCGTCCGGAAGGCGAGCTCGCTGGAGTCGACGCTGTGATAGCTGCCGTCGGTCAGCGTGACGGCCACGTCGACCACGGGAAAGCCTAACGGACCCCGGCCGAGCGCATCCCGGACGCCATGCTCGACCGCGGGGATCCACTGCTTGGGGATGGCGCCGCCGCTGATCCGCTCGGCGAAGCGGAAGCCCTCGCCGCGGGGCAGCGGTGCGATCTCGATGATCACATCGCCGAACTGGCCGTGTCCGCCGGATTGCTTCTTGTGCCGCCCGCGCTGAGTCACTTCACGGCGCACGGATTCGCGATAGCCGATGCTCGGCGCGCGCGACTTCACCTCAACGCCATAGCGCCGCTTGAGGCGCGCGAGCACGGTCTTCAGATGCTCGTCATTAACTCCACGAAGCCGCATTTCGGTGTCGTCATGCTCAAGCATTAAGCTTGGGTCTTCCTCGATCAGGCGGTTGAGTGCGGTCGATAGGCGCACATCGTCCTTGCGGTCCGCGGGTTCGATCGCCAGCGCGCAATTGCGGGGCGCCTGATCCAGCTCGATCGGTGGCGGAAGGGCACCGGTGGAGAGCCATTGTCCCGCCCGCACGGCGTCCGCCTTGGCGACCGCGACGATGTCGCCGCAGCTTGCCCGCGGGATTTTGACCGTCTTCTCCCCCTGCATTGAGAAAAGGGCGCCGAGCCGCGCCGTTTCCCCGCCCTGGGTGTGCATCTCGGCGCCTTCGCCGATCGCGCCGCCCAGCGCCCGGGCGAGAGCCAGCCGCCCGACCGCGCCGCCGTGGCTGATCTTGAAGGCGTAGAGCGACGGTGCCGTTACGCCTAGGCGGCTGGCGGTCTGTTCCGGTGAGGGCGCTTCGTGGCGCAGCGCCTTCAACAGGCGGCGGATGCCCCAGCCGCTCGTCGCGGAGCCGAACAGCACGGATACGCCGAGATTCTCACTCGTCTCGCGGGCCAGGTCCGCAAAAATCGTACCCGCCACCGGCGTCTCGTCGGAGAGAAGCTGTTCGAGTAGCTGGTCGTCGTGATCGGCGAGATGCTCGAGCATCTGCGTGCGCGCCTCGGCCTCGCGGGAAACGGCGTCGCCGGGAATGTCGATGCGGGTCGCCGGCTTGCCTGGCTCGTAATGGAAGGCACGTTCGAGCGCCAAGTCGATGAAACCCGTAACTTTATCGCCGGTGCGGATCGGGATCTGGCGCGCGATCAAGGGCGAGACGCTCATCGGCTGAAGCGCCGCGAGCAGGTCGCGAATGCGGCCGTGCGCCTGGTCGATGCGGTTGACGAACAAAAAGTGGGGAATGCCCTGCTCGTCGAGCATGCGCAGCGCCGGGGCGGCGAGCGCGGCGCGCGCCGGGTCCGGGTCGACCACGACGATGGCGAGATCGGCCACGGCGACCGCGCGCGCGCCCTCGGCCGCGAATCCGACCGATCCTGGCGCGTCGACGATGCCGAACGCCTGACCGAGATAGTCGAAGTGCATCAGGTTGAGTTCGGTCGATCCGCCCCGTGCCCGCGCCTCCGGGCTCGCGTCGCCGACCGTCGTGCCGTTCGCCCCCTGGCGGTCGATCGTGCCGGAGGCATAGAGCAGTGCTTCGGCGAGGCTCGTCTTGCCGGCGCCGACCGGTCCGACCAGCGCCACGACTCGAGTGCCGCGCGTTTCTCCTGAAAGACCTCGTTCTTCGGGCATGCGACTCTCCTTCGTCCGGGTTGCGGGCGCGAGTCGCCTGAAGGCGCCAGGCGCGCTTCAATGCGCCAGCGTCGAACTGTTTTTGAGCTAAGGCAAGGGGTGGAGGAACGCCCGTGTGCCGCTTCGGTTGAGCAGGGCATGACCAGCGCCACCACCCCTTCCGCTCTTAAGAGGCCGAACGATCACGGACGCAGCGCCGAAAGCCCCTGGCAGATGCCGGCCAGTGGCTGGAAGGACATCCTGCTGCGCACATGGAAGGAAAGCAGCAAGGACAACGTCGGCCTCGTTGCGGCCGGTGTCGCCTTCTATGCTTTCCTGGCGATCGTTCCGCTGCTTGAAGCGACGGTGCTGACCTACGGCCTGATCGCCAGCCCGCATGCCGTCATCGCCAACATGGAATCGCTGACCCACGTCCTGCCGGCGAACATCGCCAAGCTGATCGGCGAGCAATTGATGAGCGTCGTTCACACCTCAGGGGGCAAGAAGGGGTTGGGCGTGCTCGTCGCGCTTGCGGTGACCCTGTTCGGCGCGCGCAACGCTGCTGGATCGATCGTCATCGCGCTCAACATCGCCTATGAAGAGGAGGAGAAGCGCGGGTTCCTCAAGGTGACGCTTCTGGCCCTGGCGATCACGGCGGCAGCGGTGGTGCTGGCGCTGCTCGCGATCGCGGCGATCGGCGTGTTGCAGTTCATCGGTCGGCTGCTGCCACACGCGCCGGCCGTGGCGCTGCTCGGCAAGGTGCTCACGCCCGTCCTGCTCGCGGTGGGCGCGGCGGCGGCTGCCGCGGCGCTGTACCGCTACGGTCCCTCGCGCGAGAAAGCGCAGTGGACCTGGCTCACGCCAGGCTCGCTGTTTTCCGCCATCGGCTGGCTGGTGGTGACCGCCGGTTTCGGGATTTATGTGACGCGTTTCGCGCACTACGATGCGACCTACGGTTCGCTCGGCGCGGTGGTCGCACTGCTGACCTGGATTTACCTGTCGAGCTACGTCTTTCTGTTCGGCGCCGAACTCAACAGCGAGTTCGAGCACCAGACCGCGAAAGACACCACGCAAGGAACAGACGATCCACTCGGTCAGCGTGGTGCATGGTCGGCGGACCATGTCGCGGCTGGCGCGGACGACGAGGGCAAGGAAGCCGATCAGGGCAGCCCATCACCGTTGTCGATCGATCCGTCGCCGAGGACTGCGCCACCCCCTTCGCCGTCAAGCTCCAAGCCCGCGAGCGAGCACGCCTATCTCGCATCCCGCGTGACCAGCCACGGTGCTCGCATGGCCGGGCTGGCAAAGGTCGGCACCCTCTCGTCGATCCTCTCGACCACCGGCCTTGCCATGTTGCGCAGGAAGGGAAGCGCGAAGGCCGGCGCGGCGCTGCTCGCCGCCGCCGCCGGCCTCGCGTTGCTCCGTCGCGAGAAGCAGGTCGACTAGGCCGCCGGCAGCAGTCGCTGTTCGCCGGCAAGCCGCAGCAACCCCGCCTGCAGCTTCTCGAACGCGCGCACCTCGATTTGGCGGATGCGCTCGCGGCTGACGCCGAACGTCTGACTGAGGTCCTCGAGCGTCTTCGGCTCGTCGGTCAGGCGCCGCTCGGTCAGGATGGTGCGCTCGCGGTCGTTGAGCGCGTCCATCGCGCTGACCAGCAGATCGTGACGCACCCTGCGCTCTTCACTCTCGGCCAGCACCTCGTCCTGCAGCGGATCGGCGCTGACCAGGAAATCCTGCCACTGGCTCTCGCCGCCCTCATCGCCCTTCAACGGCGCATTGAGGCTGGTGTCGCCACCCATGCCCATGCGCCGGTTCATCGACACGACTTCGTCCTCGGTCACGCCGAGATCGGTCGCGATCTTGGTCACATCGGCGGGCTTGAGGTCGCCCTCTTCGAACGCATCGATCTGATTCTTCATCCGGCGCAGGTTGAAGAACAGCTTCTTCTGGGCGGCGGTCGTGCCCATCTTCACCAGGCTCCACGAACGCAGGATGAATTCCTGGATCGAGGCGCGGATCCACCACATCGCGTAGGTCGCGACGCGGAAGCCGCGGTCGGGCTCGAACTTCTTGACGCCCTGCATCAGGCCGATGTTGCCCTCGGAGATCAGCTCGCTGACCGGCAGGCCATAGCCGCGATAGCCCATCGCGATCTTGGCGACGAGGCGCAGGTGCGAGTTGACGAGCTTGGCGGCGGCATCGGTGTCGCCATGCTCGCGCCAGCGCTTGGCCAGCATATATTCTTCTTCCGGCGCGAGGATCGGGAATTTCTTGATCTCGCTCAGATAGCGATTCAGCCCCGCTTCGCCGCCGGAGGCGGGAATGGACAGAACCGCTTTCGACTGTGCCATGATATTCTCCCTTGCCGGAACGCCCTAGCGATGGGCGTGACGTCTCCGACCTTTGCTTTTCTATACACCAAGTGCCGTGAACAGTTCCTGCATATCCGACGGAAGTGCGCTGTCGAACGACAAGCGACCTTTCGTGACCGGATGGATGAAGCCGATGCGCGCCGCGTGCAGCGCCTGCCGCGCGAACCTCAGCTCCTTCAACAACGCCCGGTGCGCCTTCGCGGTGCCGCCGTAGACGGGATCGCCGAGCAGCGGATGACCGATCGAGGCCATGTGGACGCGCACCTGATGGGTCCTTCCGGTTTCGAGGCGGCACTCGAACAGCGCCGCGTCTGTTAACTTCGTCAGCAGGCGCCAATGGGTTACGGCGCGCTTGCCACGGCCTTCGCTGACGATTGCCATTTTCTTGCGGTTGGCCGAGGAGCGGGCGAGGGGCGCATCGACGATGCCCTCAGGGGACGTTGGCAAACCGTTGACGATGGCGAGATAGCGCCGCTCGATGCTGTGGTCGGCGAACTGCTTCGCCAAGCCTTCGTGAGCGCGGTCGGTCTTCGCCACCACCAGCAGTCCGGATGTATCCTTGTCGATGCGATGGACGATCCCGGGTCGCGCTACCCCGCCGATCCCCGAGAGCGATCCGCCGCAGTGGTGGAGCAGCGCGTTGACCAGGGTTCCATCGAGATTGCCCGCCGCCGGGTGGACGACCAGCCCGGCGGGCTTGTCGATCACCAGCAGATGCTCATCTTCGAACACCACGCGCAGCGGAATGTCCTGCGCTTCGTTGTGCGGCGACGATGGCGCGGGGACATTCAGCGTGAAGCGCTCGCCCCCGTGCACCTTGATGGCAGGGTCACGAACCGCTCCCGCATCGCTTTGGAGGGCGCCGCTTTTGACCAGCACCTTCAGCCGTTCACGGGACAGCGTCGGCACCGCATCGGCCAAGGCCCGGTCGAGGCGCCAGCCCGCATAGGCAGCGCCAAGCTCGATCGAATGAAATATCTGCCCCCCGGCCATCTGAACTGGATTTAAGGTCGCATCCGCCGGTTTCAATGGCGCGGGTTGCGCCGAACAGGCTGCTCGCGCATTCAGCACCGCATGGACGCCGTCGAACTCGCCAGCCTGCTCTGCTCCCGCCTGTGCCACGACCTTTTGTCGCCGGTGGGGGCGCTCAACAACGGCGTCGAGCTGCTGGCCGACGAGACCGACCCGGAAATGCGTGAGCGCTGCCTTGAGCTGCTCGCCGACAGTGCCCGGGCAACCGCCAACAAGTTGAAATTCTTCCGCCTTGCGTTCGGCGCGGGAGGCGGCTTCGGCGATCTCGTCGACACCCGCGAGGCGCGCACGGCGATCGAGGGGATTTACGGCATTGACAAGCGCATCGAGCTCGGCTGGCTAGTGGCCGAGGAGCGGCTGCCGAAGGGCGCGGTCAAGCTGCTGCTCAACCTGACGATGCTTGCCGGCGATGCGCTGGTCCGTGGCGGGCGGCTCGATGTCGGTGCCGAGCAGGGTGCGGACAGGCTCGAAATTGTCATCCGCGCCGAAGGGCCGCGCATCCTGCTCGACCCGACGTTGAGGGATGTCATGGTCAATGGTGCCCCGGACTTGGTCGAGCCGCGCGCCGCCGGTGCCTGGCTTGCGCACCGGCTCGCGGCCGAGGCCGCTGGATCGATCCAGCTCAGCAGTGCGGTGGAGCCGGTGCTGCTGATCGGCGCGACGCTGCCGGCAGGCGAATAAGTCACCCGCAGGGCTAACGGCGCGTTAACTCCTCCTTGCGATAAGCCCCTCCGAGTGGAGGGCGCGCAGCCGATGGACGATCTCATTGCCGATTTCGTGGCCGAGTGCCGGGAGATGCTCGAGATGTACGGGCGGGCAGTCGAAGCGCCGATGGGCCGCTGGTCAGCGCCGTGCTCGCCGTCATCGACCGCATCGGCGAAATGGTCGCGACGATCGACGCCGGTGAGGAGCTTCCGGCGGGCGACGACAGCGCCCTGATCGCCGCCCTCCAGCCCGGCGCCGAAGGGCCGGCGCTTCCCGCTGTCGCAGCGGGGGATATCAAGTCAACCGCCGCGCCGCGCACGATCCGCCTCTCGGTCGAGTTGCTCGATCGGGTGATGAGCGGCGTCAGCGACATGGTGCTCGCGCGCAACGAGCTCGCCCGGCGGCTGCGCGAATCGACCGGCGACGTCGCCGTCGACGGCGCGTTCGAGCGCCTTTCCGGGATCATCGCCGAGATGCGCGACGCGATTACCCGCACTCGCATGCAGCGCGTCGAGAATCTGTTCGTCGCAATCCCGCGCATGGTGCGCGACCTCTCCGCCGACCTCGGCAAGCAGGTGCTGGTCGATATCGGCGGCGGCGACGTCGAGCTCGATCGCGAAATGATCGAGATGATCCGCGATCCGCTCACCCACATCATCCGCAACGCGGTCGATCATGGCATCGAATCGCCCGCCGACCGAATTAAGTCGGGCAAGCGCGAGATCGGCATTCTGTCGGTATCGGCACGCCAGTCTGGCAACCAGATCCTGATCGACATCGTCGACGACGGTCGCGGCATCGACGGCAAGCGCTTGGTCGAGAAGGCGATCGCCACTGGCACGCTCAGCACGGCCGACGCTGCCGTCATGGCGCCGCGCGAGCGGCTCGCCCTGATCTTCGAGGCGGGTCTGTCAACCGCGCGGGAAGTGACCGCCATTTCCGGCCGCGGCGTCGGCATGGACGTGGTTCGTTCGAATATCGAGCGGATCGGGGGGACGGTCGAAGTCGACAGTACGCTCGACCAGGGTACGCGCATGACGTTGCGCGTGCCGCTCACCCTGACGATCATTCCGGCATTGACGGTCTCGATCGGCTCCCAGCATTTCGCGATTCCCCGCACAGCGATCGAGGAGATCGTTCGCGCCAATGGCGGATCGGTCACGCTCGACCGCATCGGCGGAGCAGGGGTCGCGACGATCCGTGGCCGGCGGATGCCCGAGATCGCGCTCGCCGACGTGCTCGGCCTCGAAAGCGCCATGGCGGACGAGGAGCGCACCCTGGTCGTCCTCCGCCCGGCAGGGGGAGACGTTTACGCGCTCGCCGTCGACCGCATCCACGATCATGAGGAACTGGTGGTCAAGCCCGCTGCGCCAGCGGTGATGGCGACGGGTCTTTATGCCGGAACCACGCTGGCGGACGATGGCAGCCCGATCCTGTTGTTCGACCCCGGCGGCCTTGCCGAGCAGGGCGGCGTTCGCCTCGAAGCGCAGGAGCGTGCCGCGCGCGTCGTCGAAGCCCTCGGTCAACCCGCGAAGGCGCGCGAACTGCCCGTGCTCCTGTTCCGCGGGCTTGATGGTGGACGGCGCGCGCTTCGGCTCGGCGTCGTCGACCGAATCGAGGAAGTGCCGGCCGATGCGATCCGCTTCGCCGCGGGCCAATTGCGAGTCCAGCTCGGTGACTCCATCCTTCCGCTGGCCGGCGTTGAGGAGGGAACCGTTTTCGAGGGCAAGGTCCGCTTGTTCCGCCTGAGCGACGGCGTGAGCGAGGTCGGTTATGCCTTCAACGAGGTCATCGACCTGATGGGATTGACCGAATCCCTTATCCCTGCTGCCAGGCCCGGCGCCGTGAGTGGTGTCGCGCTGATCGGCGGCGAGCCGGCCGAACTGCTCGACGCGCACTGGATTTTTGCGGAGCATGCCTCGGGCAGGGCCGGCGGCAAGCCTTCGATCTGCCGACTCGCCGCCGATGATCCCTGGGTGCAGAACCTGCTTCGGCCGATCGTCGAGGCCGCGGGCTATCTCGTCATTGATGAAACGACGGAACTTGCCGCCGATCTCACGATCGCCCTGGAGGGTGGGACGGAACCGAGCGACGGCGGGCGCACCATCTGGTTGCGCACTGAACCCGAAGCCGCAGCCGCAGGGACGCGCAAGGACAGCATCTATCGATACGACCGCGAAGGCCTGCTCAAAGCCCTGAAAGCGGCGGGAGCCAGCCGATGAACAATCTTCTTCTCATCGTCATGATCGCCGGCAGCCGGGTTGCCTTGCCGGCCTCCGCGGTTGAATCGGTGGTCGAACTCGATACGCTCATTCAGGTGCCGCGCGCCGCGCCGCATGTCGCTGGCCTGTCCGCGCTGCGCAGCCGGGTGTTGACGGTGATCGACTGCAAGCGGTCGCTCGACCTCGGCACGACGGCCCGCTCCGCCGACGGCTCGATCCAGGAAGGTGTCGTCGTCGAATTGGACGGCCACCATTATGCACTGCTCGTCGATGTCGTCGAAGATGTCGTCGAAGCGCTCGGCAGCCCCACTCCGCTCCGGGCGGCAATGGGCCAGGGCTGGGAGCGCGCGTCGCTTGGCATGGTCGAAACGGAGGGCGGACCGATGTTGCTGGTCGACGTCGCCGCCCTGATCGGTGGCCATGAGCAACGTGCCAATGCCGCTTAAGCTCTTCGTTACCCTTACCCTTTACGACCGTAATGACCGGATCAAGAAAGCACAAAAATGAAGACCTGTCTGATCGTCGATGACTCCAAGGTGATCCGCAAGGTCGCCCGGCACATCCTGGAAACGCTAGAGTTCCAGGTCGAGGAGGCCGGTGACGGCCGCGAAGCGATGACCCGCTGCGAAGAAGCGATGCCGGACGTCGTTCTGCTCGACTGGAACATGCCGGTAATGAGCGGGATGGAGTTCCTGAAACTGCTTCGCCAGCGTGGCCACGGCGACCAGCCGAAGGTCGTGTTCTGCACGACCGAGAACGACATGGCGCACATCCGCGCCGCGCTCGAGGCGGGGGCTGACGAATATGTCATGAAGCCCTTCGACCGCGAGACGCTCCACATCAAGCTCCAGCTCGTCGGCGTCGCCTGAGATCGCGGTGAAGCAGGCGCTTGCCTCTTCGCCGGCGAATCGCCGCGGCAGTGCCTCTGCGCGACGTATTCGGTTGATGCTGGTCGACGACAGCATGGTCGCGCGCGCCGTTCTGTCGCGCATGGTCGAGGCCGAAGGCGAGTTCGAGATCGCGGCAGTGGCAGGCACGGCGGAAGACGCGATCACGGCGCTGGCGCACGTGGAAGTCGATATCGTCCTGCTCGATCTTGAAATGCCCGGCGCCGGCGGCCTGAAGTCGATTCCCAAAATCCTCTCTGCGGCTCGCGGCGCCCGCGTGATGATTGTGTCGTCTATGGCTGAAGAAGGCGCGGAGGAAACTGTTGCCGCGCTTGCGCTCGGTGCCGCCGACACACTGCCCAAGCCAGGTACCGGCCGCTTCAATGGGCGTTTCTCCGAAGTTCTGCTGGGGAGGCTGCGTGCATTGGGCCATGCCGACGGCACCTCGCGCGAAGCTTCCCGCGACAATGGCGTACGCGTCCAGGCGAGCGGTCCGGTGCTTCGCTCGATGTCCAGCGAACCGCTGAAGCTTCTTGCGCTTGGCGCTTCGACCGGCGGCATCCACGCGCTCGGCCAGTTCTTCCAGCACTTGCCGCGCCGGATTGGTGTGCCGATTCTCGTCACCCAGCATCTGCCGGCTGCTTTCATGCCCGTTTTCGCGCGCCAGCTCGGCGTCGCCGCGGGGCGTCCGGCGCTAATCGCACAGGATGGAATGATCCTCGCTGCCGACACGCTCTTCATCGCACCCGGCGATGCCCACTTGACCGTTGAGGAAACGTCGGCGGGCCTCGCCATTCGACTGAATCGTCAGAGTGCGGCGAGCGGTTGCCTGCCGTCGGTTGACCCGATGTTCGCCTCCGCCGCACGGGTATGCGGCCGTCACGCGCTCGGCGTTGTGCTGACCGGCATGGGACGCGACGGATTCGACGGGGCGACCAAGCTCGTCGCCTGCGGGGGCGCGGTACTGGCGCAGGATCAGGACAGCTGCGCCGTATGGGGAATGCCGCGCGTGATCGCCGATGGCGGTTTGGCGGCGGCGATCCTTCCCCCCGACAAGCTGGCGCGACGCGTGGCGTCACGGTGCGGGAGTCAATAGAGGTGCAGGTCAGCGACAGCTCGAGCCGCATCCTCGCCGGCCTGCTCGAAGCCCGCACCGGCCAGCAGCTGACGATGAGCCGGCGCTGGCGAATCGAGACCGCTCTCTCGTCGCTGCTCCGTGCTCGCGGCCTGTCGACGCTCGATGAGCTCATTGCCATTCTCGTCATGGGGCGGGAGCCGGCACTTGCAGGACAGGTTGTCGAGGCACTGTTGAACAACGAAACCTATTTTTTCCGCGATCGCGGCCCATTCGACCTGCTTGCCGCCGATGTGCTGCCGTTGCTTGCGCAACGCCGCCAGTCGGCCCGCCGGCTGCGCATCTGGTCGGCCGGCTGCTCGACCGGTCAGGAAGCCTATTCGCTCGCCATGCTGTTCGCCGACGATCCGATGAAGTGGGCCGGCTGGACGATCGATATTCTTGCCACCGACGTATCGACCGCCGCGATCGATCGGGCGCGAAGCGGCACTTATACCCAGTTCGAAGTTCAGCGCGGGCTAGGCATTCAACAGATGATCCGCTGGTTCGAAGAAGGTGACGACGGATGGCGCGCGGCCGAAGCGCTGCGGCGGACGGTGCGGTTTCAGGTGCACAATGTGCTCGAGATGCCGCCGCATCCCGGTGGGTTCGACATCGTCCTGTGCCGCAATGTCCTGCTGTACCTCAGCGCGGAAAAGCGAGCGATGGCATTCGATCGGCTGGCATCGGCGATGGCGCCGGACGGCTGGCTGATGCTCGGCGCGGGCGAGACGGTGATCGGCCAGACGCGGCGCCTCACGGCAGACACCGCGCGCCGCGGGCTCTACTGCCTTGCGGACGACAAGCAGCCACCGGCGCGAGCCGTCGCGCGGGGGGGTTGACCGCGCGCTTCGGCCTGCGACAAGCCGAAGCCATGATGACCATCGACACGCCCTCGCCGAATTTCGACGAGCGCCTGCTACCCGTGTCGATGATCGTCCTTCACTACACCGGAATGCCCGATGCGTCCGGAGCCATCCAGCGGTTGACATCGCCCGATGCGAAGGTCTCCAGCCACTACCTGATCGCCGAAGACGGGCAGGTCGTGCGCATGGTGCCCGAGGAGAAGCGCGCGTGGCACGCGGGGACGAGCTACTGGCGCGGCGTCACGGACGTGAACTCGGCCAGCGTCGGCATCGAGGGGAAGCGCTTGCCCGCCGACGTCTCGCCCTGCCGAGCCCGACCCGCGACTTGATGGACCCGTTCTGGACCGATGCGGGCTTCCTTCTGGCGCTGGAGCGGTTCGGCTATGAGGTCACCGATGCGAAGAAAGCGGTGATCGCCTTCCAGCGCCGCTTCAGGCCCGACCGGCTCGACGGGATTATCGATGGCGAGTGCCGTGCGAAACTCCTCTCGCTCTTGCTGCCGCGCCCGCAGTAGCGCATATCGGAGCCGCCAGGTGGCTGGGCGGCCGCGGCCCCGGACTGATCCGGAGTCGAGGAAAGTCCGGGCTCCACGGAATGACGGTGCCGGGTAACGCCCGGCGGCCCCGGACCTGATCCGGGGTCAGGGACAGTGCCACAGAAAACAGACCGCCTGCCTTCGGGCGGGTAAGGGCGAAACGGTGCGGCAAGAGCGCACCGCGGTTTCGGCAACGAAGCCGGCACGGCAAACCCCACCGGGTGCAAGACCGAATAGGGGCGACATGGGGCTTCAGGGCCCCGGAGCCATTCCGGCTCGTCGCCCGGGTTGGTCGCTTGAGGGGCGGGGCAATCCGCCTCCCAGAGGAATGGTCGCCCATCGCTGGCGAGTCCCATCAAAGTATCACTTTGATGGGAACTCATGGCGAGGACAGAACCCGGCTTACAGGCCGCCTGGCATTTCACGCTCCGTCATTGCGAGGAGCCGAAGGTGACGCGGCAATCCACCGTGCCGCCGCTGGATTGCTTCACTTCGTTCGCAATGACGTTGTAGGACCATATATGGCCAAGGCGACGCGATCCGATGACTGGGGCTTTCCCCGCTGGCGTCCTTACGGCGCCAAGGGCCGCGACGCGGTGCGCGTTCGGCTGTGCGATCGCGAAGGCTGCGACGAGGCCGGCGACAAACCCGCGCCCAAGGCTCCGAACAGCCCGGAACGCTGGTATTTCTGCGAGCCGCATGCCGCGGAATATAACCGCAACTGGAACTACTTCGCCGGTTTGACCCCTGAGGAAGCGGCGCGGCGCGCGGCGGAAGAGGAGAGCGGCGCCTCGGCCTTCCGCAAGAGTGCCCATTATCAATGGGCCGGCCCGGGCGACGGGACGCGCAGCCGTGACGAGATGCGTGCCCTCGACGTGCTTGAACTGGACCCCGACGCCGATGCTGGCGCGATCAAGGCGGCGTATCGCCGGCTCGCCAAGGAAGTGCACCCCGACGTCAAGCCGGGCGACGCGGCGGCCGCGGCTCGCTTCCAGCAGGTGCAGACCGCCTATGAGGTGCTTCGCAAGGCCGAAGAACGCCGCGAGGCGGTGAAGTCGGCTTAGGTCGGCATGAACGTCAACGCCGCCCGCGCGATCGGGTCGTCCCGATCGCCGACGTGGGCGAGGCCCTCGACGAACGCGACCGAGCGGGTCGAGCGGATGCAGCGGCAACGGGCGAACACCGTCTCGCCCTTCTTCGCTGGCCGCAGATAATCGATCCTGAGATCCAGCGTCGCGTTCGCCCTGAACGCACCAAGCTTGATCCACACCGACATGCCGGCGGCCATGTCGATCAGGCTGACGATGGCGCCGCTGGCCAGGACTCCGGTTTCCGGAACCCCGACGAGATCCTCACGCCAGGGCAGCGCAAGCTCGATCCAGTCGTCGCCATGATCCTGATAGCGGATGCCGAGCGTCGCACCGTGGCCGTGCCGTCGGACCAGTTCGAGAAAGGCGACCGGATCGAAGCTGCTCCAGCGCTGTGCCGCGCTCTCGGGCGATTCGCTCACGCTGCCAGCCGCTCGGCGGTTTCGCGCACCAGCGCGATCATGTTGGGCAGGCCTTGGGTTCGATTGGAACTCAGCTCGCGCCTCAGGTCGAACGGAGCCAGCGCCGCTTCGATGTCGGTGGCGGCGATCTCCGCCGCCGGACGGTCCTGGACCGCGGCAATGACCAACGCGACGATGCCCTTGGTGATCGCCGCATTGCTGTCGGCGAGGAAGTGGAGCCGGCCATCGGGGAGGCGGGTCGGATACACCCACACGGACGCCGCACAGCCACGCACCTTCGTCGCCTCCGTCTTCAGCGCATCGGGCATCGGCTCGAGCTTGCGGCCGAGATCGATCAGCAGCCGGTAGCGGTCCTCGCTGTCGAGCAGCGCATAGTCTTCGGCAAGGTCGGCGAGACAGGGCAGGGGGCAGACCATCGCCCGCCGCCTACCGACGCCTCATCGGTCGCGCAATTGCTCGATCTCACGCGTCAGACTGTTTTCCTTTTCGACGGCGATCCGTTCGAGCACCTGGATGCGCTGCTTGAGCGTCTGCACTTCCTCGCGGAGCTTGACGTTCTCGGGCGGCGGAGCGGCAATCGCCTGATCGTCCTTGCGGCGCTCGAAGTGCCGATAGCGGTAGCGCGCTCTGAAAATGTTTCCGATCGTCGCTATCACGACGATGATCACCACCATTTCATACGGATTCATTGATGCTGTTCTCCGTCCCCGATACGTGCCGAATCGCGCAGCGCCTCGATTTGCGCGGCCGTCTCTACGCCCCGGTCTGTCGCTAGTTTTTCGAGTACGCGGACACGCTGTTCCAGACGGTCGGTGTGCGCCGCATATTGGGCACTCTTTTCCGCCGCGAGGTGAGTCTGCGCCTCGATCTGCCGCTCCTTGATGCGCAGCCACATCTTGAACGGAGCGATGGCGATGGCGGCGAGCGGAATCAGAACCCAAATCCAGCTAGCGACATGATCGTGCATCGTTAATGGCTCCCCGGCCTCGCTCTAATTGATTTCATCCTGTGCGCTTAGCCGTGGCGCGCGCAAGGCTTCGATTTGCGCCGCCGTGTCCGCGCCGCGATCGGTGACGATTTGTTCGAGTACCCGCACCCGTTGCTCGAGCTCCGTCTTGTTAGTTGCATATTGGGCCGCTTTTTCGGCCGCGTTCGCCGCCTGCACCTCAAGCTGCTTCTCGCGAAACGAGAAAAACCGCTTGGCCATGTAGAGCAGGAACAGCGTCGGTAGGAGTGTGACGATAAGGAGGCCGACCAGTTCACCCGTATGCATCATTCCCCTCCCGCAGGCGTACGCAGCGCCTCGATCTGATCGGCGGTTTGCAGCCCCTTGTCGGTCACGATCCGTTCGAGCACGGCCACGCGCTGCGCCAGCCGCTGCTTCTCGCTGCGTTGTTCGTCGGCATCCGCGAGCGCGTCGCGCGCCGTAATCTCCAGTTTCTTCTGCAGCCGATCCAGCCCCAGCCGAGGCCGGATGCGATTGCGACGATCGGCACAAGTGGTCCAAGGTCCATCAAATTCCCCCTTAATTCTTTGCGATGGCGAGCTTGTCGATCTCGCGCGCCAACCTGTCGGGCTGGTCGGTGACAATTCGCTCGATTGTTTCAAGCCGGTCCTTCACCGCGCCCAGCTCGGCGCGAAGCTGGGCATTCTCTTGGCTCAGCAGTTTGATGCGCTCGAGCGATTCCGCATCATTGCGTGGATGCAGTGCTTGGCCCCATGCTCCATCGAGCGGGTAGCCATGCTTGATGCGCAACCAGGTCGTGACAACCCAACCCCCGATAGGAATGGCCACTATCAACGCGAGCATCGGAAACAGCGTTGTGACCATCTGAATTTTATATGCGTCCATCGCCAGTTCCCTCATTAGCGCAGTTGCTCTATCTCTTGGGCAAGCGATCGGTTTTCGGTGGTGACATAATATTCGATATCGGCGAGCCGCCGGTCGATATCCCGCATCCGGCTGCGGATCTCGCGCGCGCTCTGGGTCGGCGAGGCTCGCACACCCTGCCAAAAGCGGCGATCTTCCTTGCTCTCACTCGCAATCTCGCGCGGTTCGTCGTCCGCAATCCAGCCGGCGATGAAATAGACCGGGAGGATGCTCCCGCCGCTCATCCACAGGGCCAGAAACATGAAGATGCGAACCAGGTTGACGTCGAACCCGGTGTAGTTGGCGATCCCCGCGCAGACGCCCATGACCTTCTTGTGGCGCTTGTCGAGATAGAAGCGGGTCCGGCTTGGCGGCTGCGGCATTAACCTTCTCCGCTCAGCAGGCGTTGGCGTTCGCTGGTCTCGGGCAGGCATTGCTGGCGCCAGCTGGGGTTCTCGGCGGTCATGATCCGCTCGATCGAGCACAGCCGGTCGTCGAGCCGCCGCGCGGCATCGTGCAGCTCGTCGAGCAGCTTCTCGTCGCCGCCGGTGAGGCGCGCCGCGGTCTTCCACTTGGTGATGTAGTGAAAGATCAGCCACGGCAGGCCGATTACGACGATCGGCACGATGAATAGCGGCAAAATGTCGTCCACTTAATTCCCCTTCGATTTCAGTGCGGCCTTCATGGCCTCCAGCTCGGCGTCGACACTGTCGCTGGACCGCAGGTCGGCGATTTCCTCTTCCAGGGTCTTCGGCCCCGTCATGCCCAGGGCATCGGCGCGGCCTTCCGCGAAATCTGCCCGGCGTTCCAGTATCTCGAAGCGCGAGAAGGCGTCTTCGGTGCGATTGCCGTGGATAACTTCGCTGGTCCGCGCCCGTGTGACGGCGCTCTCGATGCGGGTTGCGATTGCGTTCTGCCGGGCACGCGCCTCGCGCAGCTTGCCCTGAAGCTTGGCGATATCGGCTTCATAGCTCTTGAGCGTTGCTTCAATGACCGCAATCTCCTCGCGCAGCCCTCCGGCCATTTCGGCGGCCTTCTGCCGCTCCATCAGCGCGGCCTTGGCAAGGTCCTCGCGATCCTTAGACAAGGCGAGCTCGGCTTTCTCGGTCCAGCTCGCCTGCAGTTCATCCAACCGGCTGATCGCGCGCCGCATCTCCTTGCCGTCGGCGATCGATCGCGCGGCCGATGCGCGGACCTCGACCAGCGTTTCCTCCATTTCGAGGATGATCATGCGGATCATGCGCGCGGGATCCTCCGCGCGGTCGAGCAGCTCGGTCATGTTGGCTGCGACGATGTCCCGCGTGCGGGAAAAAATGCCCATTCAACACTCCACTTGAGGCGCCTATTGCCTAAATCTTATGCAGGTCCCGTGCCAAGAAGCCGATATTCGCGGAACTGTAGAAATAAGTCTATTTTTCGACCAACGGTGGTGCGAAATATCTTGCCAGATGGTGGGATAAGTCACCAAGTCTTGGCCTATAATGGAGCGAGCCAACCAGTTTGTCGGGCAGAGCCTGGCCTTTCTCGATGCGGTCGAGCGGGCGAGCCGTGCCGCCCCGCTCAACCGGCCCGTGCTGGTGATCGGCGAGCGGGGTACGGG
>JAIVIZ010000178.1 GCA_020200315.1 Sphingomonadales bacterium | reverse complement strand
GTTCCGCACCATGCGGCCCGTCGACCCACACGCCGACGACAACGAGCGGGTTCGCGCCATCACCAGTCCGGCGGATGCGCGGATCACGCCCCTCGGCCGCTTCCTGCGTCACGCCCGGCTCGACGAGCTGCCGCAGGTCTGGAACATCCTCAAGGGCGAGATGAGCTGGATCGGCCCGCGACCCGAAGCCGAGGTGCTGTCAGTGTGGTACACCGGCGAAATCCCGTTCTACCGCTATCGCCATGTGGTGAAGCCGGGCATTTCGGGCTGGGCGCAGGTCAACCAAGGCCATGTCGCGGAGGTCGACGATGTTCACCGCAAGCTGCAATATGATTTCTACTACATCAAATATTTCTCGCCGTGGCTCGACCTGCTGATCGTGTTCCGGACGATGAAGACGATGTTGACGGGGTTCGGGTCGCGGTAGGAAGCCTGACGCGCGGTAGGGCCTCGTCCTCAATGCCGACCGGGGAGGCGTTGCGTTGAACAGGCTTTACTACGGCGACAATCTGGAGGTGCTGCGCGACGAGATCGCGGATGCGTCGGTCGATCTCATCTACCTCGATCCGCCGTTCAACTCGAACGCCAGCTACAATATCCTGTTCAAGTCGCCGGCGGGCGGCGGCACGGACGCGAGCATCGAGGCGTTCGGCGACACCTGGGCGTGGGGGCCGACCGCATCGACCGCGCTGATCGACATCACGCAGAGCGGCAACCACAAGCTGCACACGCTGATGCAGGCGATGAAGACCGCCATCGGCGAGAATGCGATGATGGCCTATCTGGCGATGATGGCGGTGCGGCTGGTCGAGCTTCACCGCGTGTTGAAGCCGAGCGGTTCGCTCTACCTCCACTGCGACCCGACGGCGAGCCACTATCTCAAGCTGGTGCTGGATGCGGTGTTTGGGCCGGAGAACTATCAGGCTGAGATCATCTGGAGGCGGACCAATTCGCGCAGCACCGCAGGAAAATGGCCACGTCTGCACGACGTTATTCTGCACTTCTCCCGATCACCAAGCGCCGTCTTCCATCAGCAAACCGCTCTTGGTGAACTGGCAAAGACCCCTCACACTTTAATCACGGGCAAGGACGGTCTTAAGTACAACACTTTTGAGCTTACTGGCGCTGGTCAGACCAAGGACGGCGAGAGCGGCAAGCCTTGGCGTGGGTTTGATCCCCACAAAATGGGGCGTCACTGGGGATACAGTACGAGTCAGCTTGAGGAATGGGCGGCGGGAGATCTCATCCATTTCCCAAGCAATGGGGGATTTCCGAGGAGGCGTGCTGACACGCCATTCGACCCTACCAACAGGATGGTCACCGTAGGTGATGTTTGGTCCGATATCGATCGTTTAAACCAAACAGCGAAGGAACGCCTCGGCTACCCCACGCAGAAACCCATCGCCCTGCTGGAACGCATCATCGCCGCCTCTTCCAACCCCGGCGATGTCGTGCTCGATCCGTTCTGCGGCTGCGGCACGGCGGTCGATGCGGCGCAGAAGCTCGGGCGGGAGTGGATCGGGATCGACGTCACCCACCTCGCCATCGGGCTGATCGAGAAGAGGCTGAAGGAGGGGTATGGGCCGAATTTGCTGGAGAAGAATCCTCCCCGAGTTCGGCTCGGGGAGGGGGACCGCCCGGCGCAGCTGGGCGGTGGAGGGGCGGCCACTGCTCCCACTGCCCCTCCACCGCCTTCGGCGGTCCCCCTCCCCCAGCAAGCTGGGGGAGGATTAGCTTACGAAGTGATCGGCGTGCCCAAGGACAAGGACAGCGCGCTGCGGCTGGCCGAGGAGAAGCCGCACGATTTCCAGAACTGGTTCTGTCTGAAGGTCGGCGGCTATCCGCTCGACGGCGGGCGCAAGGGCGCGGACAAGGGCATCGACGGCCATTTCTATCCGTATGAGAATGCGCGCGAGACCAGCACCGGGGTGATCTCGGTCAAGGCCGGGCGCAACATCGGGGTCGCCATGCTCTGTTTCAGCTTCGCTGAATCGGTGCAGTCCTATTGAAACAGACTCTAGCGCTGCCCGAGGTAACGCGCGAACCAGGCCAGCGTGCGGCGGCGGAGGTCGGCGTTGTGCTCGGGGGAGCGGATGCCGTGGCCCTCGTCGGGGAAGATTACCAGGCTGGTGGGCACGTTGACCGCTTTCAGCGCGTGCCAATATTCGACCGATTGGGTCGGCGGCACCTCGATATCGCGCTCGCCGACGTAGATGAAGGTCGGCGTGCGGGCGTCGCGGATGGTGCGGATCGCCGACATTTTCCAGTAAATGTCCGGATCCTCATAGGCCGACTTGCCGAAGAACGGGATCATCCACTGGTCGATGCCGTTGGTGCCGTAATAGCTGATCCAGTCGGACAGGCCGGCGCCGGCGACGATCGCCTTGAAGCGATTGGTCCGGGTGTTGGCCCACATCGCCATGAAGCCGCCGTAGCTGTGGCCGATGAGCCCCAAACGGGCATCGTCGATCGGCGCGGCATGCTCGGCGGCATCGACGCCGGCGAGGATGTCGGCAAGATCGCCGCCGCCGAAATCGCGGATGTTGGCGCGGGTGAACGCCTCGCCCTGACCGTAGCTGCCGCGCGGATTGGGCAGGAGCAGCGCATAGCCGGCGTTGGTCAGCGCCGCGCGGTTGCCGTCCCAGACGAAGCGCGGGGTGTGCGCCGACGAGGGGCCGCCGTGAACCTCGACGATCATTGGCATTTTGGCAGCGGCATTCTGGCGGCGGAGCGGGGTCAGCAGCCAGCCCTGGACCTCGGCACCGGCGCGCTGCCAGCTGATGCTTTGCGCATGGACCAACGGCGCGAACGCGTCGTTAGCGTGGGCGATCGGGCGAAGCGCGGCGGCCGGTCCGGCGAGGATCGCCGGGGCATGGTCGAAGTCCTGCGCGACGGCGGCGAAACGGCTGCCGTCGGCGGCACGGTGTAGATGTCGCCGCCGACCGCGCCGAAATCGCTCATCAGCCCGCCGATGAAGGCGACGGTGCGGCCGTCCGGTGACACGCGCGGGTAGTTCATCTGGACGGGCGGCGCGGCGAGCCGCGTCAGCGCGCCGGTCCGTGCGTCGAGCCGGTCGAGCGTCGCGACCCACCAATTATTGTCCCCATTGCCCGGCGCGCTGGTGAGGACGAAGCCGGCGCCATCGGGCGTCCAGTCATATTCATAGACGTAGCGGTCGGCGGGCGAGATCGGTTTCAGCGCGCCGCCGCTGGCCGGCACGACAGCGATGCGCTGCTCGTCGCTGGTCTCGCCGATTTCGCCGACCTGACGGACCCCGGCCTGGGTGGCGCCGGCCTCCTTGCGCGCGCCGAGGGTGGCGAGGACGGCGATGCGGCCGCCGTCGGGCGACCAGCGCGGCATCTGGGCGATGCCATCGATGCGGGTCAGGGTGGCCGGCGCACCGGCCGCGCCGGCGACCATCAGGCGCGTGACGCTCCCCTGCCGGGCGAGAAAGGCGAGGCGGCCGTCGGGACCGAAGGCGAGGCCGTCGTATTTGCAGGCGGCGCAGGGATCGAGCGAGCGGAGGATCGCTCCGGTCTTCGCCGAGCGGATGACGATGTGGCCATGCGGCGCGCTGGTCGCGTCGGGCAGAACGTCGCTCTCGACCGCGGCGACGCGGTCGCCGGCCGGGGCGAGGGCGAGATCGTCATATTGGTGCAGTCGGGCGGGCGTAGCGGCGGGCGCGGGCGCTGCGATGAGGAGGGCAGTGGCGAGGAGGGTGAGGCGGGCGGGACTCATGCGGCATCCTTCGGCGAGGCGAGAAGCGCGTCTTGGTAACACGCTGTGCTGGCGATGCGAGTCCCCCGGCCAAACTATTGCGCGACCCCGTGCAGTTGCAATACCAGTCGGTCGGAATGGGGGGCCAATCGACGATGCAGGTTCATCAGGTGCAGCCGCAGGGCTGGCTGCAATATGCAATTCCCATCGCCATTTTCGCGGTGGTGTTCGGCCTGCGCGCGCGGCGGATGTCGCGGCTGCGGCCGCTCAAGATCGAGCAGCTGTGGATCGTGCCGGCGATCTATCTCGTCGTGTGTGCCGTGATGCTGATCGTGCACCCGCCGACCATCGCCGGTTGGGGGCTCTGCGCGCTGGGGCTGGCGGTCGGCGCGGCGCTCGGGTGGCAGCGCGGCAAGATGATGCACATCGTCGTCGATCCGGAGACTCATCGGCTCAACCAGAAAGCGTCCGCCGCCGGAATCCTGTTCCTGCTGGCGATCGTCGGCGTGCGGGCGGTCGCGCGCGCCGAGGCCGGTTTGCTGCATTTCGACGTTCAGTTGCTGACCGATGTGCTGGTCGTGCTCGCGCTCGGGCTGTTCGGGGTGCAGCGGCTGGAGATGTATCTGCGGGCGAAGCGACTGCTCGGGGAGGCCGGCGCCCAGCGCGCCTGAATGCCGCAAGACAGTTGCGTCCGCTCGCCGTTCGTGCCAGCCAAGCGTCTGATTTCTAGAGTCGTTTCGATAAAAGTCTGGAGAGTTGCCCGTGACCAACAAGCTCGTTCTGCTTGCCTCGATCACCGTCATCGCGGCCGTTCCGTCAGTCGGCCTGGCCCATCTCGCGGCCGCCCATCGCCATGCCGCCATGCACAAGGCCGGCAGCGATTCGACCGTCGCGACGCACTACGGAAGCTGGGGCGTCGATCTGGCCGGCATGGACCGTAGCATCCGGCCGGGCGACGACTGGTTCGACTTCGTCAACGGCAAGTGGGTCAAGAGCACCACAATCCCTGCCGACCGTTCGTCGTGGGGTGCGTTCGCGCAGCTGCGCGACCTGTCCGAGGCACGGCTGCGCTCGCTGCTGTCGAGCTATCGTGCCGACGACGCGGCCCATCCCGAGCGGGCGAAGGTTGCGACGCTCTACGCCGGCTTCATGGACGAGGCCGCGGCCGAGCGCGCGGATGCGGCGCCGCTGGTGCAGCGGCTGGCCCCGGTTCGCGCCGCCGCCAGCAAGGAGGACATGGCGAAGCTGATGGGCCAGTCGCTCGGCGGGTTCGGCGCGAGCTTCTTCGGGCCGGGCGTCAGCGACGACGCCAAGCAGCCCGACATCTATTCGCTCTATCTTCGCCAGTCGGGTCTCGGGCTGGGCGACCGCGATCTTTACCTCGACGCCAAGTTCAAGCCGCAGGTCGCGCGCTATCAGCAATATGTCGCGCAGATGCTCGGCCTTGCCGGCTGGCCCAATCCGGAAGCGGCGGCGGCGAAGGTGGTTGCGATGGAGACGCGCGCTTCGTCGATGCGAATTTCGAATTCCGCAGCCACTTCCTCAACGGCCAGCCGCAGCAGCGCGAGCGATGGAAGCGCGGCGTCGCCTTCGCCGAGAATGCGATGGGCGAGGCGATCGGCCGCGACTATGTCGCGCTCTATTTCCCGCCCGAATCCAAGGCCAAGATGGACGCGCTGGTCGGCAATCTGCGGACCGCGCTCGGCGGGCGCATCCGCAATCTGACCTGGATGGGGGCCGCGACCAAGGAGCAGGCGCTGGCCAAGCTGGCGCACTTCAACGTCAAGATCGGCTATCCCGACAAGTGGCGCGACTATTCCGCGTTGCAGGTGGTTCCCGGCGACCTTGTCGGCAACGCCGAGCGGGCCGGCCGGTTCGAGTGGGATTACCGCCGCAACCGCATGGGCAATCCGGTCGATAAGGCGGAGTGGGGGATGACCCCGCAGACGGTCAACGCTTACTATAATTCGGTGAAGAACGAGATCGTCTTCCCGGCGGCGATCCTGCAGCCGCCGTTCTTCGATCCCAGGGCCGATCCGGCGGTCAATTACGGTGGCATCGGCGGAGTCATCGGGCACGAGATCAGCCACGGCTTCGACGATCAGGGGCGCAAGTCCGACGGCAACGGCGTGTTGCGTGACTGGTGGACCGCCGAGGACGCGGCCAAGTTCGAAGCGCAGGCGGGCCGGCTCGGCGCCCAGTACGAAGCCTATACGTTCCCGGCGCTCCCCGGACTGCACATCAACGGCCAAGCGTCGATGGGGGAGAATATCGGCGATCTGGGCGGCGTGCTGATCTCGCTCGATGCCTATCATGCCTCGCTTCATGGCAAGAAGGCGCCCGTCATCGGCGGTTATACCGGTGACCAGCGCTTTTTCCTCGGCTGGGGGCAGGTGTGGCGCACGCTGCAGCGCGACGACGCGCTTCGTCGATGCGAATTTCGAATTCCGCAGCCACTTCCTCAACGGCCAGCCGCAGCAGCGCGAGCGATGGAAGCGCGGCGTCGCCTTCGCCGAGAATGCGATGGGCGAGGCGATCGGCCG
>JAIVIZ010000114.1 GCA_020200315.1 Sphingomonadales bacterium | reverse complement strand
GGCTAAGACACTGATGCCGGTTTTCGTCATTGCGAGGAGCGTAGCGACGAAGCAATCCAGACCATACCGGTGGATTGCTTCGCTTCGCTGGCAATAACGAACCATGCGGATCGATCGATATCTCCATTGCATCCGCCTGGTGAAGAGCCGCACACTGGCGCAGGCGCTGGTCGAGGAGGGGCTAACCCGGATCGACGGCAAACGGGTCCTCAAAGCAAGCGAGCAGGTGCGCATCGGCAGTGTGGTCGCGCTGCCGTTGCACGATCAGGTGCGGGTGATCCGGGTGCTGACTCTGCCGACGCGGCGCGGTCCGGCGAGTGAGGCGCGGCTTGCCTATGAGGACGTCTCTGCAGGTCGGGGACGGCCAACCATGCCCGCGGTCGTTGACAGCGATCGGCAAGCGACCCGCGCTGATTGTTGACGGGATCGGCAAGCCATCCCCGTTGACGCCGCCGCACCCGCCTCTTAGCGACGGGCCGAGAACAGGAGCCCTCGCCCCATGACCTACGTCGTCACCGACGCCTGCATCCGCTGCAAATATATGGACTGCGTCGAGGTCTGCCCGGTCGACTGTTTCTACGAAGGCGAGAATATGCTCGTCATCAATCCCAACGAATGCATCGACTGCGGCGTGTGCGAGCCCGAGTGTCCCGCCGAGGCGATCCTGCCCGACACCGAGGTCGGCAACGAGAAATGGCTCGAATTGAACGCCAGTTTCTCGGCCGACTGGCCGAACATCACGCGCAAGAAGGACAGCCCCGTCGACGCCGACGAGCATAAGGGTGAAGAGGGCAAGTACGACAAATATTTTTCGGCCGAACCTGGCCAGGGCGACTGACCCTCCGGGCGTATCGCCTCCGTAACGGAACAACCGTTCGCTTCGCGCGTCCCCGATGCAAGGCATCAAAACAGGGACGATCCATGCTCCGCACCGCTTTTCTCGCGCTTGCCGCGGGCACACTCCTGACGGCACCCGCCCTCGCCCAGCCGGCCGGTCCACCGATCCCGCCGGTGCCGACGCCGCCGACCCCAACCCCCGACGCGGCGCCGGCGGTGAGCGATCGGCCCGATCCGAACGATCAGTCGGACACGTTCACAATCGGCGTCGGCGGCGCGGTCATCGCCGACTTTGAGGGATCGGATGATTACAAGCTGATCCCCGCAGCGGCGATCCGCGGACGATTCCACCGCATCAGCTTTACGACGCGGGCGACCTTTCTCTACGTCGATTTCATTCCGCGCAGCGCCGGGCATTTGTCGTTCAACGCCGGACCGATCGCCGGCGTTCGCTTCAATCGGACGGGACATGTCAAGGATCCGATCGTCAACCTGCTGCCCCGCCGCAACAAGGCGTTCGAGGTCGGCGGGTTTGCTGGAGTTACCTACAACGGACTCACCAACCCTTATGACGCGCTCAGCCTGCGCGTCGACGTGGTGCATGATATCGGCAACGCGCACCGCTCGACGATCGTCAGTCCGGCGCTCGATTTCTCGACGCCCCTGTCGCACACGACGTACGTAGGATTGTCGACCGGTCTCGATTTCGTCACGAGCCGATACGCACGCTACTATTTCGGCATCGAGCCGGGCGACTCCGGGTTGAGCGGCTTGCCCGTTTATTCGCCGGGCGGCGGGCTGAAGGACTGGAAGGTGGGGCTGCTCGTCAACCAGTCGATCACCGGCAATCTGCTGCATGGTCTGTCGCTGTTCGGCACGGGCAGCTATTCGCGCCTCTTGGGAGACTTCAAGCGTTCGCCGATCGTCGCGCAGCGCGGCTCCGCCTCGCAATGGCTCGGCGCGATAGGCCTCGCCTACACCTTCTAGAGTTTGTTTTAGTAGAACTGAACCGGCCCGCACCCCCACCCGGCCAACCCATAAGATACACTGAATGGGTTGGCCGGGTGGGGGTGCGGGCCGGCACCGTCTCAGCGAAGCTGAAAGAGACTCTCAATCGCGGTCGGGCGCGCCCAGCGGGAAGAAGGCGCGGTACGGCCGGGCCTCATCCACCGCGCGAGCGACCGGCGGATAGGCGAGCAACCGCGCGCGATAGGCGGCCAGACGCGGACGGCTCGAGCCGATCTCCTCGACCCAGTCGGCGTAGAAGAGCGACGGCGCCGCGGCGCAATCCGCGAGGGTGAAGGTGTCGCCGACGGCCCAGTGCTCGCCGATCTGCCCTTCGAGCCAGTCATACGCAACATTGAGGTCGGCGCGCGCCCGGGCAACGCCATAAGGGTCACGCGATTCCTCGGGGCGCAGCTTGTCCCCGACAGGCTTCGTCATGTTGTCCATGACGTAATTGTCGAAGAAGCGATCGAGGAAGCGGACTCGGCGTCCGTCTTCGCCTTCCGGAATCCAGCGGTTCCGGCCGGGATGGCAGGCCTGCAGATGTTCGATGATCGGCGTGGATTCGATCACCGGCACACCATCGTCGAGCAGGAGGGGAAATTTGCCGAACGGCCAGTGCCGCTTGAGCTCGGCCATATTCTCCGGATGCTGCTCGTCGAGCATCCGATAGGTGAAGGGCGTCTCGTCCGCCCACAGCGCGATCAGCACCTTCTGGCAGTAGGAGGAGAAGGGATGGGCGAAGAGCTCAAGGGTCATGAGATGAGCGGCTCGGTTCGCAGGGGAGCCAGTGAGCCATTGATATCCTCGCGCTTCATCCGTTCCTGTCGGGCGATTTCGCGAGCGCTCGGTTCGCTTTGCTGAAAGGTGCCGATCGGCACCGCGCCGGCTGGTACGTAAGTCGCGATCGACACCCCCGTAGTGGAAGTCTGGCTGTCGATCAGCTTCAACGCCAGCGACGGGGTGCCGTCGCCGAACAGCCGCTTGCCCTGGCCGAGGACAACCGGAAAGGTCATCACAAACAAGCGGTCGACCAGCCCCGCCGCGAAGAGCTGCGGATAGAGGGTGGTCGAGCCCTGAATCAGCAGGTCTCGGCCGGCCGAAGCCTTGAGCGCGGCGACCGCCTCGATCCCCGCGACACGGTGGCTGTTCTGCCACTCGAGCAGATCATTCCCGCGGGTCAGGACATATTTGTTCGCCGTGTCGAAGGCCGCGCCGATGGGGTTGTCGGCGCCGGCATAGGGCCAGTGAGCGGCAAAAATCTCATAAGTCTTGCGTCCAAGCAGGAGGTCGAACGGCGCCTCGAAAAGGCCGCCCATCGCCTGACCCATCACCTCGTCCCAGTAACTGGTTGACCAGCCGCCAAGCGCGAAGCCCCCGGTCCAGTCTTCGGTTGGACCGCCGGGCGCCTGCATGACGCCGTCGAGCGACTGGAACACGCCGCCGCTGATCTTACGCATCGGCCGGCGCTCCCTTGTAGGCGGCTTGGATCGCCGCGATGTCGATCTTCTTCATCGTCATCATCGCTTCCATCGCCCGTTTGGCACCGGCGCGGTCCTTGCCGGTGGTCGCCTCAATCAGCGCGCGAGGGGTGATCTGCCACGAGAAACCCCATCTATCCTTGCACCAGCCACACTGGCTTTCCTGCCCGCCATTGCCGACGATGGCGTTCCAGTAACGGTCCGTTTCCTGCTGGTCGTCGGTATAGACCATGAAACTGACCGCTTCATTGGGCTTGAACATCGGTCCGCCATTAAGCCCCAGGATACGCAGGTCACGAGCTTGTTCGAAACCATGTCTCTCTCCTTACTGCTTGCCGACGAGGGCGAACTCGGCGCCCTGCGGATCCACTCCGATGACGATGTGGTCGCCGCCAGGCACTTCATGCGGCCCGATCGAGACCTTGCCGCCGCGGGCGTTGATTGCTTCGATTGCAGCTGCGATCGAGGGCACGCGAATATAATAGCGCCAACCGCCGGTGCCGCCGGGCATGACGCCGCACATCGCACCGATCCGAACGCCGTGGTGGAAGAGGAAGCGATACTCGCCCTGCTCGCCCATCGGCATGAACTCATCGCTGCTCCAGCCGAACAGCTCGCGGTAGAAGCGCCGCGCGCCTTCGGGGTCGGCCGTGCCGAGCTCGTTCCAGCTGACATGCTGCGGCCGATCGGTCGAGAAGACGTCGCTGCTCGCGCCCTCGGCTGCGCCCCGCATGACATAAAAGGGATTGTAGCTCGGGTCGGTGACCATCGCGATGCGGCCGACGCCCTCGATCGTCCAAGGGGGCATCAGCACCGAACCGCCGCGCGCCTTCACCGCCTCCACCGTCGCATCGACATCGTCGACGCCGACGTAGCCGAGCCACAGCGGCCGCGCGCCGTGGGAGCGCATCTCGTCGGTCAGGCGGATAACCCCGCCGGCGTTCCCGCCGTCCTGCCGGCGGATCATTCGATAATCGAGGTCGCCCGCCGAGGTCGGTTCGATGTCCCAGCCGACGACGGCGTCGTAGAATGCTTTCGAGCCTTCCGGGTCCGGACTCATCAGTTCGTACCAGATGAAGCTTCCGTGAGGATTGGTCATGGTCATGCCTCCAGTTCGACGATCGGCGAGAACCCGCCGAAGATCATTCGTTTGCCATCGAACGGCATCGGCTCGGCCATCATTTGGGGATCGTCGCGCATCTTCGCCATCGCCGTATCGCGCGTCGGCTTGTCGGGCCACTCGATCCACGAGAAGACGACCGTTTCGGCATCTTTGGCGGCGACCGCACGGTGGAAGTCGGTGACCTCGCCCTGCGGCACGTCCTCGCCCCAGCATTCGACGATGCGCGTGGCGCCGAGCTCGATGAAAATCGAATCCATGCGTCTGGCATGATCGGTGAACTTCGCCTTGTCCGCAGTCGGAGCCGCGATGATGAAACCGTCGACGTAGGACATCTGTCTCTCCCATTATTTCGTGCCGGGCGCTCAGGCAGCTTGGAGTTCGGTGAAGTCGGCGAGCTGTGCGGTCATTGCGCGCTGGAACGCGGGGCGCGTGGTGCCGCGCTGGACATAGGCCGAAAGATTAGCGTGGCGTGCGACCAGCGCATGGTCGCTGATGCCACGAAGCGCATCGACCATCATCATATCGCCGATGGTGAAGCGCCCTTCGAGCCACGGCTTGTCGCCCAGCCAGTCGGACAGCAGCGCGAGGCGGCGCCCGACGCTGTCCGCCACGTCGGCACGGCGCAACTTGCCCCATTCGGCGTTGGGATCGAACACGTCGATCGCGGTGAGCTGCCCGGTCAGCGGTTCGATGCTGTTGAGCGCGGCGATCAGCCACATGATCGCGCGGGCGCGGCTGGCCGGGTCGCGCGGCAGCAGGCGCTCGTCCTTCTCGCCGATGTGAATGAGGATCGCCCCCGATTCGAACAAAGTGAGGTCGCCTTCCTTGAGGACCGGCACCTGATTGAACGGCTGGTCGAGGGAATAGTCGGTCGGACGATCGCCCTCGCCGCCGATCAGGCGGACGCGGTAAGGCAGGTCGATCTCTTCTAGCGCCCAGCGCACGCGGAGATCGCGAACGAAGCCTCGCGCAAAGGGCGGAACCCACTTGAACGCGGTCACTTCGATGATTGCATTGGGGTCCATCGGCATTGCTGTTCCTCCATCTGCGTCCGGGTCCACCATCAGCCCGGGGGCCGCTGGCGACTCGAATCGCTTGCATTATGGCGAGCCAAATTATAAATAGCAACTCTGGAGTTAGATAATATAACCAATGCGTTGAAAGACAAGGTCAAGCGCAGCTATGACGACGCGTGCGGGACGGCCCATGCGCTGGAGCTAATCGGCGAACGCTGGGCATTGCTGGTGTTGCGCGAGCTGATGCTCGGGCCGCGCCGCTTCTCCGATCTGCGGAGCGACCTGCCGGGAATCAGCGCCAACGTGCTGAGCCAGCGGCTCGCCGAGCTTGAGCAGCGCGGGCTCGTCCGTCGATCAAGGCTTCCGCCGCCGGCGTCGGTCCAGGTGTATGAAGCGACGGAGTGGGGGCTGGAGGCGGAGCCGATCGTCCAGGCGCTCGGCCGCTGGGCGGCGCGCAGCCCGCGTCACGATCCGACCCTGCCGATCAGCGGGGTGTCGATCCTGCTATCGTTTCGGACGATGATTTCGAAAGAGAAAGCGCAAGGGATAGATGCCCGCATTGGCTTCCGCTTCGGGGTGGACGAATATGTCGCTCGCCTGCAGCAGGGGACGATCGAGATCGAGCGGGGCGCGCTCGACGATTGCGATCTGATTTTCGCGGGGGCGCCTGCGACCCTTGCGGCGGTGGTCTACGGTGGCCAACCGCTCGACCTGATGGACATCAGCGGCGACCGCGCACTCGCCGAGCGCTTCGTCGGGCTGTTCATCCTGCCGCCCAAACCGCTACGCGCCTCAAACCGCTTCGGGTCGACCCCGCGCTGCTGGAGGGCGGCAATGACCGACCGCGCGCGATCGGCGCCGAGCTGCTCATTCGCCCCGGATGACCCCTGCGCATCGGTGTAGCCGACGATCGCCGCGCGGGCCGAGGGGTAGGCGGCGAAGACCCGCGCGATGTCGTTCAGATCCTGCTCGTCGGCGCTGCGGATGGTCGCCTTGCCGGTATCGAAGTTCAGCCGGTCGAAGCTGAAGGTGCGCGGCAGGCCGCCCTTCGAGGCGAGGAACTGGTCGAGCTGATCGGCGAGGCTGCCTTGAGCCAGCGGCGCACCGGCGACCCGCTGAGTCGTGGTCTGCTGAGTTGTGGTCGTCGTCGACCGATCGTCGCGGTGACCGCACTGGGTGAGCAGCAGGATCAGCGCCAGCACGGCAAGCGCACCAAGCACCCACGGCAGCATGTAGTTGCGGCGCGGGGTCGCCGAGGTGACTGCCGGGTTTTTGATTTCCGGCAGCGGGTTCGACATTGCGGCGCCACCGGCGGCGGCACTTCCGAGCACGGCGGCGCGGGTCTTGGTGAGATGGACATGGTCGTCCACCCGCGCGACGTCGCCGATACTGACCGAGTGATGCTCCCCGTCGGGCGAGTCTTCCCTGGTCAGCTTGATCCGGTCGCCTTCGACCTTGTCGACTTTGCCGAGGCGCTCGCCGTCCGACGAAATCACATCCATCTGTTCCCTGATTTGGGCGCGATCGACCATTGAAACTCTCCTGGCTTCACCGCCCAAGCGAGGCGATGGGGCACGCGCGCTTAACCGATGTTCTCTAAAACCGTTCCCAGCGAGTCTCGCCACTCCTGCGGATGACGCGAGTCACGGGTGCCTGTCGTCAGTCTGTAAGGAGCATAAACCGACGGCGGAACGCCGCGTCCGTTCCAGCAGATGTTGAGCAAATCATTTGCTTCACCTCGACTGAGGACCGCACGATAGCTGTTGCCTGCCCTGAAGGACGCAGCGAACTTCTTAGCGCGCTCGAGGCTGACGGGGTGACTCTGCAGGAATTGACCGTAGCCGGTGGCATCGCCGTCGCGTTCACCGGTCTGCTTGGCCAGCTTGGCGAACAGGCGCGCGGTCGGGCGCGGGTCGATGTGGGCAGCGCGCAGCATAACGATGGCGTCGGCATCGGCCTGTGCCTCGTTGGCCCGCGTGTAGGAGAGCGAGACGAGCTGCTCGGTGTTAGCGCCAATCCCCCCGGCGAACAGGCGGATCAGCGAGCCGATGCCGAACTCGCGGATCAGCGCCTGGGTGACGTGGCGGCGGCGGACATGCGCGACTTCGTGCGCCAGCACGCCGGCAACGGCATCGGAGTCATGCGTCTCGAGCAGCAGGCCCTTGAAGAGGATGATTTGGGCACCAGGCAGGGCAGCGGCGTTGAAGATGCCGAAGTCGAGCGCGGTGAACTGGATGTGGCGCTCGCCGGGCTGAGTCACGCCGGGAGCGATGCGCTCGGCCAGCTTGCGGAGCGCCTGATTGCCCGCGCCGCCAGCGCAGCGATTCTTGCCGAAGTCGCCGACGAGGGTCTGGCCGAGGTCGCTCTCCCAGCGCTGCGGAACGTGGGGTGCGATCCATTCGGGCGCGACATGGCCGATGAACAGCACCAGTGCGGCGACGAGGCCGAATGCGGCGGCGGCGCGCCACAGGCCGAGCCGGTCGACCCAGCGGCCATAGCGCGCCTCGGCGGGAAGGAGCGGGCCGAGGACCGATGCCGCGCTGGCCGGGAAGATCAGCCGCCACCCGGGCCGATCACTTCTGCCGACACGAAGCGATTCCCTCGGACCGTCGAGGCGGAGGAGGAGATCGGAAGCGATCGAATCTTCTTCACCGACGCCCCAGGCGAGGTCGAGCCGATCGTCGGCGACGCGAACGTCGGCCTCGTGGCGTATGGCCGTTACGCCATCGTAGAAAGTCGCCTGCATCGGCCTGGGCTAGAGCGCGCCGAGATCGAAGGCGTCGGCGAACCCCTCGGCCTCGCCCGGCGCCGAGGTGGTCGATTGATGGGTTTGGTCGATGTGGATTTCGCCGTAGATGTGCAGGTGCCGGACCATGAACGACCAGTTGCGGTAGCCCCAATAGGTGAGACCGAAGCCGAGCGTCACCACCGCCAGCGCGAGATTGCCGAGGAACAGCTTGAGCCACCCCCAGGTGGTCGCATCGAAGCCGAACTCGAGCCCGCCCAGCGATAAGCTGTCAGCCGCCCGGCGATAATATTTGGCGTACCAGTGCAACGTCGCGAGCGGGATCGCGAGGTAGAAAACCACGACGATGCTGCCGATGATCAGCGCCACGGTAAGCGGCCGGTTCGAGCCGAGCAAAGAGGCCGCGCCGATCGCCGCAACGATTCCCCCGACGACCAGCATCGCGAGCGGGATCAGGTAGATCGCGGCCCAGCGGCGCTTCAGTCCTTCGGTGGTCAGCGTGGCGACGAACGGGAGCGAGCCGAAGCTCATCTGGTTCCAGCGGCCGTTCCACAGGCGCACGGCGGCCCACGGAAACATGACCCACATCGTCATCGCGGAGAGGGCGATTCGGCCGAGATATTCGCCGCCATAGTTCCAGCCGGGCTCGTCGCTGCCGCCGCGGATGCCGTGCCACCAGGTCCGCGATAGACGATAGCGAAGCGCGCGGAAGCGGGCGAGACCGCCAAGGTAGATAATGCCGATATAGAAGAGCGTGAAAATTCCGCCCGCGGCGCCCGCCTTGCCGCGCGCAACCATCGCCGGGAAGGCGAACTGGAAGAACAGGAAGAAAGGCAGCAGCACGGCCATCACGACCAAGAAGCCGATGAACATCTCCTTGCCGGTGCCGGTCCACTCCAGCGGGTCGTCGATGACGATCGTGCGCGACCAGAGATAGCGGCGCTGCCGGGCGGCGGCCCAGTAACGATAAACGCCGAGCGTCACGACCGTCAGCAGCGCGTTGCTGAGCGCGATCGGCAGATATTCCCGCCAGCTTCCGGTAAATTCGATGCCGCGCACAGGCGTTGCGGCCGCCTCGCGCTCGGCGCTCCAATGGTCGTTCATGCTTGACTGCCCCCCGGTTCGGCGCCCCCAGCCTAGTGCATCGGAAGTTAATGAAAAGAGGGGTTCTCGCGCGCCGGTTGAAGCGCTCGCGTGGGTGGATTAGGGACTTGGCGCATGTCCGAGATGTTCAAGATTGCCCTTCCCGACGGCTCCGTGCGCGAAGTGCCGGAGGGCGCGACGCCGGCCGATGTGGCGGCCGCAATTGGACCCGGCCTCGCCAAGGCGGCGCTGGCGGCGCGGGTCGATGGCGAGCTGCGCGATCTCAATCGGCCCTTCGAGGGAAACGCGAAGCTGGCGCTGGTGACCGCGCGCGACGAGAAGGACGCGCTCGAGCTGGTGCGGCACGACTATGCCCATGTGCTCGCCGAGGCGGTGCAGAACCTCTATCCCCGGACTCAGATCACCTTCGGTCCGGCGACCGACGACGGCTTCTACTACGACTTCGCGCCGGCGCCGGACCGCGGCATGTTCACCGAGGAGGAGCTGCCGGCGATCGAGGCGGAGATGCGGCGGGTGATCGCCCGCGACGAGCCGCTGATCCGAGAGGAGTGGCGCCGAGAGGACGTGCGCGACTTCTTCGCGAGAAACGGGGAGACGTTCAAGGCCGAGTGGGTGATGGAACTGCCCGAGGCGGAGGCGATCACCATGTATCGGTCCGGCAAGGGCGAAAGTGCCTGGATGGACCTGTGTCGGGGGCCGCACCTTGCCTCGACCGGCAAGCTCGACCCGAACGCGTTCAAGCTGACGCGAGTGTCGGGCGCCTATTGGCGTGGCGACCAGAAGAATCCGATGCTGAGCCGGATCTACGGCACGGCGTGGCTCAACAAGAAGCAGTTTGATGCACACCTCGTGCGGCTCGAGGAAGCGGCCAAGCGCGACCATCGCCGCATTGGACAGGAGATGGACCTGTTCCATCTTCAGGCGGAAGCGCACGGATCGATTTTCTGGCACCCGAAAGGATATCTGCTGTGGCGCGAGCTGGAGGCCTATATGCGCCGCCGGCTGGACGCCGCCGGCTATGCCGAGGTCAAGACTCCGCAACTGATGGATGCGCGGCAGTGGGAGAAGTCCGGGCATTGGGGCAAGTATCGCGAGAGCATGTTCGTCGTTCCGGACGAGATCCCCTCGGGCGACGACGACGAGCCGATGCTCTCGGGCAAGGCCGACTATATGGCCTTGAAGCCGATGAATTGCCCCGCGCACGTGCTGATCTTCAAGCAAGGCATCACCAGCTACCGCGACCTCCCGTTGCGCATGGCCGAGTTCGGCTGTTGTCACCGCAACGAGCCGCACGGCGCTCTGCATGGTCTGATGCGGGTGCGCCAGTTCACGCAGGACGATGCGCACATCTTCTGCCGCGAGGATCAGTTGGTCGAGGAAGTCGCCGCCTTCTGCGACCTGCTCGATCGCGTCTACAAGGACCTCGGCTTTCCGAGCTATGCCATCAAGTTGGCGCTCCGGCCCGACAAGCGGTTTGGCAGCGATGTAATGTGGGACTGGTCGGAACAGTCGTTGCGTGACGCGGTCAGGGCCGCCGGTCGCGACGGACCGGAATATGGCTGGGAGGAGTTGCCGGGCGAGGGCGCATTCTACGCACCCAAGCTGGAGTTCCACCTGACCGATGCGATCGGTCGGACCTGGCAGGTTGGGACGATCCAGACAGACACCGTGCTGCCCGAGCGGCTCGATGCGACCTATGTCGCCGAGGATGGAGCGAGGCATCGGCCGGTGATGCTTCACCGCGCGATCCTCGGCTCGTTCGAGCGGTTCATCGGCATTCTCATCGAACACTACGCTGGCCGCTTCCCGCTGTGGCTCGCGCCCGTGCAGGCGGTGGTGACCACGATCGTCAGCGACGCCGACGGCTACGCGCACTCAGTGCTGGCGAAACTGAAGACCGCCGGCATTCGTGCCGAGAGCGACCTCCGAAACGAGAAGATCAACTATAAGGTGCGCGAGCACAGCCTCGCCAAGGTCCCGCTGTTGCTGGTCGTTGGCAAGCGTGAAGCGGAGGAGGGAACGGTCGCAATCCGCCGACTGGGTTCCGACGAGCATCAGAAGATCATGCGCGTCGAGGAAGCGATCGCGATGATCGTCGAAGAGGCCACTCCGCCCGATCTTCGCGGGCACTGACGCCACAACGCCACAGGCTTCGGCAAAAATAGCCGGCGCCCTTCACAAGTAGCGGCCGAGCGCTTAGCTGGCGCTGACGTAACTGTAATCGGAGATCGCGTTATACCCCCGCCCTACCCGCGCCGCTCGCAGGCGCCGCCGCAATTTACCGGCCCTCGCTATAACGAGTTCATCCAGGCGCAGAAGGTGCGGGTGATCGACGAAAATGGCGAGAATCTAGGCGTGATGTATACGCGCGAAGCGTTCGAGCAGGCGCAGGGCGTCGGACTGGACCTGGTCGAGATCAGCCCCAACGCCGATCCGCCCGTCGCCAAGTTCCTCGACATCGGCCGCTTTAAATATGAGGCGCAGAAGAAGGCGAACGAGCAAAAGAAGCGCCAGAAGACGCAGGAGATCAAAGAGATCAAGATGCGTCCGAACATCGACGACCACGACTATGACACCAAGATGAAAAAGGTCGTCGAGTTTCTGGGCGAAGGCGACAAGGTCAAGGTGACGATGCGCTTTCGCGGGCGCGAGATGGCGCACGGCCAGCTCGGCATGGCGGTGCTCCAGCGGGTGCAGGCGGAGACCGGCGAGATCGCCAAGGTCGAGGCGCATCCGCGCATGGAAGGCCGGCAGATGCTGATGGTGCTCGCGCCGAAATAGCTCGCCGATCATTCTGCCATAAAGAGGCCCGCCTGCCGTTACGGCAGGCGGGCTTTTTTTTGCGTCGCCGCCACAGCCTGTTGCAGCGAAGCCGCAATCGCCGCGGAAACGGCGCTTTTGCCCGCGCCCATGTTCCCTTGACCGGAAGGGAAGCTTACCCTCGATTCACAAGAATATAAAAACTGGAGGGAATATGATGGGCAAGTCGGTTTGGCTGGCATCGGTCGGCATGGTAGCGTTGGCAACCCCGGCTCTTGCACAGACCACAGGACAGATCGACCCGACGACCCAGAACAGCCCGACGGCGAAGTCGGGTGCGGTCGCGCGCGACTCGACCGAGCAGACGCCGATCGACACCGGCGACATTATCGTTACTGCGACGCGGCGCAACGAAGCCCTGTCCAATGTTCCGATCGCGGTGTCCGCGGTCACGGCTGAGACGCTGCGCAATTCCGGTGCCAGCGACATCCGTCAGTTGACCCAGTTGTCGCCGTCGCTGCTGGTCTCCTCGACCTCCTCGGAAGCGGGCGCGGGCGGGGCGCGCATCCGCGGTGTCGGCACCGTCGGTGACAATCCCGGCCTCGAAAGCTCCGTCGCGGTATTTATCGACGGCGTCTATCGCTCGCGCGTCGGCGTCGGGCTGACCGAATTGGGCCCGGTCGATCGCATCGAAGTGCTGCGCGGGCCGCAGGGAACGCTGTTCGGCCGCAACGCCTCGGCCGGCCTGATCTCGATCATCACCGCCAAACCACGTTTCACGACCGAAGCGTCGGGCGAACTGACCGTCGGCAATTTCAACTATCGCCGCGCGGTGGCCAGCCTCAACGCGCCGCTGTCGAGCACGCTGGCGGCGCGCATCGATGGCACCTACGTCAAGCGGGACGGCTTTCTGAAGGACGTGATTTCCGGCCGCGACGTCAACGACCGCGACCGCTGGATGCTGCGCGGACAGTTGCTCTATCAGCCGTCGAGCGATCTCTCGGTTCGACTCATCGCGGACTACAGCAAGCGCAACGAAGAATGTTGCGCGGCGACCTATCTGCCGGCCCACGACACGGTCAACACCGGCGGGGCGATCAGCACGCAGCCATCGACGATCGCGGGCATCGAGCGCGCGCTTGGCGCGGTCATTCCGGACGATACCTTTGCTCGCCGGGTCGCGATTACGCCGGGACGAGATTATGCATCGAGAGTGCGTGATTATGGCGCGTCGGCCGAGATCAACTATAAGCTCGGCGGGGCGCAGCTGACGTCGATCACGGCCTACCGCTACAATAATTTTCTGCGCGGTCAGGATGCCGATTACAACAACCTCGACCTCCTCTACCGTCAGAGCGATGGCGGCGCCTATAACCGCTTCAAAACCTTCACCCAGGAACTCCGGCTGCAGGGCACGACGCTGAACGACCGCCTCGACTGGCTGGTCGGCGGCTATTATGCCAGCGAGAAACTGACGGTCGCCGACAACCTCAAATATGGCGCGGATTACGGGCGGTTCGCCAACTGCCTGATCGCCAACAATTTCGCCTCCGGGATCACGCCGACGCTGTTGTCGCCGACCAACCCAACCTGTTTCAACCAGGCGGTCGCGGGCGCGGTGATCACCAATCCGGCCATCCCGGCCGCGACGCGAGGGGCGTTGGCGTTGTTCGCCGGTCTCTCGCCGGGTCTGCCGATGGGCGGCTTCGGCGCGCTCGCCGCGGCGGCTGGCCAGCCGGGCTTCAGCTTCAACGGGGTCGGCGGCACCGATCTGTATAATCAGCGAAGCAATAATTATGCTGTCTTTACCCATGACATCTTCTCGCTGACCGACCGGCTGAAGGCGACCATCGGGCTTCGCTACACGCATGAAAAGAAGCGGCTATCGGTCGACCTGCGCGACAATAACACGCTCTGCCGCGCAATTACGGGTGGGCCGTTCGCAAGCTTCCAGACGCTGCCCTGCGTCATCCCGAGCGTTCCGGGCGGCGTGCTCGATGCCGCCATGTCGAAGTCGGAAAGCAGGGTCTCCGGCACGGCCAATCTCAGCTGGAAGATGTTCCCCGATACGCTGGTCTATGCGAGCTATTCGCGCGGCTACAAGGCAGGCGGGTTTAACCTCGACCGGTCGGCGCTTACTCGCAGCCAATTCCCCGCCGGCTGTGAAACCACGCCGACATCCGCAACTTCCAGCTGAACACGTTCAACGGCCTCAACTTCCAAGTCGAAAGCATCAACGGGTGCAGCGTCGATCTGAATGGCGCCGACACGGACAATAATTCCGCGACGGGTGCCTGCACGGGCAAGGTGAAAGCCGGTGTTAAGTCGACCGGGGTCGAGTTCGAGGCGTTCACCCGCCCGGCGCGCGACGTCACGCTCAATCTCGGCGCGACCTATGTCGTGACGGAATATGCGCCCAATCTGGTGGGCGCGGGCGGAAGGGCGCTGTCAAATTCGCTGTTCCAGTTGCCGAGGAGACAGTTGTCAAACTCCAATGAATTCACCGGTACCTTTTCTGCCGGCTGGACGCCGCGCATCGGGTCGAGCGGGCTGCGCGGGCTGATCTATGCCGACGTGCGGCACCAGAGCACGTTCAACACCGGATCCGATCTCGACCTCGAGAAGACCCAGAAGAGCTTCAACACGGTCAACGGCCGCATCGGCCTGCGTGGGCCCAACGACAGCTGGGCGATCGAACTGTGGGCGCAGAATATCTTCAACAAGGATTATCTGCAGGTCGCGTTCGATGCTCCGTTGCAGGGTTCGGGCACTTATCGCGGGACCCAGCAGGGTACGGCGCGCGGTTTCTACAATCGATCGACCCAGCTTTACGGAGCGTTCCTCGCCGAACCGCGCACCTATGGCCTGACGCTGCGCGCCAAATTCTCGCCTGCTCCGCCCCGGGCACCGGACTATGTCGCGCCACCGGCACCGCCGCCGCCGCCTCCCCCGCCGCCGCCGGCGACGCAGACCTGCCAGGATGGCAGCGTCATCGAAGCGACGGCGACGTGCCCATTGCCGCCGGCGCCTCCACCTCCTCCGCCACCACCGGCCACCGGCGAGCGCGGCTAACAGCTGAGCGGCTGAGCAGAACTAAAAGAAAGGGCTCCGCAGGCGACCGCGGAGCCCTTTCCTTATGCGGCTTTGGAGTCCTCCGCTTCGCTGACGGCGGCGAGCAAGGCGTGACGCAAGGAAGCAATCTCTTCGGGATTGAGTTTACGCGACTCGCTCGTGGTGACGTAAAATACGTCGACCGCGTGCTCGCCGTAGGTTGCGATGTGGGCGGAGTTGATCCGGTAGCCCGCTTCGAAGATGACTTGCGCTAGCCGTGCGAGCAACGCTGGCCGGTCGCGGGCATTGACCTCGACGACCGTGGTTCGGCTGGATGCCTTCTCGGCGATGAGCACGCGCGGCGCGATGTGGAAGGTGTTATGCGTCCCCGGCGCATCGAGCCGCAGCGGCGGAACCTTCCCACCGATCGCCTGAGTCACCGCATCGATCAGCCGCGTGCGCAGCCTCTGGTCGGCATAGGCGTGTCCTTGCCGATCATGGACCAGCAGATTGTCGAGTGCCATCCCGTCGCGCGTGGTGTGGATGCGCGCGTCGACGACCGTCGCGCCAGCAGCCGCGAGACCGGCCGAGATACGGTAGAAGAGGCCGGCGGCGTCGGTCGTGAACACGCTGATGCGCGTCGCCCCCGAGGCGGGATCGTCCTCGGCGACGACGCTCGGGCGGCGCTCGCCGATGCGCGCCTCCGCCCCGGCGATCTGACGGGCGTTGGCGACGTGCCACTCGGGCGGCTCGGCGATCCAGTAGCTGTCGGGCAGACGCCGGGCGTGGGCGCGTGAGGCGCTCGCCTTCCACCCCAAGGTGGCGGCAAGTTCGCCCTGGCGATGCTCGACCTCGGCCGCGCGGCCGCGCTCCTTGTGCCCCAAGCGAAGCTGCTCCTCGGCTGCCTCGAACAGCGTGCGCAGGAGCGTGCGTTTCCAGTCGTTCCAGGTGGAGGGGCCAACCGCGCGAATATCGACCACGGTCAGCAGCAGAAGCAAACGAAGCCGCTCGGGACTCTGCACGGCGCGGGCGAAATCCTCGATCGTTTTGGGATCGGCGAGATCGCGGCGGAAGGCTGTGTTCGACAGCAGCAAATGGTGGCGCACCAGCCACGCGACGGTCTCGGTCTCAGCCGGATCGAGGCCAAAACGCGGCGCAAGCCGCAGCGCGACGGCAGCTCCGAGTTCGCTGTGATCGCCACCACGGCCCTTGGCGATGTCGTGAAGGAGCACCGCGACATAGAGAGTTCGGCGTGATGCGATCTGCTTGAATAGCGCCGTGGCCACGGGATGGTCGTTGACCAGATCGCCCCGCTCGATCGCGGCGAGCAGGCCGATGGCGCGGATGGTGTGCTCATCGACCGTATAGTGATGGTACATGTCGAACTGCATCTGGGCGACGACGCGGCCAAAATCGGGAACGAAGCGGCCGAACACCCCCGCCTCGTTCATCCATCTCAGAACGAGGTCGGGCGCATTGCGGTCGGTCAGCGCGGCCATGAAGCAGGCGTTGGCGTGCGGGTCGTCGCGCACCGCGTCGAGCAGGCGGAAGTCACGCGAGGCCGCGCGCATTGCCATCGGATGGATTTCCATTCGCTCTCGCGCGGCGAGGGCGAACAGGCGGAGCAGCCGGACCGGATCCTGGCGGAAGAAGTCGTCAGCTGGAATGGATAGCCGTCCACGATCAACGACGAAGCCGTCGAGCCGCGCGGGACGCCGGCGGATTGTGGGAAGTCCGAAACGGCGGCCCCGGCGTGCGAGTTGCTCATCGATTTGGGCGAGAAACAGGCCGGTGAGGTCCCCGACCGACTTGGCGTTGAGGAAGTAAAATTGCATGAAACGTTCGACGGCGCTTTTGCCCGGCCGGTCGGCATAGTGCATCGCCCCGGCGATCTCGCGCTGGCGATCGAAGCCCAGCCGCTCCTCCGCCCGGCCAGCCGCAAGGTGGAGCTGACAGCGCACCGACCAGAAGAAGCGCTCGGCGCGTTCGAACCGGCGATACTCAGCCGTGCTCAGCAGGCCCGCGCCGACCAGCTCGGCCGGATGCTGCACGCCGTGAACATATTTGCCGATCCAGTAGAGCGTGTGGAGATCGCGCAACCCGCCTTTGCCATCCTTGACGTTGGGCTCGACCACGTAGCGGCTGTCGCCCATTCGCTGGTGGCGTTCGTTGCGCTCGGCGAGTTTGGCGGCGACGAACTGCTGGCTCGTGCCCACAACGATCCCGCTGCGAAAGCGCGCAGCCGCTTCATCGGACAGCGGCTTGTCGCCCCATAGAAAGCGCGCCTCAAGGATGGAGGTGCGGACGGTCATGTCCGCCTTGGCAAGCGCGATCATCTCCGACGGTGTGCGGAGCGACTGGCCGACCTCAAGCTTCAAATCCCATAATATATAGAGCAGCGCTTCGACCACTTGCTCGCACCACGGCGCGCGGCCCTCCGGCACCAGCATCATCAGATCGAGGTCGCTGAACGGCGCCATTTCGCCGCGGCCGGTGCCTCCGAGCCCGACCAGCGCGATTCGTTCCGACGCCGTCGGGTTGGGGTTAGGGAAGATGCGCTGGGTGATCAGGTCGAAAGCGAGGCGGACAATCTGGTCTGAAAGGAAAGCGTAGGCAGCGGCATGGGAACGGCCGCGCCCGGGCTCGGCGGCAGTACGGGCAGCAATTTCGCTTCGCCCCGCGACGAGCGCTCGGCTCAGGATCGCGGTCGCCGCTGCGGTCAGTGACGGATCCGAACCGAGCGCGATCAGTTTCTCGCCCACTGCGCGCCGGTTGATGATCGCCCGTCGGCGGTCGACCAGATGATCGCTCATCCGCCATGCCCCAGGGCGGTCTGCTTCAGTCCGTAAAGCGCATCGAGCGCTTCGCGCGGCGTCAAAGCATCGGGGTCGATTGTGGCCAATGCAGCGATCAATGGATCGGGCACGGGCTCAACCTGAGCAGCGGCGGCGAACAAGGGAAGATCGTCGAGGCCCGCGGCAATGCCGCCGGTCGCGTCACGGCCGGCTTCGAGCTTGGCGAGCACGGACTTGGCGCGTGAGAGGACGGCGGGCGGCAGGCCGGCGAGACGGGCGACGGCGATACCATAACTGCGGTCGGCTGGCCCCGGCGCGAGTTCGTGGAGAAGGACGAGATCGCCCTTCCACTCACGCGCGCGAACGTGGTGAAGGGACAGGGCATCGAGCCGGTCGGCGAGACGCGTCAGTTCGTGATAATGGGTCGCGAACAGGGTGCGGGCGCGCACCGTGTCGTGCATCGCCTCAACCACCGCCCAGGCGATGGCGAGTCCATCGTAGGTTGAGGTGCCGCGCCCGATTTCGTCGAGGATGACCAAGCTGTTCGGCGTCGCTTGCGCAAGAATCGCGGCGGTCTCGACCATTTCGACCATGAAGGTCGAGCGGCCGCGCGCTAGATTGTCAGCGGCGCCGACCCGGCTGAACAGCCGGTCGACGATGCCGATTTTCGCCCGCGCCGCAGGGACGAACGAGCCAGCCTGCGCCAGCAACGCCGCAAGGGCGACCTGGCGTAGAAAGGTCGACTTGCCGCCCATGTTCGGGCCGGTGATCAGCCACAGCCGGTTATGCGGCCCAAGCGCGACGTCGTTGGCGACGAACCGCTCGCCGGAAACGGTCAGCGCGGCCTCGACGACCGGGTGACGACCGCCTTCCAGCTCGAGGCAAGGACGATCGACGATCTGCGGCGCGCACCATTGACCTTCGGCCGCGCGCGCGGCCAGACCTGCGCCCACATCGAGACGTGCGATGGCATCGGCGGTCGCCGAGATGGCTGGTGCAGCAGCGACGGTGAGGGCGGTCAGCTCTTCGAAATGGGCAGCTTCAGCGGCCAGCGCGTGGGCGCCGGCTTCGATCACCCGGCTGGCTTCGGCATGAAGGTCGGGCGAATTGAAGCGGACCGCGCCGGCAAGCGTCTGGCGGTGGGTGAATCCCGAGGCCGGGGTCATCAGCGCATCGGCGTGGCGCACCGCGACCTCGACATGATAACCGAGCACCGCATTGTGGCGGATTTTGAGCGAGCCGACGCCGGTAGATTCTCGATAGCGAGCCTCCAGTGCAGCGATCGCGCGGCGGCCATCGGAGGCGGCCGCGCGCAGGGCATCGAGCGCCGGGTCATAGGTTTCGGCGATGTAGCCGCCCTTGGCGCTGTCGAGCGGCGGCGACATCACCAGCGCACTGCGCAGCCGATCGACGAGCGCCCCATGGCCTCCGAGACGGGGCAGGAGCTGCATCAGGAGCGGTGCTCGCCCGACCTCGTTTTCCAGGTCATTGCGGAGTGAAGTCGCAGCGGCAAGGCCATCCCGAAGCGCGGCGAGATCGCGCGCGCTCCCGCGTCCGGCAACCAGTCGCCCGAGCGCTCGGGCGATATCGGGCATGGCCTTGAGCGCCTCACGCGTCCGGTCGCGGCGGAGCATGTCATCGTGAAACCAGGCGACGAGTCCGAGGCGGGCTTCGATGGCCGCGCGATCGGTCAGCGGCGCCGAGAGGTCTGAAGCGAGGAGGCGCTTGCCGCAGGCCGTGACGCAGCGATCGAGAGTCGCGATCAGGCTCGTGCCGCTGGGACTGAGCAGGATTTCGAGGCTATCGCGCGTCGCCGGATCGATTGCCATGTGCGCCGAGCGCGCGATCCGGCGCGGCGCGCTCAGGAAGGGAACCGAGTTCTTTTGGGTTGCGTCCAGATAGGCCAGAAGACCCCCGGCAGCCGCAAGCTCCGCCCGTCCGGGGGCGCCGAACCCGTCAAGGGTGGCGACGCCGAACCGCTTGGTGAGGGCGCGCTCGCCGGCGAGACTATCGAACCCGCCCTTGCCGCGAGCGGTGTGCAAATCCGGAATCTTTTCGTCGGCGATGGTCTCCGCCGGCGATAGTCGGGCAAGTTCCGCCGCCAGCTCACCCTGCGCGCACGCGACCAGTTCAAAACGACCCGTCGAAATGTCGGCTGCGGCGATGCCCCACTCATCGCCGGTCCGTGCGATGGCAGCCAGCCAGTTGGCGGCGGCGCTCTCGAGCAGCACTTCCTCCGTGAGCGTGCCCGGCGTGACGAGCCGGACGATTGCCCGCTCGACCAGCGCCTTGGCCCCGCGCTGCTTGCGTGCCTCGGCCGGGCTTTCGATCTGCTCTGCGATGGCGACGCGGTGGCCGCCGCGGATCAGCTTCGCGAGATAGGCGTCGGCCGAGTGCACGGGAACGCCGCACATCGGCACCGGTTCGCCCCCGCACTCGCCGCGCTTGGTGAGCGCAATGTCGAGGCAGGCAGCGGCGGCTTTTGCATCCTCGAAGAACAGTTCGAAGAAGTCGCCCATCCGATAGAACAGCAGCGCGTCGCCGGCCTCGGCCTTGAGGCGATGATATTGCGCCATCATTGGTGTGAGGCTGGGGGGCAGGTCGGCGCGGGCCATCCGGTCCCTTCTAAACGCTACGACACGCCCGCGCGAGAGGGTGACATGCGCGGTATCGCGTGGCTAAGGGCAAGGCAGGAGAGAGCATGTCCGAAAGCAACGTCACCTTCTCGGAAGCCGAGGCGCTCGACTTCCACTCGCGTGGCCGGCCCGGGAAGATCGAGATCGTCGCGTCCAAGCCGATGGCGACGCAGCGCGATTTGAGCCTTGCCTATTCGCCCGGTGTCGCGGTTCCGGTGCGTGCCATCGCGGCGGACCCCGGAGCGGCCTATGACTTCACCGCCAAAGGCAATCTCGTCGCCGTGATCTCCAACGGAACGGCGATCCTCGGGCTCGGCAATCTTGGGGCCCTCGCATCGAAGCCGGTGATGGAAGGCAAGGCGGTGCTGTTCAAACGGTTCGCCGACGTCGACGCAATCGATCTCGAGATCGCCACGGAGGATTGCGACCGGTTCATCGACGCCGTCGCGCTGCTCGAGCCGAGCTTCGGCGGGGTCAACCTCGAGGATATCGCCGCGCCGGACTGCTTCATCATCGAGCAGCGGCTGAAAGAGCGGATGAACATCCCGGTGTTTCATGACGATCAGCATGGCACGGCGATCATCACCGCTGCCGGGCTGATCAACGCCTGCCTGCTGACGGGGCGCAAGCTGGGCGACGTCAAGGTGGTGGTCAACGGCGCCGGCGCCGCGGCGATCGCCTGTACCGAGCTGATCAAGGCGATGGGCGTGCGCGGCGACAAGGTCATCATGTGCGACCGCAAGGGGACGATCCGCAAGGACCGCCCCGATCTCGACCAGTTCAAGTCGGCGCACGCGGTGGTCACCGACGCGCAGGACCTGCGCCAGGCGCTGGTCGGCGCCGACGTGTTCCTCGGCCTGTCCGCCGCGGGCGCGCTGAAGCCCGACATGGTGATGGCGATGGCGCCCAAGCCGATCATCTTCGCCATGGCCAACCCCGACCCTGAGATCACGCCGCCCGAAGCCAAGGCCGCGCGCCCCGACGCGATCGTCGCGACGGGCCGGTCGGACTATCCCAACCAGGTCAACAATGTGCTCGGCTTTCCCTTCATTTTCCGGGGGGCGCTGGATGTGCGGGCGAGCGCGATCAACGATGCGATGAAGATTGCGGCGGCTAGTGCCTTGGCGGAATTGGCGCGGGAGCCGGTGCCTGAGGAAGTGGCGGCAGCTTATGGCGGTCTTAATCAGTCGTTCGGCGCCGATTACATCATCCCCGCGCCGTTCGACCCGCGGCTGATCGAGGTGATCCCGGCGGCGGTTGCCAAGGCGGCGATGGCGAGCGGCGTGGCGCGCAAGCCGATCGCCGATCTCGACGCCTATCGCGCCGAGCTTCGCGCCCGGTTGGACCCCACGACCTCGGTCTTAACCCTGGCGTTCGAGGCGGCCCGCTCGGACCCCAAGCGGGTGCTGTTCGCGGAGGGCGAGGAGCCCAACGTGCTGCGCGCGGCGATCGCGTTCAAGGAGGGCGGCTATGGAACGCCGGTGCTGGTGGGCCGTGAGAATGTGTCCGACCTGCTGAGCGAACTCGGCGTCGATCCGGCGGGCTACGAGGTGCTCAACAGCCGCAACTCGCCGCTGGTCAGCCGGGCGGTCGACTATATCTATGCCAAGCATCAGCGCAGCGGGATGCTCCGGCGCGAGATCGAGCGGATGGTCAATCAAGACCGCAACACCTTCACCGCGGCGATGCTCGCGCTGGGCGAAGCGGACGCGATGATCACCGGCACCACTCGACCGTTCAGCCAGAGCCTGAGCCAAGTGCGTGCGGTGATTGATGAGGAAGCCGGCACGACACCCTTCGGAATTACCGTCATCGCCGGCAAGCGCCAGACGGTGCTGATTGCCGACACCGCCGTCAACGAGCGGCCCACCGCCGAACAGCTTGCCGCCATCGCGATCCGCTCGGCCGCCTTCGCGCGCCGCATGGGGCAGGAGCCACGGGTTGCCTTCGTCAGCTATACGACCTTCGGCAATCCGCCCGGCAGGCACATCGACCGGCTGCGCGATGCGGTGAAGATGCTCGATTCGCTTCAGACCGACTTCGAATATGAAGGCGAAATGGGGGTCGACGTCGCGCTCAATCACGAGGCGCAGCGCAAATATTACCCGTTCAGCCGGCTGTCCGGATCGGCGAACATCCTGATCATGCCGGGACTGCAGTCGGCTAACATCTCGTCGAAGCTGCTGCGCGCGCTCGGCGGGGAGAATATGCTCGGGCCTTATCTCATGGGCATGGCCCTGCCGGTCCAGATCGCGCCGATGACGGCGAGCTCGAACGATCTCGTCACGCTTGCCGTGCTTGCGGCTGGCGGCGCGGATGCGGTGCGGAGAGCGCGCTAAATCCGCTCGGCTGAACTGACCGCGTCGGCATCGCGCAGAGCGGCGACGATGGCGTGAAGGTGGGCAAGGTCGTGAACCTCCACGTCGAGGTGGAAGGTATGGAAGCTGCCGTCGCGGTGGACCAGCTGCAGGTTGACGATGTTGGCCCGCTTGGCGCCGAGCACGCCGGCCATCGTCCCAAGCGCACCGGGCACATCGCGGAGGATGACGCATAGTCGGGCCGTGCCGCCGTCGGAGCCGTCGCCCCAGGCGAGATCGAGCCAATCGGCGTCGGTCCCGCTCGCGAGCGTGTCGCAGCCGATGGCGTGGACCTCGATGCTTTCGTCCTCGCGGCGAAGACCGACGATGCGGTCGCCGGGGATAGGGTGGCAGCATTGGGCCAAGGTATAGGCGACCCCTGGCGTGAGCCCCTTGATCGAGATGGCGGTCCGTTGCGCCGCTGGCTTTGGCGCAACGTCGCCGCCGGTCGAGCCAGGCATCAGAGCCTCCATCAGCGCTTCGTCAGAGAAGCGCCGCTTGGCGATCGCCACCATCAGCGAATCGGCATCCTCAGCCTTCAGCTTCTTGACCGCGCGCGGCAGCGCTTCGGGCGCAAGCGGGGCGGGAAGGCGTTCGATCAGCTCCTCATAGATTTTGCGGCCGAGCAGGATGGTCTCGTCGCGCTCCTTGTGACGGACGAAGCGGCGGATGCCGGCGCGGGCCTTGCCCGTGGTGACGAAGCGTAGCCAGGACGGCTGCGGGTGCTGCCCTTTGGAAACGAGGATCTCCACCTGATCGCCGTTGTCGAGCAGCGTGCGCAGCGGGACGACGCGGCCGTTGACCTTGGCGCCGACGGTCTGGTCGCCAAGATCGGTGTGGACCGCGTAAGCGAAGTCGACCGGGGTTGCCCCTTTAGGCAACTGGATCAGTTCGCCTTTCGGAGTGAAGGCGAAGATTCGGTCCTGATACATCGCCATCCGCGTGTGCTCGAGGAGCTCTTCGGGACTGGCGGCATGGTCGAGAATTTCGACGAGGTCGGAAATCCACGGCACCTTGACCTCGGCGGCGGGCTTGCCCTCCTTGTAGGCCCAGTGCGCGGCCAAACCCCGCTCGGCCTGCTGGTGCATCTCGAGCGTGCGGATCTGGATTTCGATCCGCATCTTGCTGTCGTGAATGACCGAGGTGTGGAGCGAGCGGTAGCCGTTGCGCTTCGGCGTCGAGATGAAGTCCTTGAAGCGGCCGGGAACCATCGGCCAGCGTTCATGGATCAGGCCCAGCGCGCGGTAGCAGTCCTCGACGCTGTCGACGACGACTCGAAAAGCCATCACATCGGAAAGCTGCTCGAAGCTGATGTGCCGCTCGGCCATCTTCTTCCAGATGGAATAGGGATGCTTCTCGCGTCCCATCACGTCGGCTTCAAGCCCATGATCGGCGAGGTGAAGGCGAAGACCAAGGCCGATGCGGTTGACGAGGTCGCCGCCGGATTCGTGGAGCTGGGCAAGACGGCGGATGATCGAGGCGTGGGCGTCGGGCTCCAGTTGCCTGAAGGCGAGCGTCTGCATCTCGTTCATGGTCGTCGGACAGAGCGAGGAGGAATTTGCGCAGATTCTCGGCGGCGCGCTCATTCTCCGACTGCGCCTCGATCTTCGACAATTTTGTGACGCCGTCCACCAGCCGGGCCACCGAGGAGCCGAACAGTTTCTCGACTTCCTCATGCGTGGCGACGGTGTCCTCGATCGTGTCGTGGAGGATCGCGGTGACGATCGTCTCATCATCGAGCTTGAGGTCGGTGAGGATGCCCGCGACCTCAATCGGATGACTGAAGTAGGCGTCGCCGGAGGCCCGCTTCTGGGTGCCGTGAGCCTTCATCGAGAAGACATAAGCGCGGTTGAGCAGCGCCTCATCGGCGTTCGGGTCGTAAGACCTTACCTTTTCGACAAGTTCATATTGGCGCAGCACGGGGTGACCTTGGGGCGGCGCCCCCCCGATGCGCAAGGTCGAAAGCGCCGGAAGACGCGTGCAATGTCTTCCGGCGCTCCTCGCGCTGGCTAGTTCGCGCGCGCGACCGGCGCGGCGCCGTGCGCCTTGGCATTGCAGCGGTCGAGTTCGGCCGGCGTGAAAGCCGAGCCGTTGACCAGAAACGAGGTCAGCCGGCCGGTGCGGCTGGCGAGGTCCTGGCATAGCACGAGCGGACGGCTCTCCTCGCTGCTGCCCTGGCAGGCGTCGGGACCGCATGCCCAGCTGATGTCGGCCGCGTTGACGCGGGCCGGTGCACCGCGGACAACGGGAGTTGCCGAATAGCTGGCGGCGAAGGCAGCGGCGGGCGCGAAGGCAAAGGCCAAGCCGGTAAGCGCGGAAATTGGTCGAACCATGAGTCAGCTCCCTGAATGCATTGCAGATTGCAACTGACTATCATAATGAGTTTTGTTCAGCAACTGTTATTTTCCTTGCGACTGTGATTTATTGTTCGCCCGAGAGGAGTGTGCGTGAACCGACCTGCGGCCGACATCGATGCGTTCAAGGCCGCCGCACTGCGTTGTCCACTGCCTTCGGCGGTCGAGTTGATCGGCGAGAAATGGGCTTTTCTCATTCTGCGGGGGGCACTGAATGGCCTGCAGCATTTCGAGGAATTCCAAGGTGGACTCGGGATCGCTCGCAATATTTTATCGGATCGGCTCGCGAAGCTCGTTGTCGGCGAGATCCTGGCGCGCACGCCGGATGCCGCGGACCGGCGCAAGGTCGTCTATTCGCTCACCGCGAAGGGCGAGGCGCTGCTGCCGGTCGTGTTGGCGCTGCGCCAATGGGGCGAGGATTGGGGGCATGGCCGGCAGGAATTGGTGCTGGTCGACCGCAGCAACGGCCGGCCGGTTCGGCGAATCTGCGTGCAGGGCGCCGACGGCCGTGAGCTCGGCCTGCACGATCTTACCTGGGTCGAGCGAACTCCTGCCGATTGTTCGAAGCCGCTTGCCGCCGAATGAGAAACGGCGGCCTTGCGGTGCCGCCCTCAGTCAGATCAACCTCCAAAAACTATGCTATTCGTAGTCACCGCCGCTTGGGCTCGGCCGCGGCGGCGCGGCCGCGGTAAGGCGCAGCGCCTCGGCCGAATCGGCGAGACTGGCGAGCTCGTCGGTCGCGTCCTCCTCGTCGATGCGGACGCGCTGTAAGCTGGAGATAATCGCTTCCTGGAGATGCTTCGGACGCACCGTTTCCTCGGCGATCTCGCGCAGCGCGACGACGGGATTCTTGTCGCGGTCGCGGTCGATGGTGAGGTCGGCGCCGCCTGAAATCTGCCGAGCGCGCTGGGCTGCGGCGAGCACCAGATCAAACCGGTTGGGGATTTTGTCGACGCAGTCTTCGACGGTCACGCGCGCCATTCATCGTCTCGCAAATTAAAGTCTCGGGCCATGCCGGGGAGTGGCGCGACTTAGGCATCGGACCGCCATAAGTCAATGAAACGAGACCGGCGGCTTGCCTTGGCGGGCGGCGCTGGCCACAGCAGGGGAATGGCCGATCGACCGTTGACCCTTCCGGACGACTGCACGGTCACCGTTGAGGGCAACCGGCTGACGGTTCTGACCCAAGGGCCTGCCCGGCTGGAGGTGCTGCTCGCGCTGATCGACGGGGCCGAGCAGAGTCTGCGCTTGCTCTATTATATCTACACCGCGGATCGTTCGGGCGGGCTGGTGCGCGACGCCCTGCTGCGCGCCATCGAGCGCGGGGTCGAGGTGTCGCTGCTGATCGACGGCTTCGGCAGCAGCAAGGCGCCCGAAGATTATTTCAAGCAGTTGCACGAGGCGGGAGCGCGCTTTTGCCGCTTCAACCCAGCCTATGGACGCCGCTATCTGCTGCGCAACCACCAGAAGCTCGCGCTGGCGGACGGGAAGATCGCGCTGATCGGCGGGTTCAACATCGAGGACAGTTATTTCGGCACGGTCGAGGAAGGCGCCTGGCGCGACATCGGACTGCTCGTCGAAGGACCGGCGGCGGGACGGCTGGTGCCTTACTATGATGCGCTCCTCGCCTGGGCGCTGCACAAGGGCGCGCGGCTGAAAGCGCTGCGGGCGGTGGTGCGGCATTTCAGCGAACATGATGGGCCGTTGCAGTGGCTGTTCGGCGGACCGATGCAATTCAAGTCGCCGTGGGCGCTGGCGACGGTGCGCGACCTCGCCCAAGCGAAGAACCTCGAGATGATCGCCGCCTATTTCGCGCCGATGGCGTCGATGCTGTCGCGCATCGCCCGGGTGTCAAAGGCGGGACGGGTGCGGGTGATCACGGCCAGCAAGTCCGACAATCATGCGACGATCGACGCCGCGCGCAGCACCTATTCGCGGCTGCTGCGGCGCAAGGTCGAAATGTTCGAATATGAGCCGACCAAGCTCCATTCCAAGCTGCTGATCATGGACGATGTCGTGCATATCGGCTCGTCCAACTTCGACATTCGCAGCCTCTATCTGAACATGGAGATGATGCTGCGAGTCGCCGACGGGAAGTTCGCGATGATGATGCGCGGCTATTTCGAGCATGAAATCGGCGACAGCATCCAGATCACGTCGACGCTGCACAAGAAGCGCGGGACGTGGTTCGAGCGGCTGAAGTGGCGGCTCGGTTTCTTCCTTGTCAATTCGCTCGATTACTCGGTGACGAGGCGTTTGGCGCTGCGCGAGCGCTAAGCTTTCGGTGCGGGCTTAGCTCAACGAGGACTCTTCCCGCCAGGCCCAGAACAGGGTGGCAGGCGGCACGTTCCACCATTCGAAACCGCGGTCGAGCCGCTCAAAAAAGGGTGCGATGAAGTCGCGGACCTTGGGGCTGAACTGATAGACGAGGAAGGCGCCGCCGGTGCGGATGACTTTCGCCGTGGCCTTGCCGATCGCTTCGCCGACGCCTGGCGGAAGGGTCGAGAAGGGCAGGCCGGAAAGAACGTAGTCGGCTTTTTCGAACCCATGCGCCGCAATAATCTTTTCAACATCGGCCGCCGAGCCGGTGACGGCGATCAGCCGATCGTCGTCGATGTCGGCACGCAGGTAGGCGGTGAACTCGGCGTTGGTATCGATCGTGATCAACGTCGCGTCGGCACCAAGACGGTCGAGGATGGGGCGCGTGAAGGTGCCGACGCCGGGGCCGTACTCCACGAACAGCTTCGTGTTCGCCCAGTCGACCGGCGCGAGCATTCTGTCGATCAACCGCATGCTCGAGGGGATGACCGAACCGACCATCACCGGATGTTTGAAGAACTCGCGGAGGAACTGAAGCCGCGGGCTGCTGGTGTGCTGGCGGGCAAGCCGCTTGCCGAGAGAACGGCCCTTCAGAGCGCGGGCGGACGAGAAATTCATGGAAGCTCCGGCAGGTCGCGAGGGCGGTCTGGTGGCAAATGCAAGCAGGCTTGGCAAGGTCCAACGCCCGGCTTCCGCCTTGGGTCCGCTGGCCGTAAGAGGCGCGGCATGTCGCGATCAGCCCTTGCGTCCCGCGCGGGACAGCCGATCGGCACCAGTGCGCTCAAGACTGGCCAGTTTCTGCTGCTGTTCGGTGCGATGCTGGTCGCCGCGGCGGGGAATACGGCGCTGCAATCGGTCATGCCCGCGATAGGCCGCGAGATCGGGATTGCTGATTTCTATGTCGCCGTGGCTTATACCTCGTCGGCCGTCCTGTGGGTGCTGCTGGCATCCTTCTGGGCCGAAAAGAGCGGTCGTCATGGCCGCAAGCGGCTGATGATGATGGGCGTCGGCGGCTTCGTCGTGTCGATGGTGCTCTGCGGTCTTGCGCTTCGCTCCGGCCTGTCGCACCGCATAGC
>JAIVIZ010000113.1 GCA_020200315.1 Sphingomonadales bacterium | reverse complement strand
CCCCGAGCGTTACGCCATCGCACATCCATTCAAGGGAGTATCGTGATGGCGAGTAGCAATCGAGGCGGAAACCGTAGTGGTAACACCAGCAGTCGAAGCAGCAGCAGCAAAGGATCGCGCAGCCAGTCGAGCCGTGGCGGTTCGAACAACAGCGGCTCCAACAGATCGAGTGAGAACGGCAGCGGTTTTTTGGCGGCAGTCAAGGCCCGCCCATTCGCGAGCGCGGCGATTGCCGCCGGTGCGGCCGGTGCCAGCGCCTTCCTGTGGGCCAAGCGCGCGCAGCTTAGCGATCAGCTGAGCGAACTGACCGACGCGGTCAGCGAACGCTTTTCGTCCGACGACGATCAATCGAACGGAATGGACTCGTTCAGCGAAGCGAAGTCCGAGCGGATGAGCAGCGGTGGTCGTTCCAAGCGCCCGCAAAGCGAAATTGCCGAGGAAGCCTTGTCGCTCAAGGAAACAGGGCGGCAGGGACGCGCCCCGAGCGCAGGCTCCAGCCAGAGCAAAGTCGGTTCGATCGCTTATTGACCGCCGAAGCTGAATGACCGGAAGGGGCGCTTCGGCGCCCCTTCTTTTTGGCGATCGCGTCAGCCGAGGAAACTGACGAGCGCATCGCCCATCGCGGGTTCCGTCACCGAACTCATGTGGGTTCCGGGCACTTCGATGTAGGTCGCATTCGGCAGGAACGCCGCGAGATCGCCCGCGTTGCCGTTGTCGCGATCCTCATTGCCGCACAGCACCAGCGTCGGCATGGTGAAGCTCGCCTGCCAGCCGGCGGGAACCGGCTCGAAGCTCTCCAGCAGCGGAACCAACGCCAAGGGGTCGACCTTCATTGTCTTCATGAACTGGATCGCCAGCCAGTGCGGATCGTCGCGCTTCGCGGTCCCGAACGCGGCGATCGCATCGAGAAAGAAGCTTCGCCGCCCGCTCCAGCCGACCAGGCCTTGCAGCCCCATGCCGCCAAGCACCGCGCGGCGCGGGCGAAGGCCGTTGTCGACGCCCTGCACCACCGTCCGCGCGCCGAGCGAGAAGCCGCCGAGATCATATTCGACAAGGTCCAGATGCGCGAGCAGTTCCATGAGATCGCGCCCGAGGATGCCTGGGGGATAGGAGTTCGGCTCGTGCGGCTTTCCCGAGAGCCCGTGCGCGCGAAGGTCGGGCATAATCACCCGCCGTCCCGCTGCGGCGAGCTTAGCGGCGTGACCGAACTTTATCCAGTTGACCAACCCGTCGGAGAACAGCCCGTGGAGGAGGATGACGGGCTCCCCCTGCCCCATCTCGCGGAACGCCAGATCGATGCCGTCGGACGTGGCCCAATAATGAACGGCGGAATCGTTCATTCGGGCGCCGCGCCAGCCTTCACCCAACGCTCGACCAGCGGCTGATATTCGTCGGAACGATGTTCCGGGAGGCCGCCGGTGTCGAGCCACCCACGGTGAATGCTCTCGGCGCCGAAGTGACTCGTCGGAACGAAGCGCGAAGGATCGTCGAAGCTGGCGACGGTCAGGTCCATCCTCGTCGTGCCGCTGTTGTACTGGAACCCTAGCGAGGTTCCGCAGGATGCGCAGAACGGGCGGCGGGCGATGACGGAGCTGGCATACCAGTCCGGTTCCTGCTGCCACTGCACCGCCGCCTGCTCGATGCCGAACAAGGCCAGGCTGACGTTGCCGCTGGCGCGCTGGCACATCCGGCAGTGGCAGAGATAGGCGTCATTGCTGTCGACCTCGGCAAGGTAGCGCACCCTGCCGCAAGCGCAGCCTCCCTCCATTTGCTCGCTCATTCCACCCCAGCGGAGGTCGGCGGGGCCGAGACATGCTCGTGGACGATTTTCCACGTGCCGTCAGGCTCGCGCTGAAAGACGTCGGTAAAGCGCGCGCTGACCACCGGACGAGCGGCGCCCGCTGCAACGGTAAAGCGTTCGATGCCCGAGCTGACAAACGCGTCGGGGCCCAGCAGCTGGATGTGCCGCCCGACCACCGTGTAGTCGGCCGGCTTCATGCTGACGAAGTATCTGGCCCAGCCCGTTGTCACCTTGCGATCGTCGCTCGGTCGGGGGGCGGAGGCGTCGATCATCACGGCGTGATCGTCGTAATTCCGCATCACCGCGTTGACGTCACCCGTGGTGAAGCTTGCCTCGGCGTTGCCGGCGGCCTTCAGCGCCTCGGCTTCGGTCAGCGGCGGATGCCCTCCAGGTGTCTTGGCGCACGCAACGAGCGACGCCGCGACGACGATGACCGCAATCAACGTTCGCATGCTCGTCCTCCTCTCTCGACGATCCGGAGGCTAGCGCGCTAGGCCGCCTTCTTCAAATGCCGGTGGCCGAGCAGTTCGGCGATCTGCACGGCGTTCAGCGCCGCGCCCTTGCGCAGATTGTCGCTGACCACCCACAGGTTGAGGCCGTTCTCGACCGTCGGGTCCTCGCGCACGCGGCTGACGAAGGTGGCATATTCGCCGACCGCCTCGACCGGCGTGACGTAGCCGCCGTCTTCGCGCTTATCGACCAGCATCACGCCCGGCGCCTCGCGCAGAATGCGCTGCGCGTCATCGGCCGACAACTCGCGTTCGAACTCGACGTTGATGCTCTCGGAATGACCGACGAACACCGGCACACGGACGCAGGTCGCGACGACCTTGATCTTCGGATCGAGGATTTTTTTGGTCTCGACGACCATCTTCCACTCTTCCTTGGTCGAGCCGTCGTCGAGGAAGGCGTCGATGTGAGGAATGACGTTGAACGCGATCTGCTTGGTGAACTTTTTCGGCTCGTTGCTGTCGCCGACGAAGATGTTGCGGCTCTGCTCGAACAGCTCGTCCATTCCCGCTTTGCCCGCGCCCGAGACCGACTGGTAGGTCGAGACGACCACCCGTTTGATCTTGGCCGCGTCGTGGAGCGGCTTCAGCGCGACGACCATCTGCGCGGTCGAGCAGTTGGGATTGGCGATGATGTTGCGGCGCGTGTAGCCGGCGATCGCCTCCGGATTCACTTCCGGCACGATCAGCGGGACATCGGGGTCCATTCGATAGAGCGAGCTGTTGTCGATGACCGTGCACCCGGCCTTCGCGCTGATCGGCGCGTAGATCTTGCTGACCTCGGAACCGACGGCGAAGAGCGCGATATCCCAGCCCGCGAAATTGAAATGCTCGATGTTCTGGACCTTGAGCTCGCGCCCGCTGTCGCCGAAATCGATCACATCTCCGGTGGAGCGAGCGCTCGCCACCGCGGCGACTTCGTCCGCCGGGAATTCGCGCTCCGCGAGAATGTTGAGGATTTCCCGACCGACATTGCCGGTCGCGCCCACCACGACAACGCGATAGCCCATTTCTGTCTCCCATGTGCAAACGGCCGAGCCTTCCTGTTCTGGAAAGCCCGGCCGCCCGCTAAATCAAATGCTCTCGCGGGAAGCGCTCAGGACTTGCTCTTCTCGCCCGCGCCTTTGTGCTCAGGACTCTGACGAGCCCTTCGCGGGACGCGTGTCGCGGCGCTCGGCGATGCGCGCCGACTTGCCGCGGCGACCGCGCAGATAATAGAGCTTGGCGCGGCGGACGGCGCCGCGGCGCACGACCTCGATCGAATCGAGCGAGGGGGAATAGAGTGGAAAGACGCGTTCGACGCCCTCGCCGAAGCTGATCTTGCGAACCGTGAAGTTCGACCCAATGCCCTTATTGGCGCGGGCGATGCACACGCCTTCGAAATTCTGGACGCGAGCGCGGTCGCCTTCGACCACCTTGACGCCGACGCGGAGCGTGTCGCCGGGGCGGAATTCGGGAATGGCGCGGATTTCGGTGAGCGAAGCGATCTGCTCCTGCTCCAGGGTCTCGATGAGGTTCATGTCTCGTTGGCCTTCATATCGTCGCGCTGCGCGCCAGAGGGCGGTGCCTGCGATGCGCCCCCATGGCGCAAGGTCAGGTCGGGCCGCCGTAGCCGTGTGTCGCGGACCGCGGTTTCGTGTCGCCACGCCGCAATCCTCGCATGATCCCCCGACCGCAACACCTCGGGGATCGTGCGCCCTTCCCATGTCACTGGTCGGGTATAGTGCGGATATTCGAGAAGCCCCTGTTCGAAGCTCTCCTCCTCGCCGCTGGAGGCCGCGCCCATTACCCCGGGGAGGAGGCGAACGCAAGCGTCGAGCAACACCATCGCGCCAAGCTCGCCGCCCGATAGAACATAGTCCCCGATGGAGACCGGCTCGAGGTCGCGCGCTTCGAAGATGCGCTCGTCGAACCCTTCAAACCGGCCGCAGAGGAGGATCATGCCTGGGCCGACGGCCAGGGTGCGCACCCGCGCCTGCGTCAATGGTATCCCGCGTGGAGTGAGGGCGAGCATCGGCCGACCGTCCGCAACGCTATCGAGGGCCGCGGCGAGGGTGTCGGGCTTGAGCACCATGCCCGCCCCACCCCCGGCCGGCGTGTCGTCGACGCTGCGGTGCCTGTCGGTCGCGAAGTCGCGGATGTTGCGCGTGTCGAGCGACCAGGCCGAGCCGAGCGCTCGGCCCGCGAGCGAGGTTCCGAGCGGGCCGGGAAACATCTCCGGGTAGAGGGTGAGGACGGTCGCGGTGAAGGTCACGAGGTCCAATTCTCAACCTTGAGCCCAGGGACGTCCAGGAAATCGGCTTCGTTGTCTGTAATAACCGTCAGATCGTGCGACAGGGCGTGCGCCGCGATAAGACGGTCGAAGCTCGCGCGCTTGAACGGAAGCTCGGCGTAGGCGCACGCGGCCTTATAATCAAAGCCCAGCACCGGGACTTCCTGGATGAAGGCCTGAAGCTGCTCAAGATGGGGCGGGCGGCCCCGAAAGGAGCCCAGGGCGACCTCGGCAAAAGCAATCGACGAGGTCACGATGTCGCCATCGTCGCAAGCCGCGGCCCGGTCGCGCAAGCCATCGCCAATCCCCAGCGTGATCCGGATGATGACATTGCTGTCGAACAGATATTTCACGAACGATCACGCGGTGGCCGCTCGTCGCCGAACAGCGGGCGCTCCTCAAACAGGCGATCGCCTGGCCGGATCAACTCCAAGTCCGTTGCGGATCCCCAGACCTTGTCGATGTTGAACTTCGGTTTGGGACGATTGAAGGGGACGAAGGAATATTCGCCGTCCTCCACGCGCAACTCCATCTCGGTGCCAGCAGCCAGGCCCAGACCGGCGGGCAGACGAAGAGCCAGCGAATTCCCGGATTTGAAAACCTTGGCCTTGAAATATTGAACTTCCTTGGCCTTGAGCCAAGGCATCGACCCGGAAATGCGCTGAATTCTCGATTTCCACTCTGATTGGGTCATCTTGTCGGCATTGGTCATGCGCACCTCCGTATATACATTGCATATATACGTCGGTTTGCAGCCGCAAGAGGAACATCGTCGGGCGCGAGCGATTGCCCCTCCATGGACGAACCCCTCGACTGTCTGATCATCGGCGGCGGCCCGGCGGGACTGACCGCGGCAATCTATCTTGCTCGATTTCACCTCGACATTCTGGTCGTCGATGCGGGCAAGAGCCGTGTGCTGTGGATTCCTTGCAGCCACAATCACGCCGGCTTCCCGGAGGGTGTCAGTGGACAAGATCTGCTGCAGCGGATGCGTGATCAGGCGCAGAAATACGGGGCGAAGATCGAGACCGATCGCGTCACGAAGCTCGAACTGGATGACGGACTGTTTGCAGCGGACTGGGGCTCGGGCCGCGCCATCGCGCGAAGCGTGCTGTTGGCGACCGGCGTTACCAACCGCCGCCCGGACATGGACGAAGATCTGCACGACGACGCACTCGCACGCGGCCTCATTCGCTATTGTCCGATTTGCGACGGCTATGAAGTGACCGACAAGCGGGTCGGGGTGATCGGTTCGGGCAAGGGGGGCGTGGGCGAGGCGCTCTTCCTGCGTAGCTACACCGCCGACGTGACGCTAATCGCCCCCGATCGCGCGCATGAAATATCAGCCGACGATCAGGCGCGGCTTGCCAAGGCCGGTATCACGACGGTCGATGGCCCCGCTGCGGCGGTGGCCGCTCAGGAGGACTGTATCGTCGTCGACACGGCAGACGGCCATTACGTCTTCGACAGCGTCTATCCGGCGCTGGGGTCTGACACCCACACCCAACTGGCCGAGATGATTGGCGTCGATTTGTCAGGCGATACCTGCGTTAAGGTCGACAGCCACCAGCAAACGAGCGTGCCGGGCTGTTATGCCGCGGGCGACATCGTGCTCGGCCTCGATCAAATCAGTCACGCAATGGGCGAAGGCGGAGTCGCCGCGACGACGATTCGCAACGATCTGGCTAAGCAACGCTCGTTGTTTCGGTGATCGTCGGGATATGCTTGACTCTGTCAACTAAATAGGCCCACGCTCCTGTCGATGGAGTGACAAATGGCCGACGCAATCGCCGAAATCCGCGCGTTCAACCGCTTCTATACGCGGTTTGTGGGCGCGCTCGATCAAGGGCACCTCGATAGTGACTTCTCGCTCACCGAAGTGCGCGTGTTGTACGAACTCGCCAACGAGGATGCGATCCTCGCCAAAGAGGTCGGCCGGCGCCTCGGGCTGGATCCCGGCTATCTAAGCCGGATGTTCAAGCGCTTTGAGGCGGGTGGTTTCATCAACCGCGGGCGAACCAAGCGCGATGGAAGGGCGGCCGCCCTGTCACTTACGAAAGCGGGACGAGAACTCTTCGATGAACTCGACTCAAGGGCAGCGTCCCAGGTCTCCGAAGCGATCGAGCCTCTCGATAGGCGCGGCATTCGACAGATCACATCGGCAATGCAACTTATTCGTGCCCTTCTCGATCCTGACTCAGAGGAGCGGAGGTCGGGTAAATTGAAGTTGCGGACGCCCCGATCGGGCGACTTCGGCTGGGCGATCGAACGGCATGGGATCCTCTATTTCGAAGAGAAGGGCTGGGGACCGGCGTTCGAAGGTCTTGTCGCGGAACTGTTCGGCGCCTTCGCACGCAAGCACGATCCCGCGCGCGAGCGCTGCTGGATTGCGGAGTTGGACGGCGAACGGGTCGGCTGTGTGTTCGTCGTCGAGCGCGATGTCGACATCGCCCAACTGCGCTGCCTGCTGGTCGAGCCGAGCGCTCGCGGTCACGGAGTGGGCGCCGCGCTGGTTGGCGCCTGTACCGAATTTGCCCGAGAAGCGGGCTACCTGCGAATGATGCTGTGGACCAACAAGGGTCTGGATTCGGCGCGAAAAATTTATGAAGCTGCAGGATTTAGGTTGATCGAGGAGGAACCGCATCAGGACTTTGGGCCAGCTCTGATCGGCCAGAATTGGGAGATGCAGCTTTAGGCCAAAAACGCCGGATCGATCACAATATGATCGCCTTGCCGGGCCGCGATCTGCTCTTGAAATGGAATCAGGAGTCGCCGTCCGGCTGAGTCCTCGATCTCTAGCAAGTCGCCCGCACCATAGTTCTCGACCGCAACAACGGCTCCGTAAGGGATGCCGTCAGCATCGATGCAGGGCAGGCCGATCAGATCGGCATGATAATATTGGTCTTCAGCCAAGGTAGGTAGAGCGACGCGATCGATCTCGATCAGCGCACCACGCAATGCCTCTGCGGCAAACCGGTCGGCGATGCCCGCGAAGCGTGCGATCGGCGTTTTGCCGGCGCTTTTGATCGATGTCAGCCGCATGGCCCGGTCTCCGACGAACAGCGATTGACCGGAACGGAAATTGTCGAGGTTGTTGGCAAAGAGCTTCAGCCGCACTTCACCGGCGATGCCATGCGCCCCCGCAACCGCGGCGAGCGCGATGCGGCGCTCGCCGGCGGGTGCGGATGAGGTCATAGCGGGGTGCGCCTAGGCGTTGCCAGCCTCGGCCGACGCTTCTTCGGCGACAACGTCGGCATCGCTGGTCTCGGCCGAACCTTCTTCCGGAGCAGGCACATCGGCCGCGCCTTCGGCCGGAGCCTCGGCGCTCTCGCCGCTGACCGTCTCGTCGGCCGCGTCCTCGGCGCGCTCGGCGCCCTGGGTAGGGGTGTCGGCGTCAGCGCCCTCGGCCGGCTCCGGAGAGGACTCGCCGTGATTGTCGGCGGCTTCAGCCGTTCCAGCCTCTTCCGCGACCGGCTCCGCGGCTGGAGCAGCTTCGGCCACGGGCTCTGCGGCGGGAGCGGTTTCGGCGACCGGCTCTTCGGCTGAGGCAGACTCGGCTACAGGCTCTTCAACCGCCGGCTCTTCTGCCGGAGCAGCGGCTGCGGCAGCGCGGGCTTCCTCGGCTGCTGCAGCCTTGGTCACACGCTCCTCGGCGCGCTCCGTAGCCTTCTCGCCCGGCTTGCCCTTGTTCGGGTTGTTCTTGGCGGTGCGCTCGCGGATTCCGGCAGCGTCGAGGAAGCGCAGCACGCGGTCCGACGGCTGCGCGCCGACCGATAGCCAGTGGCCGATGCGCTCGGCATCGAGTTTCACGCGCTCGGGCGAATCCTTGGCGAGCAGCGGATTGTAGGTGCCCAGTTTCTCGATGAAGCGGCCGTCGCGAGGCGCGCGGCTGTCGGCGACGACGATGCGGTAATAGGGCCGCTTCTTGGCGCCGCCGCGGGCGAGACGAATTGCAAGTGCCATTTATAGTTCCTTCGCTTGATCAGTTGGTTACGCTATTTCTTGGAGAATTTGTCGAAGCCAGGCGGCAGGTTGAATGCCGCACCTCCGGGAAGCCCCGGCATGCCGCCGCCGAGCTGCCCGCCTGGCGCGAGCCCACCGAGCGCGCCTTCGAGCCCGCCCTTGTTGAACATCGCGGCGAGCTTGCCGAAACCGCCGAGCTTTTTCAGCCGCTTCATCGCATTGGCCATGTCCAAGTGCATCTTGAGGAGCTTGTTGATCTCCTGCACCGTCGTGCCCGAGCCCTTGGCAATGCGGATCTTGCGTTTGGCATTGATCACGTCGGGCCGGGCGCGCTCCTTGACCGTCATCGACGACATCATCGCCTCGAGCCGCACCAGCGCCTTGTCGTCCATCTGACCGGGCGCCTTCATTCCCTTCATGCCGGGCAGCATGGCGGCGAGCGCGCCGAGGCCGCCCATCCGCTGCATCTGCTGAATCTGGAGCCGCAAATCGTCGAGATCGAACTTGCCCTTCTCCATTTTGGCGGCAAGGCGCTCGGCGTCTTCAATTTTGACGGTCTCGGCGGCACGCTCGACCAGGCTGACGACGTCGCCCATGCCGAGGATGCGACCCGCAACGCGGCTGGGATGGAAGGCTTCCAGCGCGTCGAGCGCTTCTCCCGTGCCGGCAAATTTGATCGGCTTGCCGGTGACGGCGCGCATCGACAGCGCTGCGCCGCCACGCGCATCGCCGTCCATGCGGGTCAAGATCACGCCGGAAAGATCGACCTGGGCGGCAAATCCATTCGCGACGTTGACCGCGTCCTGGCCCGTCAGGCTGTCGACGACCAGCAGCGTCTCCACCGGTCGCGACGCCGTCGCGACGGCCTTCATCTCGGCCATCAGCGCATCGTCGACGTGGAGACGGCCGGCGGTGTCGAGCAGGAGCACATCGTAACCCTGCAGCCGTGCCGACTGCAGCGCGCGTTCGGCGATCTGGACCGGCGATTGGCCGGCGACGATCGGCAGCGTCTCGACGCCGGCCTGGCGGCCGAGAACCGCGAGTTGCTCCTGCGCCGCCGGGCGAGCCACATCGAGGCTGGCCATGAGAACCTTCTTGCGTTCACGGTCCTTGAGACGGCGAGCAAGCTTGGCAGTGGTCGTCGTCTTGCCCGAGCCCTGAAGCCCGACCATCATGACAACAGCGGGCGGCGCGACCTCGATGTGAAGCTCGGACGCATCCGCGCCAAGCATTTCGACCAACGCGTCATGGACGATCTTGACGACCTGCTGGCCCGGCGTGATCGAGCGCAGCACTTCCTGGCCGACCGCTTTTTCGGTGACTTCATCGACGAACGAACGGGCGACCGGCAGCGCGACGTCCGCTTCGAGCAGCGCGATGCGCACCTCGCGCATCGCCGCGCGCACGTCCGCCTCCGACAGAGCGCCGCGCCCGCGGAGCTTGTCGAACACGCCGCCAAGGCGATCGCTCAGACTGTCGAACATCAAACTCTCCCGACCGGCACCCCTGGCGGGTTACCAGCCAACACCACGACAGGCTAAACGCGCAAAACGCCGGCGGGCGAAACCTCGCCGGCCAGCGTACATCGCTTGCGATGCTTGCTCGTCAATAGCTGTCGAAAACGACGCTGCGGCGCCTAGCGCAGCGGGACGTCAAGGTCAATCGAACGGACCGAACATGCCGAAGTCTAGCGGCTCGCTCGGACCGAGCCAAACGACATGCCGCGTATGATCGGCAAGATCGTCACCGGTGCTGGCGTGGGCGAAGATGGTCAGGCCATCGCGGTTGAGGACGAGCCACTGCGCGACGTCCCCGAACAGTTCTGGCGGGATCGTCATCTGGCAGCTGCCGCGCGGGTGCGGCCCGACCGGGCCGAGGTGATAATGGCCGATCGGGACGCCAAACCGATTGCCGACCGTCGTTCCAAGCGCCCGCGCCCGATCGATCTCATCCC
>JAIVIZ010000112.1 GCA_020200315.1 Sphingomonadales bacterium | reverse complement strand
GGGTAGGCTGAACACACGGATCTATGTCCGCCGGGCGCGCGCAAGCCGTTCACCAACCCCTGAGACGCTGGTTCGGATTCGCTATGTCGGGACCATCGAAGGTCAGGCGCCCGTCGAAACAGTCACCGAAGAGGCCATTGACTGCGCGACCCGCTACCATACCCAGCATTCCTATCTGGTCCGCAACGCCGACGGACGCGTGGTTGCTCGGCGCGGGTTGCAGTCGCGCAAGCGCATTCTGCCCGCCAGTCTGCTCAGTGGCACACTGGCGAGCATATGCCGGCCGCTTCGGTGAGGTCAGGCCAACGGACGGCTGTGAACGGACCGGGCCTAACGATGGTCGAAACGTCGGTCCAAGCGCTCGATAACAGCCCGTCGGCTTTCGGCCACACTCTCACGTAAGGGGGCGGTTGGCTGAGCGCGGGTACTCAGGGCGACTGTTCGTTGGAAGAGTGGTCGCGTATCGACCTTGTCAAAGCCGGTTCCGGGGCGTGAGCCCGAGCTTCACACGGTACGCAACATGATAAAAGTTGTAGTAGCAGCGATCGTTCACGCAGCCCCAATCCTTCCCAATCTTGTCCATTCCCTCTTTGCAAGATGGGCATTTGAAATCGTATCTCTCAGCGCGTTTCTGCTTCATCGTTTCGCTCCTTCGAATGTGCAGCGACAGTGCGGCACGAAGCTTATTTACAACTCTCAGTTTCCATGCGGTCGGGGGGTTCGAAGACCTCCTTGGCCGATGCTCCATTGCTCACCGCAGACACATCCGCGGGAGCTCTCGACTTACGATCATCGGCCCACGATGGCTTTGGAGTTTTGAAAGGCGTGTAAATGGCTCGTGGGAGCCGTTGGAATGGAGGCGGTGACAAACGCCACCCAACTTCGCTTTCGACGAGCCGGATCAGGCGAATGGCTGATGGCTAGTGGGCAGCGGTATTCCTCCGTATATGGCAAACTCGCGGGTTCATGGATGCGCTGATTGCTGGGAGTTTGATGCTGCCAAAAGCGTACACAAACAGGGGCTGTCGCTTGCCTGTAGATGGCTCCAACTACCCTCAAGATGGTGTGGAGAAGCCAGTTCAAGCAGTCTAGCAAAGAGAAATGCGACAACACTGCGTGGCTGCTGCACAAGCGCTTCGTGGCTGAGCAGGAGGCTTTGACATTTGCTCCGACACGGGTCCGTTGGAACACAAGCCGCAGCGGCATCAAAGTGGGGAGAATGGGGAGATCGGGGAGTTTGGGCGTTAACGCCCCCGATCTCCCGTTTTCGCACAGGCTTGCACTTTAGCGGTCGCTCACCAGAACGCCGCCCTCGGGACATACCTACTTTCTTGCCATCAATTTATTTTCCTCAACAAGACCATCGTAGATCGAGGAACTATATATACATGCGTTTTCGAAATCACCGAAGGCTGGGTGTCGATCGCAAAGATGCATAAGATCGAGCAGGAGAAACCAGACGAGCTCGTTTTTTTCTGCGCCGAGGTTCAGTTTTTCATACAAGGTAATCACCTTCTTTCCCCTTGCGGCGAGCGTCCTGAAATGTCCGTCTGGATCTGGGGGTGGCTTTCGCATCCGGCCCTCGGACTCGGAAGCTTTTTTCTTTTGACTGGATGACAGCTTTTTTTCTTTTTCCATGGTTGATCTCTCTTTCTGCGCCCAAAAGGCGGGTGCAGTCATTGTTTACAACAATGGGGGTACAGGCTCCGGCAAGCGTTTGCTGCCCCAGTTTGCGGCTTCACTGTGGAATGCGTTTGAATGATCGGTGGCCAACTCGATGCAAAGCGCGCGCCGATCCTTAGGGCGAGCTCAAGTGCAATTCGCGCGGTGAAACATAGCTTCCATATCTGCGCGGCGCACTCAACAGTACGAAGCGATGAGCCAGACTTGACGCGGCCACTTCACGCGCGTGAATGTGTCGCCGTAAAACAGCGCCTCGCGAGTATGCGGGAAAGGCCACATTCCTAGCGAATGCCAGCCATCAAAAACTGAAAAAGTCATCCGGGAAAACGTACACGAGTGATGCTTGAGTGATGTGCACGGGTGGCTTCGACTAGCCTGCCTGCTAACTAGAACAGGCAATCTAAGCCATTCATGAAGATGAACTACGACAACACACTGCATAGCGGCATTGCAGCGTTTCACATGGGGGATGCGGCATTGGATCTGAAGCCTCGACCCTCCCCTTCTTTCCTTAGCTGCCTTGGCAATAAGTCGGAGACCGGGGAAACTGGGGCGGACCTGAAAACCCAGATCTCCCCGTTCTCCCCACTCATGTGCTTTTTGTAGTTTTACCACCAAACCGCCCTGCAGTTCCCCGTCTACTTCTCCTGGCCGACCATTTAGTCTCCTAGCGCCCTTGCTCAGCCATTCGCCCCGCGCAGCCGTGATCAAGCCCCAGCGGATCCCTTACCGCGAGTTGCGTCCGCTCAGCGCCAATTTCGGCCACTCATGGCGTCGCCGCTCTCATCCGAAAGCAGTCGTTCGGGCTGCTGCGCGTCGTCGCTGCTTCGAGCCCTTCGCGGGCCGAAAAGTCGGTGCGAAGCGAGCCTCAAACCCCGGCAGGTCTGGGCGATACGCTTCTTCCTCGACCAGCACGGCCGTGTCCGCGACCGCGCGCTGTTCGATCTGGCGGTGGATAGCAAGTTGCGCGGGTGCGATGTCGTCAAGGTAAAAATCGGCGAGCTAGTCGGCGGCGGCGAGATACGTAGCCGGGCGATCGTCGTTCAGCGCAAGACAGGCAAGCCGGTGCAATTTGAGCTGATGCAGGATGCTCGAGCGAGCCTGCTGGCTAGGCTAGAGTTCGCTGGATGAATACGTGTTCCCGAGCCGCATTGATCACTCCGATCACCTCAGCACCCGGCAATATGCCAGGCTCGTCGACGAATGGGTCGTTGGCACCGGCTTGCGACGCGAAGACTACGGTACGCATTCGCTACGACGGACGAAGGCTGCGATCATCTACAAGGCGACGGGCAATCTACGCGCAGTGCAGATCCTGCTCGGACACACCAAGATCGAGACCACTGTGCGCTACCTCGGCGTGGACGTCGAAGATGCACTGACGCTGGCGGAGGGCACCGAAGTCTAATCTTCTCCGGCTTCTGGTGGTCTACGAGGAGCCGGACTTCTTAGCGCCCAACACCGGCCGTGACCGCTGCGTAATGGATCGCTCGAAGCCCGATGATCATCCTGAGCAGCTCGCACCGCCCAGCACGCAAAAGCGGGCGCAGTGGGGGTGATTCAGCCGCACCGATTCCGTTGCCTCAGCGAGTGTCGCCCCCATGTCGAACTTGGGATCATGGGGGATCAAGGTGCAGGCAGCGACACGCGCTAGATCCTCGCCGCGGCGGTGGACGACCATCCGGCTGGTCGCGCACATTACGTCCGCCGGCGATACGCCGAGGACACCCCAGCAGGCGATCGTGATTTCGGGCACATCGGCGCTCGCGTCCATTTCGGGAAATAGCACGAGACGCGACGGGTTGTGCGCGTCGATCGCAATCGATTCCTGTGCGAACAGCGCGGCATAGCCGACGCGAGCGCTGGCGTCGGGCTCGGCGGCAAGGTGGCGTCCTGCGACCGCGATCGAGAAGCGGTTGGCGGAGAGCCATTTCAGACCGTCCAGTGCGGGAGACCAGCTGCGTGCGCTGCGCTCCGCTTCGTGCACGCTTAGCGTGTAGTGATCGAGGCTGACGCGAAGCGTGAGCTTGTCGCCATACCGTTCGCGCAAGGCCAGCAGCGCAGCCTGGTGCCGCCGCATGGGCCTCATCGCATTGGTGAGGACGAGAACGTCCCGGTCGTGCGCGAGCGACAGGTTGAGCATCGTCATGATCTCGGGATTCATGAAGGGCTCGCCACCGGTGAAGGCGATCTCCCGCGTCGCGTGACCTCCGTCGGCGATCTCGTCGAGAAAGCGCGAGACTTCTGCGGCAGTCAGATAGATTAGCGCGTCGTTGGTCGGCGAGCTTTCGATATAGCAGGTCGCGCAGGCGAGATTGCACAAGGTGCCGGTGTTGAACCACAATGTGTTCAGCGCGACGAGCGGGACGTGAGCGCGGGCCTCCCCGGTGGCCGTGAGGTGCGAATCGGCGAACTTGGCGCGCGGCAGAGGTGGCGCTTCAACGCGAAAAGGCGAAAGTCCGGTGGGCATCGTTCGCGCCAGACTCAGGCGAGCCATTGGCGCGTCCTGGCAACTGTTGCCGCCCAGCGTTTGGGCCACGCGCCAAATACGACCGGCGCGTACGCCGCGAACGCCGCCGCCTTGGCGATTTCCGAGCGGGTCGGATAGGCGACGATCGCTGAGCCGAGCGCGAAGGTGGACGCCTTGCCAGAAATAATCTGCGCCCAGGGTGCAAGCAGCTCCCCGGCATGCGCGCCGACGATGGTGACGCCGACGACTTTGCCGCGATAGCGAATCAGTTTGAGAAAGCCGCGCGTGTCGCCCTCGGTCACGGCGCGATCATTATCGCTGAAATCCTGCCTTGTCACATCGATCTTGCCGTGGCGCTTGCGCGCTTCGGCTTCGGTCAATCCGATCTGCGCAAGCTCGGGATCGCTGTAGGTGACATGCGGCAAGGCACGCCAGTCGACCTTGCCGGGCCAGCCGAGCGCAATATCGAGCCCGACGAGTGCGCCCTCATAGCTGGCGACGTGAGTGAAGCGCGGACCGGCGCGACAATCGCCGATGGCATAAATCCGGCTGTTGGCGGTACGTCGGCGCGCGTCGACCTCGATCCCCTCCTTCCCCGCCTTTACGCCTGCAGCGGCGAGGTCGAGATCGTCGATATTGGCGTGCCGTCCGGTCGCAACCAACAGATGGCTTCCTTTCACGCTGCGGCCATTGTCGAGCTTTACGATGATCGCCTTTCCGCCCACCGAGACGTTCGTCGCCTTTCGGCCAAGTTCAAACGCGACGCCCTCGCTGCGCAATTGGGTGATGACCAGCCCGGCGGCGTCCTCGTCGTCACGGCCGAGCGGCCTCTTGGGTTCGATCACCGTCACATGGCTGCCCAAGCGGCGGAACGCCTGCGCCATTTCGATCCCGATCGCACCGCCGCCCAGCACGATCAGATGCTCGGGGAGCATCTTAAGCGCGAACAGCGTTTCGTTGGTGAGATAGGGAACGTCAGCCAACCCCTCGATCGGCGGGATCGCAGGTTTCGAGCCGGTGGCGATCACGATCCGTGGCGCGGTCAGCCGACGATTGCCGACCTGCAACGTCTTCCCATCGAGGAAACGCGCGGGGGCACGGATCACCTCGATGCCCATTTTCTCGAACCGCTCCTGCGCATCGTGCGGCGCGATGGTTGCGATGGCACCGTCGACATGGGCGCGCACGCCCGACCAGTCGATTTGCGGTGTCGCCTTGATCCCGAACCGAGCGCCGTCGCTCACCCCATGTGCCGCCTTCGCCGCTGCGAGCAGCGCCTTGGACGGGACACAGCCGGTGTTGAGACACTCGCCGCCCATCTGGCCCGTCTCGATCTGCGCCACCTTCAGCCCGAACATCGCGACGCCCCCGGCCGCCGTGAGCCCAGCCGAACCAGCGCCGATCACGACCAAGTCGAATTTTTCCATCGTAAGTCCATACGTTTGCATGAAAGCGTTGGTTGCACCATTGCCGGCGGCAAGCATGGTAGCATTGCGTATCCTCATCACCGGCGCGGGCGGATTGATCGGTGGCGAGGTCGCGGCGCGACTGGCTGAGCGCGGCCACCGAGTGAGTGCGCTGGTCCATCGCAATCCAGAGGTGCGCGGTAATGATGATCACGTGCCCGCGCTTCATACCGTGCACCACGGCAATGTGTCGCTACCCGGCTTTGGCCTTGACGCAGCGGATGCGGCCGATCACGACCTGCTGATCCATTGCGCGGCGGCGACGCGGTTCGACCTCAGGGACGAGGAGTATCACGCGGTCAATGTCGCGGGCACCGCGCACGCGATAGAGCTTGCGCGGGCGAGCGGCATGGCGCTGCTCCACGTCAGCACTGCCTATGTTTGCGGCAAGCGGAGCGGCGTGATCCGGGAGTACGATCCGCTGCCGCAAGGCGGGTACGCCAACGGCTATGAGGCGAGCAAGGCGCAAGGCGAGGCACTGGTCACCGCAAGCGGCTTAAGTCATGCGATCGCACGGCCGAGCGTGGTTGTAGGCGATTCCAAAAGCGGCGCGATTCGAACGTTCGACACCATCTATGCCGCATTCAAGCTGATCGCCGAGGGTCGCGTCCGGCATATGGAGGCGAGTTCGGGCGCGACGATCGACTTCGTGCCGATTGATTATGTCGCAGCCGGGATTGTCGCCCTGGCCGAGAATATGACGGCGGCGGACGGCGGGCGGCATCACCTCGTGTCCGCCCAGCCAATGCCGGTGGCGATGTTCGCCGCCGCGATCGGGGCGTTCCCGCAGTTCACCGAGCCGACGCTTGTTTTGCCCGAAGACTTCGATCTCGCTGCGCTTCCTCCGCTCGAGCGACGGCTCTACTCCCGGGTAGCGGGGCTCTACAGCAGTTACTTTCAACGCGATCCGCGCTTCGACGATTCCCGCTTCCGGGCCGTGACGGGACTTGCTTGCCCGCCTACCGGCGCGGCCTATCTCAAACGTCTGATCAATTATTGTATTTCCGCCGGCTTCCTTTGAGGCAGTGCCCAGGCGTCACGTTCGTGAACAAAGGGCATGGCGAGCGATGCGGCGATCCTCGTCTCATCTGGCGAGCGATAGGCCGGCACGCCGATCATGATCCTGGCCTGAGGCACGTCGAGTCGGAAGGTGCCGTGGAGATGATCCCAGAGTGAAAAACCGCTCGACCAGTTTGAATCCGTTTCGTCGCGCATAGCACTGTGGTGGATGCCGTGCATCCGCGGCGTGGTGACGAAGCGCGCCATGCGCCGCTCGATCCATTCGGGCAAAGCGAGATTGCTGTGGTGGAACAGGATGGAGAAGAAGAACCAGCCCTGCCAGATTCGCAACGCGCGCGGCGAAACCCCGATCAACGCCACCTGCGCGGCGCGGTAGGGAGCGGAGATTGCCATATCCGCCGCGTGGAAGCGCAATGCGGTCGTCGAATCGAGATTGAGATCGACGTGATGGACGAGATGGAAGCGCCACAGGGCCGGCGCTTTGTGCGTCGCGACGTGCCACAGATAAATCGTGTAATCCATCAGCAGCACCGCCGCGGCGTCGCGCGCCCAGGGGGGCAGCGGGAGGAGCTGGACGAGACCGTCGCGCCTGCGCTCGGCCCGCTCGGCGAGCGGCTTGGTGAGCGGCGCTTCGATTAACGCGATCGTCGCCATGCTCAGTGCGCCCAGCGCGAGGTTGGTCAAGCTACGCCCCGGTTCCGCCTGCGTGGTCTTGCGCAGCGGTCGCTTTTTCTCGCCCACGAACAAGACAAGCGCGGCGAGGCCGAGCGACGCGCCGCCTGCGATCATCAGCGCCCGGTCACGGCCCTTATCCATTGTCAGAGAACCCGTGTTATGGGCAGGAGTTGCGTGCGCCCGCCTGCTCGTTCGACTATCGCATGGCAATGAGCCCGCGCGTCGTCCTGGTCACTCGCTACCCCGAGCCCGGTCGGGTCAAGACTCGGCTGATCCCGGCACTCGGCGCAGAGCGGGCCGCGCAGCTACATCGCGCGCTGACCGAACGGGCCGTGCAGGCGGTGCGCTCGTCGGGATTGGTGCTTGAGCTGCGGACGACCGGGGCGCCGACGGCGGCGTTCGAGGAATGGCTGGGCGCAGTGGGGATCGTCGATCAGGGCGAGGGTGATCTCGGCGAGCGACTGGCGCGTGCCGGTCCACCTTATCCGACGATCTTCATCGGAGCCGACGCGCCCGATCTGACGCCCAACCTGCTGCAGCGTGCCGCCCGTGCGTTGAACGAGGCATCTGCGGTAATCGGTCCCGCCGAGGACGGCGGCTATTGGCTGCTCGGCCTGTCGCACGAGGTCGACGGCGTATTCGAAGGCGTGGAGTGGGGGACCGGCGTCGTGTTTGGCCAAACGATGAACCGACTTACTTCGGCCGGCATTGATCCGGTTTTGCTCCCGCAGCTTGCCGATTGCGACCGGCCCGAGGACCTCGCGCGCTGGCCAGAACTGTTCACCGAATGACCGACGCGGTTGCCATCGTCATCCCCACGCTCGACGAAGCGACCACGCTGCCGCGCCTCGCCCGCCTGCTCGCCTCACTCGATCCGCCGCCCGGCGAAGTGCTGGTGGTGGACGGCGGCAGCTCAGACGGTACCGCGAGAATCGCGCGGCAACTCGGCTTCATCGTGATCGAGCATCACGAACAGGGCCGGTCACGACAGATCAACCGCGGGGTAGATTCCGTTACCAGCCCGATCGTCTGCGTGCTTCACGCCGATACGCAGCCCCCGGACGACATGATCGCGGTGATCCGCCGCACGATGGCCGATCCCAGGGTCGCGCTTGCCGGCTTCACGCCGTTGCTCAGCGGACCCGACAAGGTGCGCTGGGTGACGTCGTTCCACAACTGGATCAAGACTTGGTACGCCCCGCTGATGCTCCGCCCGCATCTGTTTTTCCGCGGTGTACGGCTGCTGTTTGGCGATCACGCAATGTTCTTCCGTCGCGCCGATTTCCTCGCAGTCGGAGGCTGCGACCCCGGCATGAGCGTGATGGAAGAGGCCGATCTGTGCGTGAAGATGGCGCGCTTCGGCCGCGTCCGGCTTGTCAATCGCGTGATCCTGACCTCGGATCGTCGAGTCGCCGCCTGGGGCGAGTGGAAGGCGAACTGGATCTATTTCACCGTCGGCATCCGCTGGGCGATGGGGCTGCACGCTCGGCTGGGCGATCGCTATCCGCCCATCCGTTGAGCTATTTCCGCGATTTCTTGCGCACGTCCCTGACGGTCGAGACGGCGCCGTAGACGAGCAGCAGGCCAAGCGTCGTCCACACCCAGGCCGGAATGTCATGGCCGACAATCGCCAGATACAGATAGGCCGAGACGAAGCAGAATCCGGCACACATAACCGGCAAGACGATCGACTTGCCCGCGCGCAATCGCCGCACCAACCAGGCGATCGACAGCAGGAAGAACGGGATCGCGCCGACGTAAATCGCGCCGAACACGACCGGATCGACGCCATAATGGGCACCGAGCCCGAAGAACCAGTCGTGCACTCGGGCGAACAGGGCGCTCATGCTCCCGCGCCTGCCGGCCATGCCACGACGACACGGCCCTCGATCAATGAGATTTTCGGTGCGGGACCAAGTTTCAGCGCGGGGTGCGCTGCGCAGGCCCCGTTTGCGACGTAGAAGCGATAGCCGTGCCACGGGCAGCGCACCTGGCCCAGGATCACCGGCGCCTCATCGAGCGGCCCGAGCCAGTGCGGGCAGACAGTCGAGTGCACGACAAGCTTCCCGTCGAGTTCGACCAGGCGAAATGGCGCTTCCCCGAAATCGAACTTGAGCGGAAGGGCGGCGCGCACCGCCTGCTTCTCACCGAGATCGAGCCGCGGCACGCTGAAGTTTGGCGGCCGGCGTCCCGCAAGCGCGCGTTCCCGCGCCTGCATCATCGCCTCGTCCTCATCCCACAATCGAGCATAAGCAGCGACATAGGCGTCGCCCATCACCGCCAGCCGTTCCTTGCGCGCCTCGGGGAGGTGGAACTCGACCGTGACATCAACCTGACTGGAGCCGCACGGCGAAAGCGCAACACGGATCTCGGTCCCGACGCCCGTGCCCTCGATCGTCGTGGAGGTGTAGCGACCGTTTGCGCGATCGGCGCGCATTTCGATCAACTGCGACGCGGCGCCTTTCGGCGTCAGTACAACGCGCCAGCCCCACGGCCCCGCATCGATCAGCGCGCAATCGGCGAAGCTGCCATCGTGGAGGTGCGCGAGATGCTCCCAGTCGAACACATTTTCCCAAATGCGCTCGAGTGACGCATGCACCTGACGGCGATAAATACCGGCCAAGTGCAGTGCCGGCGCGTCCGTCATCGTGCCGGCACCCAATGCTGCGCGCGGCAGAAAAACAGGATGCATCCTTGTGCCTTCAGGCCACCGGGCTCGCGTGACAGGATCGACTTGTACCACCTTCCCGCTTCAGGATCGTAGATATGCCCGCGCCAGTCCTTCCCCTGATCTGAAAAGCCGCTCAGCACTTCGATTCCTCGAAGCGGACGCCGGCGGAGCTTGGCATTGGGGTTGCGCTCATCGACCGGCGGTCCCTTGGGCGTCGGCGCCAATATTGTCGTGATATGGCCGCACATTAGTCTGCCGCACGGTGCGATCATGACGATCGCCTTGCCGTCGTCGGTGATCCAGCGCCCCGCGATCGGTTCGGCCGCCTCCGCTCCGCTGACGCCAACGATCGCCAGTGCAGGCAAGAGGATCATAAAACGCATGGCCGAGGCGTTCCAATAGTGGGAAATGAGAAGCTGGAGGACGAAGCATGAAAGCGCAATGGACGATCGGGATCATCGGCGGGTCGGGACTATACGCGATCGACGCGCTGGAAGATGCCGAATGGCGCGATGTTTCCACCCCGTGGGGCGCGCCGTCGGATC
>JAIVIZ010000018.1 GCA_020200315.1 Sphingomonadales bacterium | reverse complement strand
CCGAGCCCACTGACATTGAGAATGGCCGGAACGCCCGTTACGCGCGCCGCGAGCGCTCCGTAGATGTTGGGCTTGATCGTCCAGCCAAGATAGGCGGCCGGACGCCGAGCACGCATCAGTCTCAGATAGCGCAGGACCAGTGCGGCATCCTTCAAGGGATTGAGCCCGCTGCGATCGAGGGTCAGCGCCTCGGTCTCCGCCGGCAGGGCAAATGACTGACGCTCGGCCACCGACCCCGGCGCGGCAACGACGATGCGATACCCCTCGCCTGCCAGGCTGTTCACGATTTCTGAACGAAAGTTCGTCACGTTCCACAGCGAATTGGACGAAAGCAGGACAAGCGGCCGCTCGTTGTAGCTCCGGTCTGGCGGGGGTGCTGCGCGGCGCATTCAGCCATCCCCTAAGTCGGCCTGTGCAACTACATATCGGATACGAACAACGTTCGAACCGAAACGGATTTGATACTCAATGATTAATACGGCGGCATAGTAGAAATGCCTCTCCTGCAAGATGGCAGGAGAGCGTTCAGTGCGCAAACGTTGCTGTACCATCCTCGGAGCTGGGTTGATTCTTACGTCTTGTGGCGGCCCATCTGCGTCGCCATCCATTCCGACTGCGCTCCCGCTCACCACACCGCCGAGTTCACCTCAGCCTAATCCAACCAACCCTCCCACGCCGGCGCCAGCGACGCCATCTCCGTCGAACGCCTTGGACCCCACCAACTGGGAGATTGGTCCCATAATCGGATCACAAAACTACTCTTCCGGCACGCCGTTACACCCTTTATCAGATCCTGCGGGTTGGGTGATCAATATCCCGCAGCCCGACTCCAATGCGGGCCATGTGAACTATGTGACGACGCGCTATGGCTCGCTTTCTGGTAAGAAGCGAATCGTGTTGAATTTTAGGATTGAAGCCGATCCTAGCGTTAAGATCGTGCCGACAGACTCCCCCGATGCTCCTTCTATTCTTACAATTTACTTCCAGAGACGCGGGGATGATTGGTCCGGTTCTGGCATTTATGAAGCATTTCGCTGGTGGGCCACCTCTCGATCGCTATCTCCATTAACGCCTGGGGAGTATCAGATTACAGCTCAGCTGGATGAGCCTTGGAGCGCCGTTCAAACCTCAACCACGCTCAACAATCAACCATCATTTCAAAGCGCGCTTGCGGACGCAGACCGTGTAGGATTCACGTTCGGAGGGGGGAGCGGCTACGGTCACGGAGTCTACGCGACCGGTCCCACACGATTTGTGGTGACGAATTTTAGAGTCGAGTAAGGAATTGAGTAGTAGCTGGACTTCTCAGCGTCGGCTCGCTAGAATTGTCAGACGATAGGAGCTTATCACATGGTCGGGCATTCGCGTCGCCTTGCTGCATTCGCTAGCTTTGCCATGATCGCCTCGATGCCCACCGCGTCGATAGCTGCGGACAATACCGCTTCCTGGGCCGCGCTCAGTGCAATGTCGACGAGCGCAGGGCAGAATCCTGAAATCGATAACAGTCAAGGGATTCCCTCGGGAGCTGCATTTTTCAATGGCGCTTTTTTGCCGTTCGGCGTGATTATCGCTGCTGGCGTACTCGCGATTGTGCTTGCAACTGAGCATGGGCGACGCGGCGGTGCTGGCTTTCCTCCACGTCCCGTAAGCGTCAGCTGACGGGGTTCTTTTCCGCACCTAGGTTGAAAATCCACTCACTTATATTTGGACGCCCGGGGAACCAGGGTCGGGGAATCATCCTAAAACCGAGCGCGGAATCATCGGAAAGCTGACCTAGTCCTAAACCCTCTTGGACCAGCTCCACCTAGGTCTATGGCAAATCCCGCGCAGCCCAGGCGTCCGATGAATTAACTCCAAGACAACCCGATTGTTCCTTCCTTCAACTTAACGCCGCAGTCCGTGGAGGTTATTTCCGCCGCAGCCTCGCTCGGCGGGCCTTTTTGTATCCGCTCTCAATCGGCACGCCACTGGCATCGGCTTCATCTGCTGATAAACGCTGAACCTCCTCATCTCGGGAATGCCGATGAATTTCTTCGCTCCAACCTTGCTTCAGCAGGTGCAGCAGCAGCGCCGCCGCTGGCTCGTCACCGGCGCGGCCGGCTTCATCGGCTCGAACCTGGTCGAGGCGCTGCTATCGGCCGGACAGAGCATCGTCGGTCTCGATAACTTCTCGACCGGGCATCAGCGCAACTTGGACGAGCTGCTGGCGAAGACCGGCGCATCCGACTTCCGCATGATCGAAGGCGATATCCGCGATCGGGGGACGTGCGCGGATGCGGTCGCCGACGCCGACATCGTGCTTCACCAGGCCGCTCTCGGCAGCGTGCCCCGCTCGATCGAGGAGCCGCTGACCACCCACGACGTCAACGTCACCGGCTTCGTCAATATGCTCGACGCCGCCCGCCTCGCCGGGGTGAGCCGCTTCGTCTACGCCGCGTCGAGTTCGACCTATGGCGACGAACCGAGCCTGCCCAAGCGCGAGGAGCGCATCGGCAACCCGCTGTCGCCCTACGCCGCGACCAAGCTCGCCGACGAAATCTACGCCGCCGTCTACGCCAAGAGCTATGGCTTCAAGGCGATCGGCTTGCGCTACTTCAACGTGTTCGGCCCGCGCCAGGACCCCGACGGAGCCTATGCCGCCGTTATCCCCAAGTGGATCGCGTCGATGCTCGCCGACGAGCCGGTGACGATCAACGGCGACGGCGAGACCAGCCGCGACTTCTGCTACGTCGCCAACGCGGTGCAGGCCAATGTCCGCGCCGCGCTCGCGCCCGACGAGGCGCAGGACGACGTGTTTAACGTCGCGGTCGGCGACCGCACCACGCTCGGCGAGCTGTTCGGCTTTCTCCGCGAGGGTTTGCGCGAGCACCAGCGCCATTACGACCGTGACCCGGTGTTCGCCGACTTTCGCGCCGGCGACGTGCGCCATTCGCAGGCCGACATCGGCAAGGCGCGGCGGCTGCTCGGCTACGATCCCACCTACACGGTGGCGCAGGGCCTGACCGAAGCCCTGCCCTGGTACATCGCCAGCGTCGGCTAAGCCGCGGGACCCACCAGCGCGAACTTGGGAATCGCGGCGTCGAACGCCGCGCCATTCTCATCGACCATCTGGTAGCTGCCCTCCATCGATCCGGTCGGCGTGTTGAGCGGGCAGCCCGAGACATAGTCGTAGCTCGCGCCAGGACCGATCAGCGGCATGTCGCCGACGACACCGTCGCCGATCACTTCATGCGCCCCGCCGCGCCCGTCGACGATGTGCCAGCGCCGCGCGAGTAGCTGCACCGCGCGCGGACCGCGGTTCTCGATCCGCACATGATAGGACCAGAACCAGCGTCCGGCGGAGGGGTCGGACTGCTCCGCCAGATAGGAAGCCGCGACCCGCACCGTAACGTCGCCGGTGTGCTGCGCGGTCGGGAACAGGATCGAGAGACTGTCGGGGCGCGGCGCGGTCATCGCGGATGCGTAGGCGAGGCAACGGTGAGCAACAACTCTCTTTCCTATGACGGCTTCAGCCGCCGATCGCCCGCGTGAGCCGCTCCACGAGCCGCGCGCGTGCATCGGCGACCGGCAACGCTCGGTCGGTAATCAGGTCGCGCATGAGGAAATGACCGGTCAGCGTCAGTCCGGCGAGGATGTCAGCCGGTCCGGCCATTCCGCCGGTCCGGAGAAACGGCGGAAGCGGCAGCAGCTTGCCGGCATAGGGTTCTGCCTCCGCCGCACTCACCGCCCGCCCCGAGCGAGGACTGACCGCGACGAGGTCGCGCGCCGCGCCGCTCACCGCGCAGCTGTCGAGATCGAGCCCGAAGCCGAGTTCGGCCAGCAGCAACAGCTCGTAGCGGACCAGCGCCGCGCCCCACCCGCTCGCCGCCGGCGCCGCTTCGATCGCGGCGAGGAGGCCGTCGAGCGCTTCGTAAAGACGCGAATAGGGCTGGCGTTCCGGCAGGACAGTCGCGGTCAGCGCCGTGGCCCACTCGATCGCCACGGCCGGCAGCGGCTCGCGCAGCAGCGGAGCTCGGCTGTGCGTCAGTTCGACTTCGGCATGAGCCAGTTGTGCCTCGGTGCGCGCCGCCAGCCGCGCCTCGACCAGATTGCCGGGGATCAGTACCGGCCGCATCCGCCGCCCGCGTGCGCCGCGCACATAAGCCGCCTGCAGCCCGTCGCGCGGGGTCATCAGCCGCACCACCGCGCCATGCTCGCCATGATTGCGCAGCGCGAGGACGATAGCCGGCGTGGTCAGACGCATCAGCCGCGCGGGTGAAAATAGTCATATAATTGCCGCGCGGTGCCCTTGCTGACGCCGGGCGCGCGCTCAAGGTCCTCCAACGCCGCGCCCTTGACCGCCCGCGCCGTGCCGAAGTGCATGAGCAGCGCCCGCTTGCGATTGGGGCCGATGCCCGGCACCTCGTCCAGCGTCGAGGTCGTCAGGCTCTTGGCCCGTTTCGCCCGGTGCGTGCCGATGGCGAAGCGGTGCGCCTCGTCCCGCAGCCGCTGGAGATAGAACAGCAGCGGCGCGTTCGGTGGCAGCGTAATCTCGCGCCCGCCGGGCAAGTGGAACACCTCGCGCCCCTCGCGGCCGTGGTGCGGTCCCTTGGCGACGCCGACCACCGGAATGTCGTGGACCCCGGCATTCTCCATGATCTCGCACACCGCCGACAATTGCCCCTTGCCGCCGTCGATCAGTATCAGGTCGGGCCATTCGCCGCTCGCCCGGTCGGGATCGTCCTTCTCGAGCCGGGCGAAGCGCCGCTCCAGCACCTCGCGCATCATGCCGAAATCATCGCCCGGTGTGACCCCGGACTTGATGTTGAATTTGCGATAGCTGTTTTTGCGGAATCCCTCGGGCCCGGCGACGATCATCGCCCCGGTCGCGTTGGTCCCCATGATGTGGCTGTTGTCATAGACCTCGATGCGCTTGGGCAGGTCGGGCAGCTCGAACGTGTCGGCCAGCTCGCGGAGCAGCTTGCCCTGCGTGGTCGACTCCGCCAGCCGCCGTTCGAGCGCTTCCTCGGCGTTGCGCTTGGCCTGCTCGACCAGCTTGCGGCGGTCGCCGCGCTGCGGCCGTTCGATCCCCACCTTGCGCTCCGCGCGTTCGCTCAGCGCCTCGCATAGCAGCTCCGCCTCGGTCAGGTCGCGGTCGACCAGGATCCGGCGCGGGGGCGGCATGTCTTCGTAGAACTGGACGAGAAAGCTCGTAAAAACCTCGTCTTCGGGCACGTCGTTGGTGTGCGCCGGGAAGAAGGCGCGGTGCCCCCAGTTCTGCCCGCCGCGGATAAAAAAGGCCTGGATGCACATCTGCCCGGCGCTGCACGCCAGCGCGAAAATGTCGGCATCGCCAAGCCCCTCGGCGTGAACCGTCTGACTGCCCTGGATGTAGGTCAGCGCGCGCAGCCGGTCGCGGTAGATGGCGGCGAGCTCATAGTCCTGCGCCTCCGCCGCATCGGCCATCGATTTGCCGAGCCGCGCCTGCACCCCGGTCGACTTGCCGGCAAGGAAGTTCTTGGCATCCTCGACCAGCTCGCCATAGGCACCCACCTCGATCCGCCCGACGCACGGCGCCGAGCAGCGGCGGATCTGGTAGAGCAGGCACGGCCGCGAGCGGTTGGCGAAAAAGCTGTCAGAACAGCTTCTTAGGAGGAATAGTTTCTGCAGCGCGTTAAGGGTGCGGGTGACGGAGCCGGCGCTGGCGAACGGCCCGAAATACTGCCCCTTCGCGCGCCGCGCGCCGCGATGCTTCTGCACCCGGGCGAACGGATGATCCTCGCGCAGCAGGATGAACGGGAAGCTTTTGTCATCGCGCAGCAGGACGTTGTAGGGCGGGCGGAAACGCTTGATCAGCTGCGCCTCGAGCAACAGCGCCTCGGCCTCGGTGCGGGTCGTGATGATGGTCATCGAGCGGGTCTGCGCAATCATGCGCTGGAGCCGCTTGGGCAGCCGCGCGACCTGCGTATAGTTGGTTACGCGCTGCTTCAGCGCCCGCGCCTTGCCGACATAGAGCACGTCGCCGCGCGCATCCTGCATCCGATAGACGCCGGGCCGCGCCGGCAGCGTCGTCAGCACATTGCGGATCGCCGCCACCCCCGCCTCCAGGTCCGGCGCCTCGCCCGTCCCCTTGACGGTATAGGTCGCCTTCTCCTCATTGAAGCGCGCGGACGCGCCGGGATGGTCGGGACGATCGGCCTTGCTCACCGGCCTGACTTAGGACGGCGCGCCTCGGCTTGCGAGAGGCAGATGATGCGACGTCAGCGGCACGCCGCATCGATCAGCGCCCACAGCGCGGCGGGATCGCGCCGCGCGGGGCGACACGGTTGATCGGCTTGACCTTGGAGCGGATTTTGCGGCGAGCTGTCGCCTTTGTCGCCTTTCCGAGCGGACGGCGGCCGACGCGGCCTGTCGCCATTGTCGGTTTCGTCGAATTGGCGCTGTAGGAGTGTCGCCTTCGCCAGCTGCGCGTCGAGCGCCCGCTGCCGCCGCCGGGCGAGCGCCGCATCCCAGTCGCGACCGAACGTCCCCGGCCGGTCGCGCAGCCGATAGGCGCCGGCGCGGTTCATGCCCGCCGCCGCGGCGGCGGCGCGGATGCTGCCGGTCAGTTCGAGCACCATCAAAAAGCGCATGCGACGTTCGGCGGTCCAGCCGTCGTGGCGCTGGCGTGGGGTGGCGCGCGGCGGTGAGGAGAGGTCCATCGACGAGGGTAAAGCGGAAAAGGAGCGAGTAGGAAAATGGTTTTTCCGGTGGAGCTGTGGGAGTGACCAGTTCGACCGTTGCGCGCGCCGCCGCTCGGCACGTTATGATTGTCTATTACGCGCCAGCTGTAAGACTTTAACGAATGCTTCTACCGAATAGGGTTTCTGCAGCAGCGGGAACCCGTGCTGCCTTTCTTCTGCAAGCACGTGACTGTAGCCGCTCGTGAGCACAAGCGGGATGGCTGGCCACTGAGCTCGAACCCTTCGAGCAAACTCCACACCGTCCAAGCCGGGCATGACTACGTCCGAGAAAATGAGATCAAAGCTGCCTTCCTCCATTCGCAGGCGATCAAGAGCCGCGGTTGCATCCTGCTCGAGCACCGCGTCGAAGCCGAGGTCTCGTAGCATCTCACACGCGAAATGACCGACATCGACATTGTCTTCGACAATTAGCACTCGACCTCCGATCGGGGAGTCGTTGCTAATCTCGTTCGGCCGCGGGACCGGTGCGCGACCACCCTGCGCTTTTGGGAGTGTGACCGTAAAGGTCGTGCCTCGCCCCACCTCGCTGTCCACCGACACTTCACCGTCAGACTGCTTGACGAAGCCATACACTTGGCTGAGCCCAAGGCCGGTGCCTTTGCCAACCTCTTTGGTGGTGTAGAACGGCTCAAAGATACGATCGATCTGGTCGGCTTTGATGCCATGACCAGTGTCCGTGACACGGACGGCAACGAGTTCCCGGCCACTGCCATCACTCGCCGTCGTAATGTCGATGGTCAGCCGCCCCTCACCATCCATCGCATCGCGCGCGTTGAGGGCCATGTTGACCAGCGCCGTTTCGAACTGGGCCGCGTCAGCGTCGATGAAGCAGTCAGCGCATGCCGCTTCGATCCGAAACTCAATGCGTGAACCAAGCACCGTGCTAAGCATGCCTGTAATCCCGCGGATCTGTTGAGCAGCGTCGAACAGCTCCGGCTTCAAGGCCTGGCGGCGGGCAAATGCGAGCAACTGGCCAGTCAGCTTCGCGGCGCGGTCCGCGGTGGCCGAGATCGCATCAACGTAGCGTTCGCGTTTGTCCTCGGGCAGGTTCTTGCGGCGCAGGAGATCGGCCGAGCCGCGAATCACGGTAAGCAGATTGTTGAAGTCGTGAGCGATGCCACCCGTAAGCTGGCCGATCGCCTCCATCTTTTGCGCTTGGCGCAGCGCCTCGTGCGCGAACTCCAACTCACGAGTGCGTTCCTGCACCCGCTGCTCCAGCGTCTGGTTTGCGCGCTGCGCGGCCTCGAACAGGCGGGCATTATCGATCGCAACCGCGGCCTGGCCCGCTAGCCCAAGCATCAACCGCTCCGAACTCTCAGTAAAAACGCCGACATCCGGGTGCCCGAAGAACAGGCCGCCGATCACCTCGCCGGACCGCGACGCGACGGGCACGGCAAGATAACTGCGAACGGGCAGGTGCCGCTCGGGCATGCCCTTGTGGGGCGGGTTCTTGCCGTAGCGTGGATCAGCGGTGATGTCGTCGGAGCGAACAACCCCTTCGCCCTTGAAGGTTGGCGCAAACACTGCCGTCGCTCTGGGGTGGCCGAACCGCTCGAACTGCTCCCGATCAGCACCCGAAAGCGTGTAGAGCATCAAGCTCTCGCCGGCTTCATCGACAGTGTTGTAGAAGAAGGCGCCGAAGTTCGCGCCAGTGAGCTCGACACCGGCATCCGTCACAAGCTGCACGATGCTGTTAAGGTCGAGTTCCGCCGCGACGGCTGCGGCGGTCCCGTTTAGAGTCTCCAGGTTGCGGCTCTGTGCCTGTAGCGCAGCCTCTACTTCTTTCTCGACCTGGACTCCGCGCACCTCAATAATAGTCCCGACGGTTTTTGACCGATCGTCGCGTACCGGGCTCGCCGTGTAGGCAACCGGGTAGAAGCTGCCGTCCTTGTGGACGAAAATCTCCTCTCCCTGAATATTGTGGTTTTCGGGGAAGGCTCGATCAATTGCACATTCGTGAAGGGGGAAGTGAGATCCGTCGGGGCGGGTATGATGTATGACGTCGTGCAGGGGTCGCCCTTGCGTCTCTTCAAACGTGTAGCCGGTCAGCCGCTCCGCGGCCGCGTTCATATAAGCGCACTGCTGCCGTTCATCCATCAGGAACACGGCTACGCTGGCATTGTTGAGCACAGCATTGAGGCGTTGCTCCGCTTCCCTGGCGCGGCTCGCCTGGAGATCGCGCTCTGCGAAGGCTTCGGCCATCTCCTGCTGCTTGAGCCGTGCGGCGAGCCGTAGTTCCATCTCGTCCATCACGAGAGCCGCCAAATCTTTGAGTTGGGAGATCTGCTGCTCGCACACCTCCTCGCGTGGCTCTTTGTCGATCACACAGAGGGTGCCGAGATTGTGCCCGTCGCTCGTTTTTAGCGGTACGCCGGCATAAAACCGCAGACCGAACTCGCCCGCCACCAGCGGATTAGCAAGTGAGCGAGCGTCGTTCTTCGCATCGGTAAGGATCCAGGCGCCGTCATGCACGATCGCCGAGGCACAGAGGCCGGGACCGCGACCAATCTGATCGACATCGATCCCATGGTGGGACTTGAACCAGATGCGATCCGTGTCGACCAGGCTAATGATTGAGATCGGGACGGAGAACAGGCTCGCAGCTAGCGCTGTGATCCGATCAAATGCGCCATCTGGGGGCGTGTCCAAGATGTCATATCTGCGCAGCGCAGCCAAGCGGCCTTCTTCAATCTCGGAGGTAACTTGGAACACGGTCATCGCCAGCCTGATTTCAAGACTCCCCCGGCTGCCATGCAAACCAGAATGGCGCCTCAAGCACAAGCTGCCAATAAGGAGGTGCGGTCACCGTCTGCCACTTTGTAACTCGCCTGTCTCAGGATATGCGAGTGCGATGGCGAGTTCCGACCGTCCTTTATGTCCGCTTTCCGACCCATGCGGACACTCCGTCCCATCTCTCACGCCGTGACCACACGCCCCTCGCCATCACGAAACCTTCGTTAGCTGGATCGTGCTAGACCGCAGCAATGTCCTTCGCCGTCCAACCCCCCCTCATGAGCGTCGCTTTCCGGCGGGAGAGCGATGAGGAGCATCTCGAGCCGCGGTTCGAGCTGCCGATCCCGCCCGGGCCCAATCTGGTGACGGAGCGCGGCTACGGTTTGATCGCGGCGCGCGCCGGCGCGCTCGAGCAGCTGCTGGCGACCGGGCTCGGCGAGGAGGAGCGCAAGACCGTGCTGCGCGATGCGCGCTACGGGCGCCAGCGACTCGCGAGCGCGCAGGTGGCGCCGATCCCCGACGGGCGCACGGTGGCGATCGGGACGCGGGTGACGATCGTCCGCGACGGCGAGCGCCGCCTGCTCGACATCGTCGGGCACGACGAGGCCGATCCGGCGAGCAACCGAATCGCGTTCACGGCGCCGCTCGCTCGGGCGCTGCTCGGCTGCGAGGTTGGGGACGAGGTTGAGCTGCCCGGCGCAGCGGGACCGATCGCGGTGGCGGCGATCGAGGTCGCGCGGTAGTTGAGCTAGGCCGCCGCCCGCTCCTCTCGCTGGTCGACGTCGGCCAGCATCCACTCGACGGCGGCGCGGGCGTGGATAGCGGTGGTGTCGTAGACCGGCAGGACATTGGCCCAATTGTCGACTGCCAGCACCAGCTCGGTGCAGCCGAGCACGACCGCCTGGACCTTGGCCTTTGCGAGCTCGGTGCACAGCGTCTTCAGCTTGCGCTGGCTTTCGCGGACGACGCGGCCCGCGGCGAGCTCTTCATAGATGATGCGGTCGACCTCGCGCTGCCACTCGGCGGTGAGTTCGTGCAGCACGATTCCGCGCTGCTCATAGGCGTCGCGCGCGAACGGCTCGGTCATGGTGAAGCGGGTGCCGAGCAGGGCGATGTAGGAGCGGCGGTCGG
>JAIVIZ010000177.1 GCA_020200315.1 Sphingomonadales bacterium | reverse complement strand
CGCGCTTGCGCAGCACGTCGGCGAGGTTCGACAGGGTTTCGGCGAGATTGCCGCCCGTTTCGCGCTGGATCGCCAGGGTGATGACGAAGAACTGGAACTCCGCGGTGCCCATGCGGTCGGCGGTTTCCTGCAGCGCGGCCTCCATGGTGCGGCCGATCTTCATCTTGTCGGCGACCGAGCGGAACTCGATGCCGACCGGACCGCCGACCTCGCTTGCGACGATGCCGAGCGTTTCGGTGATGGGAAGGCCCGAGCGAAGCCCGCGCACCATCAACTCGATCGCGTCGGGGAAGTTGGAGTTGAATTTGTTGAGGCGGCGCTTGATCATCTTGCCGATGACGAAGTGCGGCAGGCCGATGCCGACGAAGGCACCGATCATGAAGGCCAGGTACCAAGGGAATCCCTTGATCATCAGCAGACCGCCGATCACGACGAGCAGCCCAACAGACACCATCGCATACTTGCCGAGGTTGATGTCGCGGCCCGTCTGCTCCAGCCGCTTGCGCAGCAGGGCAGGCTTCGGGATGAGCGTCGACATCATGCTTTCGACGCGGCTCTCGCGCGCTGCCATCAGCTTGCGGATCTGGGCATTGGCGTTGGCGGCGAGCACGCCATCAGCGTGGCGTTCCTTGAGCAGCTCAAGGCGGCGTTTGACCGCCTTGCCCGCCGACGGGCCCTTGAAGGCGCCCAGCAGCAGGACGAGCGTTCCGCCCAGTCCCAGCACCAGCATGATCGTCAGCAACATCGTCCTGCCGTCCCGTCTCGAGGGTAGCGAGCGGGAAGGGGAGTGTCCCCACCCGCCAGCCGTGCATTGCTAATCAGGCGGCCTTCTTGGCCAGCATCGACTTTAGATTGCCGACCAGCGAGGGCTTGGCCGCGGGAGCGCCCTTGACCTCGGCGGCCGAGCCTTCCTCGCTGGCATGGCTCAGCACCATATTCGACAGCTGGGCGAACGGCCCGGCCATCTTGCCGGTGGCGACTTCGGCCATCGGCTTGCCGAGCTTGGCCGCCTGCGCGGCGAGCTTGCCGTCTTCCGGGAAGACGATGTCGACTGAACGCTCGATCGACTGCTCGAAATCCTTTTTGCTGATTTCGAGCGCGCCACCTGACGGCACGCCGTTGGCGACGACGATGACCTTGGTCTGCGGTGCGTTCGACTTCAGCCAGGCGAGCAGGCGGATCGTGTCGCGCGTGGCAGCCAGCGTCAGCTCGGCCACGACTACGGCGACATGCGCGTCGTGAACCATGTGCGGATACTGGATCAGCATTTGGCGCGGCAGGTCGATGACCGTCGATTCGAAAGCGTTGCGCATTTCTTCCTGCAACTGGAAGAAGGCGGTGCCGTCGGTGATCAGCGGCGTGTTGATCGGCGCCTCCGCGGACAGCACGGATAGCCGCTCGTTTGCCCGCACCATCGCGCGCTCGATGAACAGGCCGTCGATGCGGCTTGGGTTTTCGATCGCGTCAGTCAGGCCGCGGCCTGGCTCGAGGTCGAGGGCGAGCGCACCGGTCCCGAAGTGAACGTCGAGGTCGAGCAGCGCAGTCGTGCGGTGGGCCTTTTCACCCAGCAGCCAGGCAAGGCTGGTCGCCAGCGTCGAGGCACCGACCCCGCCACGAACGCCGACAACGGCGGTCATGACGTGCGGCTTGTCGACCTGTGCTTCGCCGCGCGGCCCGGACAGGATCGACTGGGCGTGCGCGAATGTGTCGCGCAGCTGGTCGACCGTGAACGGCTTAAGCAGATAGTCGTGAATGCCGCTGGCGACGAGGTCGCGATAGAGGCGGACATCGTTGACCTGGCCCGAGGCGATGACGATCGTGCCCGGCTCGCACACTTCGGCGAGCGCGTTGATGTCGTTGAGCGGATCGCCGGATTCCGACAGGTCGACGAACAGGATGTTCGGGCTGGCCGAGACCGACAAAGACTGAACCGCATTGCGCAAGCCGCCCTTGTTGACCTTTTCGGGGCTCCAGCCATGCTCGACCGCTACCGGACGAAGCATGTCGGCCGTGGCATCGTCGCAGACGAAGGCGGTGAACGGGTCGCGCAAACCGGCGCGAGCGTGGAACGGAGCGTTCATTAGTTGCCACCCTTCTTGGTCGAAATGTCCTTCAGTCCGCCTTCGCCAGTCGGCTTCATCGCGCGGTAGGATTCGACGGCCTTGGTCGAGGTCAGCGCGTCGCCAACGCCATTGCCTTCGCGGCCGTGGATGAGGTCCTCGGGATTGGCGACCATCGCCGCCAGGTTCGAGTTCACACCGCAGCCGTAGCTCGGGACCGAGTGGTTGTTGTAATTGGGCTGTGAGGGTTCGGACCAGTCGGGGCAGTTCGGAACACTGGCGCGAGTCCGGCTGACGACGATGCGCACCGCACCCGGTGCGACCGCGCCGGTGAGCACAGGGCCGCCGTCCATCACGAGCAGGCCGTAGCGGCCGGCGACACGAGCCACGTCGTGGCGCGCTTCGGCAGCATAAGGACCTTCGACATAGACGTTGTCGCCATAGGTCAGGTCCATGCCCTGGAACCAGCCGTCGAGCCGAGCGGCTTCCGAGGGAGCAAGCGAACCATCGGGCGCGGCGGCGTCGAAGACGAAATCCTGCCGCGTGACAACCGGGACGTGGATCGGGTCCAGCCCACGCCGCGTATCGGTCACGGTCGTGACATGGCCGCAACCCGCCAGCGTGGCTGCCGTGGCGAGGATCAAGAGAGAATGACGCATGATCTTGTCCTTCCTGTCCGCGATCACAGCTTGAAGCCGGGTGCGGGAATTGCGGGAGTGGCAC
>JAIVIZ010000176.1 GCA_020200315.1 Sphingomonadales bacterium | reverse complement strand
ACTTGATCCTATGCGAAGCAGAACCAGCGGGAAAGAATTTGTTTCACACGAAGGCACGAAGGCGCGAAGCAGATTCGTCGTGCCGGGCTTGATCCGGCACCCGCCTTCTTCGTTCCTCACAGAGAGAAAAGGCGGGTCCCGGCTCTAGACCAGGATGACGTTCGATTGCTCAGCCTTCGCGCCTTCGCGCCTTCGTGTGAAATCTTACTTGGTCGCTGGCGTCACATAGGGGTGGAACGCGCCACCGGGCACCGCCGAAGCGACCGGGCTTTCGAAGCCGTCCTTGCTCACGGAGGAGACGCCGAAGATCCAGTCATCGACCCGGACGTGGGGTAGGACGACGCGCCAACCGCACGCACCTGCCGCCTCGGCTCTACTAACCGGATAAATGCAGTTCATATTCTGCCGAGGCTCTCCCATCGGCCAGACCGGGATAGCTTTAGCAGCAACCGAATCCCACTGATTGGAATCGGTTCGACGGAGTCGAATGACGTATCCCTGCGCTCCCGACACTGGCGCCCAAGTAATAGTCGTATCCGTACTCACCGCCCCCTCGACATTCGGCTCCGGAGGTGGCGGGGCGCTGGCGATGGCGGCCAGGGCGGCGACGTTGAGCTTGGTCATCTTGGCGAGGTAGGCGAAATCGACGTGATCGATCGTGTCGCCGTAGCGGATGCCCTTCTCCGTCCTCAGATCCTGGTGTTGCCAATTGTAATTCTCGACCGCGACGCTGATCCGGGCGGCGGGAAAGCCGGCCTCGAGGAACGGGATATGGTCGCCGCCCCGGCCGAAGCGATCGGTGCGCCAGATTTGCCGGACGTCGAGCCCGATGTTCAATCGATCGGCAAGGCTGTCGAGGAAGCGCGAGATGTTGCGCGAGGGCGCATCATTCTCGCCGCCGAGGCTGTGCGTCCTCGCCGCGAGCTGCTCCTGCCCCTGCGAGCGCGGGCCTTCGGACAGCACCCTGGCGTGGGTCGAATCGCACAGCCCGTCCGATCCGCAGCTGTTGCCGATGATGTCGTTGTTGAGGTCGGCGACGACGTTCCAGCCTTGCGCCTTGGCATAATCGGCGAGCAGCTTTCCGCCGTACAGGCCCTGCTCCTCGCCCGACAGGAGCGCATAGACGATCGTCCCCGGGAACTTGTGCTTCGACAAAACGCGTGCCGACTCGAGCACGGCGGCCGACCCCGAACCGTCGTCGTTGGCGCCGGGCGCGTCGTCGGTGGCGTTCAGAATGTCGGTCACGCGGCTGTCGATATGGCCCTGGATGATGACCACGTCGTTGGGCCGCTCGGTTCCGCGCTGGATGGCGATGATGTCGGTCAGCCTCGTCGGCGTTGGAACGCGAGTCCCCTGAACGGTAGTGCTCGGCCGGGCGGTGACGAGGCAGCCGCCGCACGCCGCCGAGGTGCGCTGGAACTCCGCCTCGCCCCAGTTGAGCGCCGCGCCGATGCCGCGCTTCGGATCGGTCTGCGACGAGAGCGTATGGCGCGTGCCGAAGCTGACCAGGCTGGCGATGTCGGCGCGCAGATGCTGGGCGCTGACCGGCGCGACGATCGCCCGCAATCGCGCATCCGGCGAGGGCGGCGCGGCGGCGAGGAGGACGGGGGCGAGGAGCAGCGGAGCGATAATGGCGAGTCGATTCTTCATTGCGCGACCATGACAGTGTTGGCGCCCTTCGTCATTCCCGCGAAAGCGGGAACCCAGCCCATTCAAGAATCTGGGTCCCCGCTTTCGCGGGGATGACGGGAGATGTGCAGAGGGCTAGTGCCACGGCGAAGCACATTCCACCTTGAGAGGTTCCCATGCGCACCATCGACCATTTCATCGACGGCGGAAGCCATTCATCGGGCGGGCGCACCGCCGATGTGTTCGATCCGAACCGGGGCGCGGTGCAGGCGAAGGTCGCGCTCGGCAGCGCCGACGACCTTGCGCGGGCGGTCGACGTCGCCAAGGCGGCCCAGCCGGCATGGGCGGCGACCAATCCGCAGCGCCGGGCGCGGGTCATGTTCAGGTACAAGGAGCTCATTGAAGCGCATATGGAAGAGCTCGCCGAATTGCTGTCGAGCGAGCATGGCAAGGTCATTGCCGACTCGCGTGGCGACGTTCAGCGCGGCCTCGAGGTGATCGAATATGCCTGCGGCATCCCGCAGGCGCTGAAGGGCGAATATACGCAAGGCGCGGGTCCCGGCATCGACGTCTATTCGATGCGCCAGCCGCTCGGCATCGGCGCCGGGATCACGCCGTTCAACTTCCCGGCGATGATCCCGATGTGGATGTTCGGCATGGCGATCGCGTGCGGCAATGCGTTCATCCTCAAGCCCAGCGAACGCGACCCGTCGGTGCCGGTGCGGCTGGCCGAACTGATGCAGGAAGCGGGGCTTCCGGACGGAATTCTGCAGGTCGTTCACGGCGACAAGGAGATGGTCGACGCGATCCTCGACAACCCCGATATCGCCGCGGTGAGCTTCGTCGGATCGTCCGACATCGCCCAATATATCTACAGCCGCGGCACCGCGAACGGAAAGCGGGTGCAGGCGTTCGGCGGAGCCAAGAACCACGGCATCGTCATGCCCGACGCCGACCTCGACCAGGTGGTCAACGACCTCGCCGGCGCGGCGTTCGGCTCGGCGGGCGAACGGTGCATGGCGCTGCCGGTGGTGGTGCCGGTCGGCGACGAGACGGCGGAGCGGCTGCGGGCCAAGCTGATTCCCGCCATCGAGCAGCTGCGGGTCGGCGTCTCGACCGATCCCGATGCGCATTACGGCCCGGCGGTCAGCAAGGCGCACAAGGAGCGGATCGAGCACTATGTCCAGA
>JAIVIZ010000175.1 GCA_020200315.1 Sphingomonadales bacterium | reverse complement strand
CACGATCGAGGCAAAAAAGCCGGTCGCGCGGCCCGCACGGGCGGCGCGGCCAGCTCAAGCCGTCCCGATACCGCCCGTCGACAGCGGCCAATTCTTGCAAAACCAGGGCGGGATTTACTAGGCCGCCGACTCTCCTCTATCCGAAGGCCCGACGATGCGCGCCGAAGCGCAAGCTCACATCGACCAGATCAATGCTGCGACCCAGCTGCTTCGCCGCTTCCTCGACTGGGATCGCGCGCTCAAGCGACTTGGCGAGCTCAACGAGCAAGTTGAGGACAGCGCGCTGTGGGACGATCCCAAGGCAGCGCAGGACGTGATGCGCGAACGCCGCCGGCTCGAAGAAGCGATCGAGGCGACGCGCAAGATCGAGACCGAGCTCAAGGACACGGTCGAACTCATCGAAATGGCTGAAGTGGAAGGCGACCAGGGCCTCATCGACGACGGCGGCCGCGTGCTTGCCGAGCTTGCTGAAAAAGCCGAGCGTGACAAGGTCGCGGCGCTGCTCGCGGGCGAGGCCGACGCCAACAATAGCTATATCGAAGTCAATGCCGGCGCCGGCGGAACCGAGAGCCAGGACTGGGCCGGGATGCTCCACCGCATGTATTCGCGCTGGGCTGAGCGGCACGGAATGAAGGTCGAGCTGATCGATCATCACTCGGGTGAGCAGGCCGGGATCAAGTCTGTGACCATGCTGATCAAGGGCGAGAACGCCTACGGCTATGCCAAGACCGAAAGCGGAGTCCACCGACTGGTCCGGATCAGCCCGTACGACAGCGCGGCGCGCCGCCACACCAGCTTTGCGAGCGTCTGGGTCTATCCCGAGGTCGACGAGAATATCGACATCGATATCAGCGAGAGCGAGCTTCGCATCGACACCTACCGCGCGTCGGGTGCGGGCGGGCAGCACGTCAACACCACCGACAGCGCGGTCCGGATCACGCACATCCCAACCAATATCGTCGTCCAGTGTCAGAACCAGCGCAGCCAGCACAAGAATCGCGCCGAGGCGATGAAGCAATTGAAGGCGCGATTGTACGAGGCCGAGTTGCAAAAGCGCGAGGCCGAAGCCAGCGCAAGCGCCGCGTCGAAGACCGACATCGGCTGGGGCCACCAGATCCGCAGCTACGTCCTCCAACCCTATCAGCTGGTCAAGGATTTGCGCACCGGCGTGACGTCGACCGCGCCCGGCGACGTGCTCGACGGCGACCTCGACCGCTTCATGGCGGCGGCCTTGTCGCAGCGGGTCACCGGCGAGAAAGTGGATGTCGAAGATGTTGATTAAGCGTGTCGCAAAGCCCTCCCCCATCAAGGGCACCGGCTCGATGGTCCTCATCCCTGCGCTTGTGATCCTTGCGCTCGCCGCGTGCCGCGCGGAACCGCAAACGGCGGCCTTTCCGGACGCGAACCGCGCAGTGGCGCCGATCGTGTCGGACAGTTTCTCGACCGAGGATGCCCGCGACCGGCTTGGCGAGGCCGAGGAAGTCATGGCTTTTGGCGGTGTCGGCGCGGGCATGTCGATTGCCGACATTGGGGCGGGCGAGGGCTATTACACGGTTCGCCTGTCGCCGATCGTCGGCCCGCGCGGCCGAGTGCTGGCGCAGGACATCGTTCCTTCGACCCGCGACAAATTGGTGCAGCGAGTCCAGCGCGGCGGGCTCGACAATGTTTCGGTGCGACTGGGCAAGCCCGACGACCCGATGCTGCCCGCAGGCTCGTTCGACCGCATCTTCCTGGTTCACATGTACCATGAGGTTGAGCAGCCTTATGCGTTCCTGTGGCACTTGCGCGATGGGCTGAAGCCGGGCGGCGAGGTGATCGTCGTCGACGCCGACCGGCCGGTCCAGCGTCACGGTATGCCGCCATCGCAATTGGGCTGCGAGCTTGGTGCGATCGGGTTCGAGATCGTCCGATTGGAGCGACTGACCGGATCCGACAGCTATGCAGCCGCGTTCCGCGCCGCCCGGCCACGGCCTCTTCCAGCAGCGATCAAGCCCTGTCGTTAAAGAGTTAGAGCAGGCCCATCCGGCGGAAGCTGCGACATTCGCTCCCGGCGAAGATCAAATGATCGACCACCGTCAAATCCATCGCTTCGCCGGCGCAGGCAAGCGCGCGCGTTGCGCGGCAGTCCATTTCGCTCGGTGTAGCGTCGCCGCTCGGATGATTGTGGGCAAGTAGCACTCCGGCGCTTCCAAGCCGCGCGGCGTCGGCAACGATGCTTCGGACCGGAAGTGCGACTGAATCGCGGGCACCCTCGTAACGTTCGAGGTGCAGGCAGCGCGCACCGCTATCGACGTGCGCGACCCACAATAGCTCATCGTTGGCCGGCGCATCGTTGAAGCATGGTGCGAAAAAGCGCTCGGCGGCCCGATGGCCGGCCAGAATTGCGGGAAGCTCGCTTCGCTGCACCTTCATGATGGATGGCGTATCGCCGGATCGAACGGCTTCCCATTCAAACCGCGTCCAAACTGGAGCGACCTCTGCGCATAGCGGGGGCTGGACCCGGCCCACGACGCGGCTAGGGTGATGCGATGCGCCAATATCTCAACCTCATGCAGCAGGTCCTCGACGAGGGCGTCGATCAGATGGATCGCACCGGCACCGGCACGCGCTCCCTGTTCGGCGCGCAGATGCGTTTCGATCTTGCCGCGGGCTTTCCGCTGCTGACGACGAAAAAGCTCCATTTGCGATCAATCATCGTCGAGCTCCTCTGGTTCCTGCGCGGCGACACCAATGTCCGCTGGCTTCAGGAGCGTCGCGTCAGCATCTGGAACGAATGGGCCGACGAGGCTGGCGACCTTGGCCCCGTCTATGGAAAGC
>JAIVIZ010000063.1 GCA_020200315.1 Sphingomonadales bacterium | reverse complement strand
GTCATGCGCTTGCCCGGAACCGGCGAGGGCGTCGCGCGGCTCGTTGCCGTATCGATGATGAAGGTCGACATGCGCTAATGTCTAGCCGAGGGGCCTGCCCTCAACCAGCCCCGCGAGCGCCCCGGCTCGCCGACAATCGCGCGCATTAACCGATCGAGCCGCTTAGCCGGGACTCAGCCGCGTCTTTGTCCCCCCTGAGGCGCGGCGAATCTTCTTCTCCTCAACAATCAAGGTATTTTGGATGAATCATCGTCTTCTGATCGCCGGCGCGGCAACGCTCCTTGCCGCCCCCGCCGTCTTTGCCCAGCCCACGCCAGCGACCTCGACCGGCCCCGCAACTCCGGCCACTCCGGCGACTCCCGCCGACCCGAGCAGCGGCACGGCAGCCGTGCCCGCCACCCCGGCAACTCCGGCCACCGCCGCCGCGCCGACAACTTCCGCAGCCAAGGCGACCGAAGCCCCAGCGACCACGACCGAAGCTCCAACGACAACGACCACCGACACGCTCGCGCCGACAACCGATGCGACGCCGAAATCGAAGCACCGGCGCAAGCCTCGATAGGCGGCTTGGGCGCGCGGGCTTGATGGCCTGCGCGCCCTTAATACCTCAGCCAGCCGCGTTGTGCGCCTAGTAGCCAAACGTTTAAATCGTCGCGCAAATGGCAATGCGCACTGCAAGACAGGCGAACCGGCGGCACTGCGGTGCGTTGCCCTCGCGTGGCACGCCAGCAGAGCCTGTTCGGACCCGACCTTCTGCCCGGGATGAGCGTTCTCGCGGATGTCGTCACCCCAGCCGAGGAGCGGGACCTTGTCGCCCGGCTCGACGAGTCAGAACTCGCGCCGTTCCGCTTTCAGGGCTGGATCGGCAAGCGGCTGACCGCTTCCTTCGGCTATCACTATGATTTCGACCGGGGGAAACTGGACGAGGGCGCACCGATGCCCGTCTGGATAGACACCTTGCGCGAGCGCGCCGCCCTCGCAGCAAAGCTCGCGCCGAGCGAACTCGTCCTGCTTCTCACGCGCTACGATCCTGGCGCGGGCATTGGCTGGCATCGCGACCGGTCAGTATTCGATACCGTGGTTGGCGTTTCGCTCGGTGCGCCGGCCCTGATGCGCTTCCGCCGCAGGCGTGCCGGCGGGTTCGACCGCTTCACCCTCCCGCTCGCCCCGCGCTCGCTTTACGTCCTGTCGGAGGAGGCGCGGTATGAGTGGGAGCATAGCATCGCGGAGCTAGCCGACACTCGCTGGTCGGTGACCTTCCGCAGCCTCGGCTAGGCGCCGGCCGCGAGCGCTTTGCGGATTTCCCCCATGCCTTGTTCCGCACCCACCTGTGGAACGGTCGTGCTCGCTCCAATCTCGTCCCATTGATCGAGAATGCGGTCCGCGGCCGCCGATGGATCGAGGTCGCCGACGTAGATGCCTTCGCTCATCGTCACGGTGGCGCGCTCGATGCCGCCGGCGCCGGCGAGCAGGATGACGCGGTTCGGTGCATTGTCACCAACCAGCGTAAGCAGCGCGGGACTGACCATTTCGGGTTCGAGCAGGCTCAGCATCTCGGGTGGCAACAGCCCCTCGGTCATGGCCGTGCGTGCCGTCGGAGCAAGGCAGTTGACGCGGATGTCGTGCTTGGCACCCTCGATCGACAGGGTCTGCATCAGCCCGACCAGCGCCATCTTGGCCGCGCCGTAATTCGCCTGGCCGAAGTTGCCGTAGAGACCGGACGATGAGGTGGTCATCACAATGCGTCCGTAATTGTTCGCGCGCATATTCTCCCACACCGCCTTGGTGCATAGGAAGGCGCCGGTCAGGTGGACGTCGATCACGGCGCGGAAATCGGCCAAATCCATCTTGGCGAAGCTCTTGTCGCGCAGGATGCCGGCGTTGTTGACGAGGATGTCGATCCTGCCGCTGTGCTCAACCGCCTGCCTGACGAGGTCGGCGACATCGTCCTCATCGGTGACCGAGCCGCCGACCGCGACGGCCTTGCCGCCGACGGCCTCGATCTCCGCGACGACCGCCTCGGCCTTTGCCAGGGAATCGGGAACATCGTTGACGATGACGAACGCGCCCTGTTTCGCCAGCAGCAGTGCGTGAGCGCGGCCCAAGCCCGCGGCAGCGCCGGTGATGATCGCGGTGCGGCCGCTGAGATCGACGGGCATGACATTCCTCGTTCGCTGGATGGATTTGTCGCGCCTTCTAGCGGGCGGAAGGTCGCCGTGCCATTGCCGACGCGATGGAACAGCGGATTGCAATCGTCGGGCTGGGTGCGATCGGCGGCTGGGTGGCAGCGCGGCTGGCACTTGCCGGTCACCAGGTGTCGGCACTGGTGCGCACGGCTTCGGTGGAGCCGCTGGTGCTGCACGACCCAGCGGGCGCCAGTGAGGCCACGGTTCGCCGAGTCACGAACGCCGATGAGCTTGGCGTCCAGCATCTCGTCATCATCGCGGTGAAGGCGCCGTCGCTCGCCGATGCGGCGCAAGCGGCACGATCGCTGATCGGCCGTGACACGCTCATCGTGCCGATGCTCAACGGCGTGCCGTGGTGGTTTCTGGGGGAGGATAGTCTGGAGTCTGTTGATGTCGGCGGACGGATTGCTCGTTCGATCCCGCTTGATCGCACGCTGGGCTGCGTCGTCCATGCCGCGATCCGGCGGGACGGGCCGGACACGGTCCGCGTCCAGCGCGCCGATGGCATTCTTCTCGGCGAATCGGCGGGCGGAAGCAGTGCGCGGGTCGATCAACTCGCGAACCTGTTCACGCAGGCAGGGATCAAGGCTGAGAGTGTCGCCGATATCCGCCGCGCCATCTGGTACAAGCTGTGGGGC
>JAIVIZ010000174.1 GCA_020200315.1 Sphingomonadales bacterium | reverse complement strand
GGGCATTCGGGGTGGGCGGCGGCCGGGGCGTCGGGATGCTCGGCCTTGAGCTTGAGCAGCTCGGTCTCGCTGAACGCCTGGTGGACGATGCAGATGCCGGGCCACAGCAGCATGTCGCGGCCGGTCTTGCGCGCGAGATAGCCGCCGAGGTGGCGGTCGGGGCCGAAGATGATCTTCTGGTCGAGGGGGATCTGCTGGAGGATGATGTCGGCGGATGAGCTGGTGACGATGATGTCGCTGAGCGCTTTCACCTCGGCCGAGCAGTTGATGTAGGTCAACGCGATATGGTCGGGATGCGCCTCGCGGAAGGCGCGGAACTGATCGGGCGGGCAGCTGTCCTCGAGGCTGCAGCCGGCGTCCATGTCGGGCAGGATGACGGTCTTGTCGGGGCTGAGGATTTTTGCGGTCTCGGCCATGAAGCGGACGCCGCAGAAGGCGATCACGTCGGCGTCGGTGGCGGCGGCCTTGCGGGAGAGGTCGAGGCTGTCGCCGACGAAATCGGCGAGGTCCTGAAGCTCGGGCTTCTGGTAATAATGAGCGAGGATGACGGCGTTGCGCTCGCGCTTGAGGCGCATGATCTCGTCGAGCAGGTCGGGGCCGCGCAGGATGGGGGCGTGGGCGGTCAATGCAGGCTCCTCAGCGGGGGGGTCGCCAACACCTCACTATAGGAACGCGAGCGGTCGATGAAAGACGGGTCGTCGGCGGGATCGGAAGCGAACCGGGCGACGACCTTCGCGTCGGCGATGCCGGCGGCGTGCAGCGGCAGCGCGAAACTGCGCTCGACCGCAGCACGCCACCGCCGCCATATTCGCGCGCGGCGGCAAGATCGACTTCAGGGCCGGCGATATCGATTTCGGGCAGCTTGACGGTGAGCGTCTTGCTGTCCGCGTTCCACGTCACGTCGCGGTCGCCGAGCTTGGCGAGGTCGACTTCATAGCGGACGTCGCCGGGGAGGATCAGCGTGCGCTCCGAGGTGAACATCAGCTGCGACTGTTTCGAGCTGACGACCGAGACATAGCGGGCGACGAACGGCACAAGGCGGTTCTGCGCGCGCATCGCAACGAGGCTGGAGCGGGCGATGCTGCTCGGGTCGCCGAACAGGTGCCGCTTGAGGTTGAGCGCGCCGCCGATCAGCAGTCCGATGACCAGCGCCGCTACCGCCGCGGCGACGGCGACGGGCAGCGTCAGGCGGCGGGTCGGGCGATCGTCCATGTTTCTCCTTGGCGATGAACGAGCGCGCGCCGTTCGAGGTCCATGAGATGGGCGAGGACCGATCCACCGGCGGCGGGGACCAGCCGCGGATCGAGGCCGGGATAAGCGCCGGCGACGATCGCCGGGATGGTCCCCTGCCCTTCGCCGACCAGCCGCAGGATCTGCCGCTCGCGCTGCAGCCGGTGGCCGATCATGCCGCGCACCAGCTGCTGCGGCTTCGTCACGGCGGGCCCGTGGCCGGGAAGATAGATGCGGTCGGCGCGCTGGCGCAGCTTGTCGAGGCTCGCCATATAGGCGGCCATGTCGCCGTCCGGAGGAACGACCACGCTGGTCGACCAGCCCATGACATGGTCGCCGGTGAACAGTGCGTTGCCAAACGCAAAGCAGAGGTGGTTGGAAGTGTGGCCTGGCGTCGCGACGGCGACGAGGCGGTGGCCCTCGAACTCGATCGCCTCGCCATCGGCGAGGACGCGGTCGGGCGCATAGTCGCCGTCAAAGCTGGCGTCGGCGCGCGGGCCGACGCTGTCGAGCAGCAGCGGCGCGCAGCCGACGATCAGGGCGCCGATGATCGCCTTCAGCGCGCGGCTGGCCGGGCTATGGTCGCGGTGGGTGTGGGTGCAGGCGATCGCGGCGACCGGCCGGCCGGCGATGGCGGCGACGATCGCATCGACATGCTCGGCAAGGTCGGGACCGGGGTCGATGACCACCAGCTCCCGCTCGCCGACGAGATAGGTGTTCGTGCCGAAGTAAGTGAAGGGCGACGGATTGCGCGCCAGCAGTCGCACGACTCCCGGCTCGGCGGTTTCCGGCCGACCGTAGGGCTCGTCGCCGAGAGAGCTGGGGGCGTCCATGGCATTGCTCCTGCCACGGACGCCCGCAAAGGTTAAGGCTTGGGCTTGGCCGCCAGCGAGTCCCGCATCCGCGCGATCTCCGCGTCGAGGTCGGCGACGATCTTGGCGCGGCTGTCGGGGGCGAGCTGGTCCATCTCGCCGATCTTCGCCCGGGCCTGCTCTAGCGCCTTCAGCCAGGCCGCGTCGTCCTCGCCCGGCTTGGCGCACAGCTTGATCTTCGACACGCGCTTCTGGGCGCCGTCGGCGATCTCGGCGGTGGCCTCGAACTTGCGGTCGCTGCAGGCGGCGACCATCGCCTTGGCCTGCGCATCGCCCTCGACCTCGGTCTTGACCGTGCCATCGGGCGCGACGGTTTTCTTGACGATGACGGTGTGGGCCTGCCTTGCGGGCGCGGCGATGGCCGGCGCGGTCCCCGCCGCGATCAGCCCCAGTCCGATGATCAAAGCCAGTCGCATCCTCATCTCCCCTTGTCGTTGGCCAGCGCAGCCATCGGCCCCAGCGACGCTGAACGCGGGTTGAATAGCGCCGCCGCCCGCCGTTCGAACGCGGTCGGATAGGCGTCTTCGAACAAGCGGCACATCGCCGAGTCCCAGCTCAAGCTGGCGGCGTGCGCGCGGGCCGCGGCAATTATCGCGGTGCGGCCGGGATCGCGGAGGAGCGCGACGATATTGCTCGACATCGCGGCGGCATCGTCGATCGGGCCGAGACGGCCGAGCCCGTGCGGCACCCGGTCGATCATCGCCCCGGCGGCAACTCCGGCCACCGGCAGGCCGGACGCCTGCGCCTCAATCACCGAAATGCCGAACGTTTCGTCGGCCATGCCGGAGACGTACACATCGCCGCTCGCCAGCCAGCGTGCAAGCAAAGCGCGGTCGCGGATGAAGCCGGGGCAGTGCACACCGGGGAGGGCGGCGAACTGCTGGCGCAGCGGCCCCGCGCCGATCAATACCAGCCGGGCATCGAGATCGGCGGGAAGCATGCGGAAGGCATCGACCACCGTCGCCGCGCGCTTTTCGCGATCGAGGCGGCCGACGTAGATCAGCAGCGGCTGGCCGTCGGCGGCGCCGGCCTCGATGCGCAGGGCGGGATCGCGCAAGGCGGGCGAGAATTCCTCGATGTCGACGCCGAGCGGAACGACGCTGATGCGGTCCACCCCGATTGCCCGCAGCGTGTCCGCGCCGCCATGCTCGCTCAGCGCCACGACCCGATCGAAGCGGCGGTAGAGCGCGGCGACATAGCGATAGGCGATGCGCGAAGCCGCGGCGCCGAGCGCGCGCCCCGCAATCCGTTCCGCCCCGCGCCGGACATAGGCGCTCGGGAAGTCGGTCATGAAGGACGCGACCAGCGCGACATCGGGGTTGCGGCGGCGGTGCCCGACCGCCGCCCATGGAAGATTGTAGGCGTCCTGGCACTCGATGAGGTCGGGCCGAAACCGGTCGAGGGCCGCACGGACCGCGCCGTTGCGCAGCAGCAGGCGGTAATTGGGACTGAACGGGACGTGCGGGGATTTGATCATGACCGTGATCGCCCGGTCCTGCTCCTCCACCCGGTCTTCGGCGCCCGGGATGATCAGGAGATGGC
>JAIVIZ010000085.1 GCA_020200315.1 Sphingomonadales bacterium | reverse complement strand
ACCGGACAGGGTGATCACCGCGGCGCCCAACATCGCGGCGGCGGCAAGGTTCAATTTACGCATGAGTGGTCACCCCTCATTTGAGAGAATCTGTTTCGATGAGTCTCTATAACGCTTAGTTGGCTGAATAGTCGATGAAGCGGGCAGATGATGCGCTGAATTTACAGCGGCTTAGGCGTTCAACGGCTGAGGCCGACGATGCGATAGGCCTTATCGAGCGTCGGCGCGCCTAGCGCCCGGGCGCGCTCGGCTCCGGATTCCAGATAGGCATCGAGCGCGCTCTCATCCCCGCGCAATTGCTCCAGCCGGCCGCGGATCGGCGCCACCGTGGCGATGATCGCGTCGGCCAGCGCGGGTTTGAACGCGCCGAAGCCCTGACCTGCGAAACGGGCGAGCACCTGTTCGACGGTCTCACCGGTCAGCGCCGCGAAGATGCCGACGAGGTTGGTCGCCTCGGCCCGGCCGGCGAGCTCGGCCGGATCGGTGGGAAGCGGCTCGGGATCGGTGCGCGCCTTGCGGATCTTCTGGGCGATGGCGTCGTCGCTATCGGTCAGCGCGATGCGGCTCTGGTCGGAGGGGTCCGACTTGGACATTTTCGAGCGGCCATCGCGCAGCGACATCACCCGCGCCGCCGTGCCGCCGCCGATGAACGGCTCGGGCGCGACGAACAGGTCGGTGTCATAATCGGTGTTGAACTTGAGCGCGATGTCGCGGGCCAGCTCGAGATGCTGCTTCTGGTCTTCGCCGATGGGGACGTGGGTGGCGCGATAGAGCAGCACGTCGGCGGCCTGGAGCACCGGATAGTCGAACAGCGCGACCGAGGCGCCCTCGCGGTTCTTGCCCGACTTATCCTTGAACTGGGTCATGCGATTGAGCCAGCCGATGCGCGCGGTGCCGTTGAGCAGCCAGCACAGCTCGGCATGCGCCGGAATCCGCGCCTGATTAAACAGGATCGAGCGCTCCGGATCGATTCCGCTGGCGATCAGCGCGGCGGCCATGTCGCGGAGATTGGAGCGGCGGACCTCGGGGTCGATATATTCGGACAGCGAATGAAGGTCGGCGAGGAAGAATAGGCACTGCGCCTCGTCCTGCATCCGCACCCAGCGCAGGATCGCGCCGAGCAGATTGCCCAGGTGCAGCCCGCCCGTCGGCTGAATGCCGGAGACCACGCGCATCGCCGGCCGCTCAGGCAGGGTCATCGGCAACCACCGGCTTCTTTCTGCGGCGGAGCAGCATCAGTTCTTCCTTGTCGATTCCGCCGAGCACCCACACCAGCGGGAAATAGACCGCCATGCCGCCCCCGACGATGGCGACGACCGCCGCCATGCGATGCGCGACCGACCCGGCGAACCACGGCTGGAGCCCGGTCTTGATCGCCCACAGCGCGGCGACCATCGCGGCGCCGGCGGCGAGCTGGCGAAGAATGCGCGAGGCGAGCCAGCCCTCGATGCGGAAATGGCCGCGGCGGTGCAGGATGACGTAGAGCATGATGCAGTTGAGCCATGAGCAGATCGCGATCGCGGCGGCGAGGCCGGCGATGTGAAACGGCGGGATCAGCAGGAAGTTGAGCCCGACATTGGCGGCCAGCACAACCCCGGCCGTCTTGACCGGGGTCGCCGTGTCCTGGCGCGAGTAGAAGCCAGGGGTGAGCACCTTGACCAGCACATAGGCAGGAAGGCCAAGCACGATGATGCCGAGCGTCGTCGCGGTGGTCGCAGCGTCGGCGGCACTGAACTTGCCACCCTGGAACAAGGCGAGGACCAGCGGATAGGCGCTGACCGACAGGGCGAGGGCTGCGGGCAAGCAGAGGAACATCGCCAGTTCCGCCGCCTGTCCCTGCACTTTCGCCGCCTGCTCCGGCTCGCCCGCACCGACGTGGCGGCTGACCTGCGGCAGGATGGCGGTGCCGAGATCTGGTAGACGCCCGCCCCGAGCGTGGCGGGAATAACCACCCGGACGAACTGGCGGACGCCGGGCGTCATCCGCGGACGGCGCAGGCGGAGCGAAATGCCCGCGCGCTTGGCCGAGGCCCAGAGCAGGGCGATTTGAATAAAGCCGCCGATCGTCACGGCGATCGCGAGCGCCGTCGCGGTGACCTCACCGCCGACCCGAACGAAGATCAGCGCGCACAGCATGGCGAGGTTGAGCAGGGCAGGGGCGAAGGCGGCGGCGGTGAAGCGGGCGAGGGAGTTGAGGATGCCCGAGAAGAGCGACACCAGGCTGATGAGCACGAGGTAGGGAAAGGTAATTCGGGTCAGATAGGTCGCGAGCGCGAGCTTCTCGCCGGCATAGCCGGAGATGGCGGCGACGAACGCCGGCATGATGATCTCGAACACCAAAGTGAACAGGACGAGGGTCGGCAGGAAAACGCCGAGGACCTGCTCCGAAAACTCCTTGGCCTCCGCCTCGCCGCCCCGGGCGTGCAGCCGCTGGCTGAATAGTGGGACGAAGCCGGCGGAGAACGCCCCCTCGCCGAACAGCCGGCGGAAGGTGTTGGGCAGGCGGAAGGCGACGAAGAAGGCATCGGCCGCGACGCTCGCGCCCATGATGCGCGACATCAGCATTTCGCGGGCGAAACCCGCGACCCGGCTGATCAGCGTGAGGCCACCGATGGTCCCCGTCGCCTTGACGAGGTTGACCTTGCCCTGTTTCGTCAAGAGGTCAGGCCTGCGACGGGTCGGGCGAGCCAGAGATCGGTTCGGGTGCGGCGTGGCCGTTGGGCTCGCTGCCCGAATTGGCGGCTTCGACCTGCGCCATATAGGCGGCGGCGAAGTCGATCGGATCGAGCAGCAGCGGCGGGAAGCCGGTGTTCTGTACCGCTTCCGCGACGATCTGCCGCGCGAAGGGGAAGAGCAGGCGGGGCGCCTCGACCAGCAGGAACGGCGGCAGCGCTTCTTCGGGCAGGTTGCGGAAAGCGAATACGCCGCCATAGGCGAGGTCGACCTGGAAATGGGTGCCCTTGTCGGACTTGGCCACCACGTCGACCTTCAGCGTCACCTCGTGGACATCGTCGGCGACCTTGTCGACGCCGATGTTGAACTGAACGTCGAGCTGCGGCTGGACGCCCCACTGATAGACGGCCGGAGCGTTCGGGTTCTCGACGGACAGATCCTTGACGTACTGCGCGATAGTCGCCGCCTGGGGCTGTTCGCCGGCGGTTTCGGGGTCAGGCTGAAAGGGCGAAATCGGTTCGTCGGCCATGATCGGTCGTGGTCCTTGTGCGGTGGGGCAGGGGCGCCATTGCGCCGCCCACCCGAGGGTCGCGGCGCGACTAGCAGCCGCTCCGATGGGGTGCAATGATGCGGTTCGTCGGGAGCGGGCTTTGAAACCAAGCGTTAACGCGCTTATGTTGCAACCACGGCGACCGGCGCCGCAGCCAGTCTGGACACGCATTTGACCGCCATCGTCATTCTCGCCCTCGTCGCCCTGTTCATCGGCCTGCGCCTCTACAGCGTGCTTGGTGAGCGCACCGGCCATGAGCAGCCGATCCTCAAGCCCGCCGATCCCGATACGCGGGTCGAGCCGCGCGCGGTGGCGACCCCGGCTCAGCCCGCTGCGGCGCTCGACCCGGCCGGGATGGCCTTCGTCCCGACCGCGGGACCAGGGGTCCGCGCGATTCTTGCGGCGGATTCGAGTTTCGACGTCGCCCGCTTCCTCGATGGTGCGAAGGCAGCGTACCGGTTGGTGCTCGAAAGCTTCTGGAAGGGCGATCTCGAACCCATCCGCCAGCACGCCGATGCGCATGTGCTCGAAACCTTCGCTCATGCGGTCGAGGAACGTACGGCGCAGGGTCTGACGCTCGACAATCGGCTGGTAGCGATCGAGCAGGCGGTGATCGCCGAAGCGGAGCTCAAGCGCACCGTCGCCGAAGTATCGGTGCGGTTCGAGGCGGACATCGCCGCCGTCACCCGCAACGCCGAGGGCGCGGTGGTCGCCGGCTCGCTTTCGGACGCTGTCCAGACGCGGGACCGCTGGACCTTCCGCCGCGACTTGGGGTCGAAAGACCCGAACTGGCTGCTGATCGAAACCGACGAAGAGGAGTGAGGCTCGCAAGGCTGAGCTTTGGGCGCGCCGCGCTCGTCGCCGCACTGCTGTTCATTGCCGGCTGCGCCCACAGGACTCCGGCGCCGATTGCTCCACCGCCCCCGCCCGCTAAGCCCGTCGTCAACACGGCGCGGCTCGTCGGAGTCGTCGCGGATCAGCCGCAACCCCTGGGCGAGTCGAATGCCGCGCGCGCCCTCGCGGCCTTTCGGTCGAGCTGTCCGGTATTGGTCAAGCGCACGGATGTTTCAGGCCTGACGCAAGCGGGTGCATGGGACGCGTTGTGCGCCGAAGCCGTGACCGTGTCCGAGGGCGGCGCGGCGACATTTTTCCGTGACCGGTTCGAATGGGCGCGGGTCGGCGACGGCAAGGCGTTCGCGACCGGCTATTACGAGCCGGAGATTGCGGCCTCGCGAGTGCGGGCGCCGGGGTATGACACCCCGATCTACGGGCTTCCGGCCGACCTCGTGCGCTGCACGCGCGCCGATGGCACTCTGGCGCGCGGGCGGCTCGATGACGCCGGCGCCTGCCTGCCCTACTTCAGCCGGACGGAGATCGACGATGGCGCCCTTGCAAATCGCGGACTGGAGATGGCGTGGGCGGCGGATCCGGTGGCGCTGTTCTTCGTCGAGATTCAGGGCTCGGGCCGGTTGCGACTCCCGGACGGCTCCGTGATGCGGATCGGCTATGCCGGTCAGAACGGCCTGCCTTACGTCGCGATCGGCAAGCTGCTCCGTGACCGCGGCGCGCTTCCTCCGGGCGGCGCGAACATGGTGGCGATCGTCGACTGGATTCGGATGCATTCGGACGAGGGCAAGGCGCTGATGCGCGAGAATGCGAGCTATGTGTTCTTCAAGGAGCTGACCGGACCGGGACCGCTCGGCGCATTGGGCGTCCCGGTGACTCCAAACACGAGCGTCGCCGCCGATCCGCTGTTCGTCCCGCTCGGCGCGCCGGTGTTCCTGTCGCTGGACCGGGCGGAAGCGAGCGGTCTGTGGGTGGCTCAGGATACCGGGGGCGCGATCAAGGGCGCCAATCGCGTCGACACCTTCTGGGGCGCGGATCCGGAAGCCGCAACGATCGCGGGCGGCATGGCGGCAAACGGGTCGGCTTGGCTGTTGTTGCCGAAGGGGACGGTGGCAGGTGCGCAGGCTCGACCCTGAGGAAGCCGCGCTATGGGCGAAGGTCACCGCAACCATTCGCCCCCTGTCGCGCGAGCCCGTGGCCGAGTTGTCGGCCCAAGTGACTCCAGCAATTCCGCCTCCGCCCGCGCCCCTGCCAGCCAGAGCCAAGGGTCCGCCTCCACGGCGCCAGACGTCCGCCGTACCGCCGCCGCCGCGCCCCGTAACGACGCTCGACGGAAGCTGGGACAAGCGGCTGACGAAGGGCTCGGTTCAGCCCGATCGGGTGCTCGACCTCCACGGTCATGATCTCGAGGGAGCCTGGTCGGCGATCGACGACGGACTCGACCGTGCGATCGCTGCCGGTGACCGCGTGGTGCTGCTGATTACCGGCCATTATCGACCGGGCGAGCCGCCCATCCTTCGCGGGCGAATCCGAGCGGCCGTTCACGACTGGCTGGCCCACTCGCGTCACGCCCGCCACATCGCCGCCGTTCGGGGTGCGCACCCGCGACACGGTGGTGGCGGGAGCCTCTATTTGGTGCTGCGCCGGCCTCGCTGAACTCCATTCTTTCTTAACCCGCACTGTTTAATCGAGGGCTCAGGAAGGCGAGCGCCGGTGCGGCGTTCGGAGGCATGCGAGTTGATGCAGCAAGGGAAAGCGCAAAAATTCAGCAACGCGCTCCTGTCGAGCGCGGCTGGAATCGCGTCGTTTCTGTTCTCGCTGACGGCCTTCCTGACCATCTCCGAATTCAATCAGCAGGTCGTCGCTTCAGTCGTCGCGGGCGCTTTCTGCCTCCTCATCAGTTACATCGCCTCCGAGCGCCCCAACAGCGAGAGCGCGCGCGCGCTGACCGCGCTCGGCGATCGGTTGCTGGCGGTCGAGGATGGCGATCTGGTCAGCCCGGCGCCCGAGATCGTGGTGCGGACCATGCCGGCGCTCGCCGCCGCGGTCGACAGCCTGTTCGCCGAAGTTCGCTCGTCCATCGAGAACGCGCACGCGCTCGGCATGTACGATCCGGTCACCTCGCTTCCCAATCGCCTCCATTTCCGGGCCGAGGCCGACAAGCTGCTGGGCGAACGCGAGCGCGGCGGGGCGAACCAGCCGCCGGCCGCGATGCTGTTCGTCGATCTCGATCGCTTCAAGGCGGTCAACGACAGCCTCGGGCACGCTCGGGGCGATCAGCTGCTCGTGATGGTCGCGAACCGGCTGCGCGTGGTCGTCGCGGCCGAGGTCAGCGACAATGAAGTTCGCCGTCCGCTCGTCGCGCGGCTGGCGGGCGATGAATTCACCCTGTTCTTCCCGACCATCGGATCGGCCGCTGAGATCGAGCGCGTCGCACGGCGAATCGCACTCGCGATCAGCGAGCCGTTCGAGCTTCACGGCCACAGCGTCGACATCGGCGCCTCGATCGGCGTGGCGATCAGCCCCGACCACGGCACGAGCATCGAATCGCTGATGCGCGCCGCCGATATTGCCATGTATCGCGCCAAGTCGCGCGGCGGTGGTCAGCACTGCCTGTTCTCGGAGGAGCTCGCGCGCGAGCATCAGCTCAAGGTCGACACCGAGAATGCGTTGACCGAAGCCGTGCAGCGCGGCGAGTTCCTGCTCGCGCTGCAGCCGCAGCTGAGCCTGCGCACGGGCGAGATTACCGGCGCCGAGGCGTTGCTGCGCTGGAATCATCCGCGCGACGGCATGCGGCAGCCCAACAGTTTCATCCCGGTGGCCGAACAGACCGGCATCATCGCCGAAATCGGCGACTGGGTGATCGCCGAGGTCGCCTCGATGCTCGGTGCGTGGCACCGCGAGGGCAATGCCCAGCGGATCGCCTTCAACGTCAGCCCGCGCCAGCTCGACCGCGCCGATTTCTTCACCCGCATGCGCCAGGCATTCGTCGACCAACATGTGCCGCTGTCGCTGATCGAGCTGGAGTTCACCGAATCCGCGGCGATGGAGGTCAGCGAGACCGTGCTTCAGGAGATCGCCGCCCTGCGCGCCGACGGGGCGATGATCGCGATCGACGATTTCGGCACGGGCTATTCGAACCTCGCCCGGCTGCGCGCGATGCCGCTCGACCGGGTCAAGCTCGATCCGTCGCTGATCGCCGACATCGAAACGTGCGAAAAAGCGCGGGTCGTGGTCCAGGCGGTGGTCCAGCTGATCCACGGCGTCGGGTGCGAGATCGTCGCCGAAGCGGTCGAGAATGTCGCACAGGCCGACATCTTGCGTGCGATGGGCTGCCAGACGGTACAGGGCTTCGTCTTCGCCCACCCGATGTTCGAGGAAGAATATCGCGCGTGGGTGCTTAACGCCGAGCGCGGCGGGTCGAAACAACGGGCGTAACCTGATCGGCCGCTTCTTCGTCTTCCCGGGCTCGACCCGGGATCTGCCTGCCTTTCTTCAATTCACGCGCCATGAGAGAACAGGCGGATCCCGGATCAAGTCCGGGATGACGGGTTCTTGGACCCGAATGCTTTCGCGATCACGCGACTGTAGATGCGCGACAAAGCACGAATATCCTCGAGCGGGGCGCTTTCGTCGAGTTTGTGCATGGTCGCATTGGGCAGGCCGAAATCGACCACCGGGCAGAGCTTGATGAGGAAGCGGCCATCCGATGTGCCGCCGCCGGTCGATAGGACCGGTTCGACCCCGACCTCCTCGCGGATCGCAAATACGACCAGGTCGAAGAGAAGGCCGGGTGGCGTCAGAAACGCCTCGCCGGAGATCAACGCGCGAACGGTGCCCCCCTCGCGCTCAGCGACCTCGGTAACGTGGGCGACCAGATCGGCCCCGCGCTGCAGATTGTTGAACCGAATATTGAGCCGCGCGTGCGCTGCCCCGGGAATGACGTTGGCGGCGCCCGCCGGCACCGCGATTTCAGTAAACTCGAGATTGGACGGCGGGAACGCATCGTTGCCGTCGTCGAGATGCCAGTCTTCCAGCGTCGACACGATTCGCGCCAGCGCCGGGATGGGATTGCTGGCCTTGTGCGGATAGGCGACATGGCCCTGCACGCCCGGCACCTCGATCCACATGTTGACCGATCCACGGCGGCCGATCTTGACGGTGTCGCCGAGCACGGTCTCGGAGGTCGGCTCGCCGATCAGGATGCAGTCGGGCGCGATGCCGCGCTCTTGAAGCCAATCGATGATCGCCACCGTGCCGTGCGCGCCGGGCCCTTCCTCGTCGCCAGTGATCAGCAGGGACAGCGTGCCTTGCGCCTGCTCCTGCGGGATTGCGGCGACGAAGGCGGCGATCGCGCTTTTCATGTCATTGGCGCCGCGGCCGATCATGCGGCCGTCCTCGATCCGGGGCACGAACGGATCGCCGCTCCAGCCTTCGCCCGATGGCACGACGTCGAGGTGGCCGGCGAAGCCGAAATGCGGTGCCCCCTCGCCGCGCATGGCGACGAGATTCTCCACCGGTCCGTCGGGCGCATCGCCGCGCAGGAATCGGTGGACGGTGAATCCGAGCGGCTTCAGCGCCTGTTCCAACACGTCGAACACCGCGCCGGTGGCAGGGGTGACGCTGGGAACGGCGATCAGCGCCTCGGCAAGCTCGACCGGATCGATGAGATTTGGCATCAGCAGCGCGTAGCAAGGAGTGCGCCATGCCGAAAGCCGATCTCGACCGCATCGAGCAGTCCAACAGCACGGGCTACCCCGGCAAGCTCGCCGAACCGGTGGCCGGCCGGTGGAATCGCCGTCTCGCGCCGGCGCTCGGGTTAACCGATTTCGGAGCGAGCGACGTCACGCTGGAGCCGGGCGCCTGGTCGAGCCAGCGGCACTGGCACGAACAGGAGGACGAGCTGGTGGTCATGCTCGAAGGAGAAGCGGTGCTGATCGAGGACGATGCGCGCACCGTGCTGCGCCCCGGCGACATCGCCGCGTTTCCCAAAGGAGTCGCCAACGGCCATCACGTCGTCAACGAGAGCGATCGGCTCTGTCGCTTCATCTGTGTCGGAACCGACTTCGGCAGCGACTGTCACTATCCGGATGCCGACCTACACTATGAGGGAGCCGGCGAGCGATACGTCAATAAGGACGGCACGCCTTTTTAGGCAGCCGCCGGCGTCTCATATTCGTCGATCACCCACGGCTCGTCCTGCGCTTTCTCGATCCAGTCGGCGACGTGCGGGTGGGTCAGCACCGCGTCCATGTAGGCGGCGGCGAAATTGGGCATCGGTGTCTTGTAGGTGAGGAAGCGTGTGACGACCGGTGCGAACATCATGTCCGCCGCGCCCCAGTCGCCGAACAGAAAATCGCCGGTGCCGGCGAAGCGGGCGCGGGCCTGCGCCCACAGGGTCAACATCCGCTCGATCTCCGCGCGCACCGGATCGGTGATGACGTGGCCGTCGAAGACCCTGCGGATATTCATCGGCATCTCGCGGCGCAAATTCGAAAAGCCCGAGTGCATCTCCGCGGCCATCGATCGCGCCATGCCGCGCGCCGCCGTGTCCTCGGGCCAGAACAGCCCGCGGTCGGTGCGGTCGGCGCAATATTCGATGATCGCCAGACTGTCCCACACCACCGTGTCGCCGTCCCACAGGATCGGGACCTTGCCGCGCGACGGGCCGAATTCGTCGCCCTCGCGGCGCTTCTCCCACTCCTCATTGTAGAGCGGGACGACCAGTTCCTCATATTCCAGGCCAGACTGGCGGACGGCGAGCCAGCCGCGCATCGACCAGCTGGAATAGGCGCGATTGCCGATGACAAGCTTGAGCATGGACTGCCCTCTAGTGGAGCGATGGGCTAAGTGCGAGACGCTTCGAGGATGGTGGTGCGCAGCTCGGCGATGCCGGCGCCGGTTTCGCTCGACGTCGTGAAAATCTTCGGGTGCGCGGCGGGGCGCCTGACCGCTTCCGCAGCGACGGCTTCGACGGTGGACGCGAGGTCGATCGGCTTGACCTTGTCGGCCTTGGTGAGGACGAGGTGGTAGCTGACCGCGGCGGCGTCGAGCATCGCCATCACCTCGCGGTCGACGTCCTTCAACCCATGCCTAGCGTCGATCAACACGAGTGCGCGTTTGAGCACCTGCCGCCCGCGCAGATAATCGTTGATCAGGAAGCGCCAGCGCCGGACCATGTCCTTCGGCGCCTCGGCAAAACCATAGCCCGGCATGTCGACCAGGCGCAGCATGATCGGTTTACCGACGTCGAAGAAATTGAGCTCCTGCGTCCGCCCCGGCGTGTTCGACGTCCGCGCCAGCTTGTTGCGGTTGGTCAGCGCATTAAGCAGCGAGGACTTTCCAACGTTCGAGCGGCCCGCGAAGGCGATCTCGGGAAAGGTTGCGTCGGGCAGATGCTGCAGGCCCGGCGCCGACTTCAGGAACTCGATCGGCCCCGAGAACAGCTTGCGCGCAGCTTCGGTAAGGTCGGCAGACATCCTTAGCGTTTCGCGACGGCAACCGCCGCCGGCGCGGCCTCGACCGGGTGGGTCCGGTTGAACCACCATTGTTGCAGCAGGGTCAGCAGGTTGTTCATCACATAATAGAGCTGCAAGCCCGCGGCGAACGGCGCGAAGATGAAGATCATGAACCACGGCATCAGCGACATGATCTGCTGCTGCGCCGGGTCGACGCCGGTCATCGGGTTCATCTTGATCGTCAGCCACTGGGTAAAGCCGACGAGGATCGGCAGCACGCCGATCGCGAGCAAATGCGGCGGCGTGAAGTGGAGGAAGCCGAACAGATTGACCGGCGTCATCGGGTCGGGCGCGGACAGATCCTTGACCCACAGGATGAATGGCTGGTGGCGCATTTCGACCGACACCAGCAACACCTTGTAGAGCGCGTAGAAGACCGGAATCTGGAGGAAGATCGGCAGGCAGCCGCCGGCCGGATTGATGCGCTCCTCCTTGTAGAGCTTCATCATCTCCTGTTGCTGACGCGGCTTGTCGTCCTTGTAGCGCGCCTGCAGCGCCTTCAGCTTGGGCTGCACGCGCCGCATCGCCAGGGTCGATTTGAACTGGCGGTTGGCGATCGGGAACATCAACGCGCGGACGATGACGGTCAGGCAGATGATCGCGACTCCGAAATTGCCCGTCAGCCTGAACAGCACGAGCAGGAGGGCGAAGATCGGCCGCATGAACCATTCGAACCAGCCCCAGTCGATCGACTTGGAGAGCTTGGCGATCCCCTCATTCTCGTAACGGTCAAGCGCGGCCTTTTCCTTGGCGCCGGCAAACAGGCGGACCTCGGTGGTGGCGGTCTGGCCGGCGGCGACCTGCTGCGGCGAGGCGGCGTAGTCGGCTTGGTAACCGCCGGTAGGGGTGTGACGGAAACTGGCGTCGAACGCGGAACCCGGACTGAGAGCGGCAAGCCAATATTTATCCGTGAACCCAAGCCAGCCGGTTGAGGCCTGATAGTTATTTACCCCGGGTTTCGCACTCGTTCCAAACAAGTGGGCGAAAAAGCTGGGCTCTTGTCCGTCAAGATTGGCAAAATCGAGGTCGTAGTTTGCCGCACGATCATAAACGCCGACGGGCCCGACGTGATTGTTGGCGGTCGATGGATCGACTGATTTATTCGCTCGACTGGCGAAGCCATAGGGCCGCACGGTTACGGGCGCGTTCCCGCCGTTCACCATGCGCTGCTGAATCGTGAACAGGTAGAGATCGTCGACACCGATCAGCTGCTCGAAGCGCTGGCCGGTGGGGTTGGTCCAGCTGAGCGTCACCGGCTTGCCCGGCTGCAGCAGACGGGACGATGCCTGCCACACGGTATCGGGGCCTGGAACCTGGATGCCCTCCGCGGTCCAGCCGACCCCGGCGAAATAGGCGCCCGGCGCGCCCGGCGGCGAGAACAGGCGGATCGGCGCCGAGTTGGCCGCGATCGTTTCCCGCTGCCGAAGCAGGCGGAGATCGTCGATCCGAGTACCCTTGAGATTGATCGAGCCGAACAGGCTCGGCGTGTCAATCTTGACGCGTGGGGTCGAGCGCAGCACGTCGGCGCGGACGCCTAGAGGCGCAGCGGGCGCGGTGGGCGACGGTGCGCCGGCTGGGCTCGCCTGCGGCTGCGGTGTGGCCTGCGGCTGCCCGTTCCGGACCTGCACCGTCTGCGGAGTGGCGGTCGGCAACACCTTGGGCCCAAGCAGGCTCCACCCCAGCAGCACGAGCGCGCTGAGGACGATCGCCAGGATCAAGTTACGGTTGTCGGTCAACTCTTCTGATCCTTGCTTACGGAACCGGGTCCGGTCCCATCCCCCCCCACGGATGGCAGCGGAAAATGCGTTTGAGCGCCAGCCAGCCCCCCCGCGCCGCGCCATAGCGGCGAAGAGCGGTGATCGCATAGGCCGAACAGCTCGGCTGAAATCGGCACGACGGCGGCAGCAGGCGCGAGGGGCCGAGCTGCCAGGCCCGCGCCACGAGGATCAGCCCCCTGGCGATCACGCCGCCGCCTTGTGCAGCGCACGCACCAGCTCGCTCGAGAGCAGCGCATAATCGCGCTCGATCCCGCCGGCGCGGCCGATCAGGACATGGTCGGCGCCACCAATGCCGAGCGTCGGTAGATGCTCCCGCGCGAGCGCACGAAACCGCCGTTTCATGCGGTTGCGGACCACCGCGTTGCCGATCTTTTTGGTAACGGTGAAGCCGACGCGCATCCCCGCATCCGCATCTTCGCGCGCACGCACGAGCAGGACGAAGCCGGGCATGGGAAAGCGCCTGCCGCGATTGGCGGCAAGGAAGTCGGCGCGTTTCGTGAGTGTGGAGACTAGGCGCTGAGCTTCTTGCGGCCGCGGGCGCGGCGCGCGTTCAGCACCTTTCGGCCGCCGACCGTCGCCATGCGGTGACGGAACCCGTGGCGACGCGCGCGGACGAGGTTGCTGGGCTGAAAAGTGCGCTTCATCGCTCATGCCTTCGAAGATCAACAAAAAAGGGTCGCCCGCTTGGCCTTCAGCGGAGGGCGACCGTGGGTTGCCGGGCCGATACGGGCGAGCCCCATCAAAGTCAATCGCCGAGCGACGGCGGCGCCGCCGTTTGCGCCTTCATTCGCTCTTCGCGACGGCGGGCGCTGCGGCGCCGAAGGCCCCAGTCGGCCCAGCGTCCTGCCTTCGGCTGCCAGCGCTTGAAATGAACGTAGCGGCGCTTGGCCCACATGCTGGTCCTGAGCACCAGCGCAAGACCGGCCGCAAAAACGAAGATGCCGCCCGGGCCGGGGATGACGCCGGCAATCGGCGAGGCGATGATCAGCAGCACGCCGAGGACGAACAGGAACATCTCGACCGCAGGATGATCGAGAAAGGCTCGCCATTGGTCGCGCCGTGACATGGCGCGCGATGTGGTGCGGACGGTCACGGCGCGCAAGCCTTGCGCCCGAACGGCGCGCCGCCTAGCCTCGCCGCGCCGAGCTAGGGGGACTGTTGCTTATTCGGATGGACGTGCTCGCGGCTAGGAGCCGCTAGCATGGTCGCGATCGTCTCCACCGTCGCCTACCTCGGGCTCGAAGCGCGCGCCGTCGAGGTGCAGGTGCAGCTGATGCCCGGCCTCGCTCGGTTCACCGTCGTCGGCCTGGCCGACAAGGCCGTGGCCGAAAGCCGCGAGCGGGTGCGCGGAGCGATCGCCGCGATCGGCCTCGCCATCCCGCCCAAGCATATCGTCGCCAATCTGTCGCCGGCCGACCTGCCCAAGGAGGGCTCGCACTTCGACCTGCCGATGGCGCTGGCGCTGCTTGCAGCGATGGGCGTGATCGATGCGGAGATGCTGAGCCATTACGTCACCGTCGGCGAACTCGGGCTCGACGGGCGGATCGCACCGTCGGCGGGCGTGCTGCTGGCCGCGCTGCACGCCTCGGCCGAGGGGAAGGGGCTGATCTGCCCGGCGGCGCAGGGATCCGAAGCGGCTTGGGCGGGCGATGTGGACGTGATCGCCGCGCCCGATCTGCTGTCGCTGCTCGCCCATTTGCGGGGGTCGACGCTGCTCCCCGCCCCGGTTCCGGGCGAGACGGAAGAGCCGGGGCGCGGACCGGATTTGGCGCAGGTCAAAGGGCAGGAAACCGCCAAGCGCGCGCTGGAGATCGCCGCCGCCGGCGCGCACAATCTGCTGATGATCGGACCGCCCGGCGCGGGTAAATCGCTGCTCGCCGCCTGCCTGCCTGGTATCCTGCCGTCGCTGGAGCCTTCGGAAGCGCTCGATGTATCGATGATCGCGAGTGTGGCCGGGGAACTGCCGGGCGGTCGATTGATCAGGACGCGGCCGTTCCGCGCTCCGCACCATAGTGCGTCGATGGCGGCGCTGGTCGGCGGCGGTCTCAAGGTCAAGCCGGGCGAGATCAGCCTCGCGCATCTGGGCGTGCTGTTCCTCGACGAATTGCCCGAGTTTCAGCGCCCGGTGCTCGATTCGCTGCGGCAGCCGCTCGAGACCGGCACCGTGAGCGTCGCCCGGGCCAATACGCACGTCACCTTTCCCGCGCGCGTCCAGCTTGTCGCGGCGATGAACCCGTGCCGCTGTGGCCATCTCGGCGACCCGTCGCTGGCGTGCAGCCGCGCGCCGCGCTGCGCCGCCGATTACCAGGCGCGGGTGTCGGGCCCGATGCTCGACCGCATCGACCTCCACGTCGACGTTCAGGGGGTGAGCGCCGCCGACCTGACCCTGCCGCCGCCGGCGGAGGGAAGCGCCGCCGTGGCAATGCGCGTCGCCGCTGCCCGAGCGGTGCAGGCGGAGCGCTATGCCGGCGACGGGGTGCGGACCAATGCCGAGGCCGACGGGGAACTGCTCGAGCGCGCGGCGACTCCGGACGAACCCGGGCGCGCGCTGCTGGCGGCGGCAGCCGCGGCGATGCGGCTGTCGGCGCGCAGCTATCACCGCATGCTCAAGGTCTCGCGCACCATCGCCGATCTGGCCGGGGCCGAGACCGTCGGCCGTATCCATGTCGCGGAGGCGCTGAGCTATCGGCGGCAGGCGCCGCGAAACTGAGCGGTCATTAGCCGACTGTTAGGAGCGTTGCACTTAGAAGCGACGAGTTCAGAGTGTTAGGGGGTTAGAATGACGGTGTTCGAGCAGGCGGTGCAACCGCTGAGGAAATATGCTGATTTCGCGGGGCGCGCCTCGCGCGGCGAGTTCTGGACCTTCTTCTTCGTCGTGCTGCTGCTGCAGACGCTGGCGCGGCTCGTCGACGCGGTGATGGGGCGTGGCGGCTATCTTCCCGGACCAGTCGCATCGCTCGCCGCCCTGCTCCTGTTCGTCCCCCAGGCAGCGGTCGCCGTCCGCAGGCTTCATGACATCAACCGCAGTGGCCGCGAATTGCTGGTTCCGTGCGTGATGCTCCTCTGCCTGCCGCTGATGCTAATCTTTGGCGGCCTGCTCGGCAGGATCGTTGCGCTCGGCTACTATGGTGTGATGCTCCTCCTGTTCGCGCAGCTCCTGCTGATGCTTAATCGAAAGGGCAGTTCCATCCCCAATCGCTACGGCCCGGCGCCAACGGCATTCACGTTCGCGGGCTGAGGCTGATCGGCAGGCGACGCATAGCGCCAGGGCCTTGCGCTGGCGCCATGTGACATCCGGCCTTCCAATCCCCGCAAAGCGGGATAAGCTGCCGGGACTTCAACTGGGGGAAGACGATGACACCGATCGACTGGGCGATGCGCCCGCTGCGAAAATATGCCGATTTCTCGGGGCGCGCGCCGCGGGCGGAGTTCTGGTGGTTCTATCTGTTCTACCTGATCGGCTACATCATCATCGGCATCATCGACTCGCTAATCGGGACCCGTATTCCGACGCTGCTCTACGTCGTGGCGATGTTCCTGCCTTACCTCGGCGTCGGCGTGCGGCGGCTGCACGACACCGGCCGCAGCGGCTGGTGGGTCCTCCTTCCGCTGATCCCCGCAGTCATCGCTGGAATCCTCGCCGGTCCCGCGATCCTCAGCGGATCGCTTGCTGCAGCGGGCACGGCAGGTATATTCGGGCTTTTGGCAGTTGCCGCCGGCATCGCGGTGCTGGTATTCTTCGTCCTCCCCGGAACGGCCGGTGCCAATCGTTTTGGACCCAATCCGTACGAGGGCGGCGAGCAGCTTCGCACCGTCTGACGGCGCTTGCGTCGGGGTCGCCGCGTGAGTAGCGACGGCGACGACCCCGCTGCCCCCGTGGCGGAATGGTAGACGCGCTCGACTCAAAATCGAGTGTCGCAAGACGTGTCCGTTCGAGTCGGACCGGGGGCACCAGCATGGCGCGCAGCCAATCTGGGGGGATTGGCGAGCATGGGCTTGCCCCGCAGCAAAAGTCTCGCACTGGCGAGCATGCGGCTGCACAGCCACTGGCAGCGGCGAAGTTGCGCTCCTATGCTGAGGCGTGATGGATGCGCGCACTACTTCTCACGATGCTGAGTCGGTCGAATCGGCCGCTCCGGCCGCGCACTCTGCGCCGGTCCACGACGAACCGGATGTCCAGGACAGCCAGCTGATCGCGCGCAAGCGGGTCCGGCTGCTCGCTTCGCTGACGCTGATCGGCGGCATCGGCCTGATCCTCGCCATTCCCTTCGCGCTGCGCGGCGGGGCGGAATTCTTCATGCCGGTGACGGCGGCCCTGGTCGTCGCCATCGCGCTCGTGCCGCTGCTCGAATGGTTCGAACGACGGCGCGTGCCGTCGAAGCTGGCGGCGGTGTTGTGCGTCGTGCTGTTCCTCGGCGTGGCGTTGTTCGCGCTGGCCTCGATCGTGCTGCCGGCGATCGACTGGGTCGCGCGCATCCCGCAACGCATCGAGCAGGTCCGCCACACGCTCGATCCACTGCTCAACCTCTACAAGTCGCTGCAGCACTGGATCGACAGCACCGCGTCGAAGATCGCTTCCGCGCCGCCCAGAAACGGTCCGCGCACGGTGAGGATTGAATCGACCACCTCGGTGATCCAGACGGTGAGCGCCTCCGCGCCGCACATCCTGATCCAGATGTTCTTCGCGCTGCTGGTGATCTTCTTCTTCCTCGCCGGCTGGACCGGCATGAGGAAGCGGACGATCGTCAGCCGCGGCAGCTTCGAAGGCGCGCTGACCACCGCCCGCGTCATCCAGCAGGTGGTCGAGGCGACGTCGACCTATCTCGGCACGATCACCCTCATCAACATGGCGATGGGCGCGATCACGGCCGCAATCCTGTGGTTTCTCGGCATGGATTCGCCGATCATGTGGGGCGGCATCGTCGCGGTGCTCAATTACATCCCCTATCTGGGGCCGATCGCCAGCATTTTGCTGCTCGCGTTCGGCGGGCTGATGACCTTTCCCGACGCGTGGGCCGCCATGTTGCCGCCCGCCTTCTTCCTGTGCCTGCATCTGGTCGAGGCCAACGTGTTCACGCCCTCGGTGGTCGGCCGCCGGCTGGAGATCAACCCGCTGCTGATCCTCGTGTCGCTGAGCTTTTGGGCGTGGGTGTGGGGAACGACCGGCGCACTGCTCGCCGTGCCGCTGCTGATCATCCTGAAGACGATTTTCTCGGCGGCGGGGACGCCCGACATCGCCGGTTTCCTGTTCGAGGACGGAGTTCTGACCCATGTCGGCGACGAGGAAGAAAAGGAAGAATAGGGGGTTTTCGTTTGCGAAGAGCGGCGCCGGTGCAGCCCCTGCCAATCGACATTGACAGGGCAGGGGGCCACCCCTAGTTGCCGCCCCACCAACCTGCGGGTGTAGCTCAGTTGGTTAGAGCGCCGGCCTGTCACGCCGGAGGTCGCGGGTTCAAGTCCCGTCACTCGCGCCATTCTTTTCAGTGGTTTAGGCCAGATCACCGCTTTCGCGCTCGGTTGGTTGTCGGCTGAGATAAGCACGAGTTAAGCACCAAATCGAAACTCGCCGACGGCACTCCGAAGGCGTGAATCAAACCGCGTTCCGTTCGACTCCGTTGCTCCTCCGCCCTGCTAAGGTTGCGAAACCTGCTAAAGCGCAGCTCGCCATTAGCGCCGTTAGGTCAGTTAGGTCCGATCACGAGCAGGCCGTGCCCCGCTCGCCGCCGCCGCCGCTAAGGAACCATTAACGGCCCAATGACTAGAGCGCTGGCAGGCACGAGCGGTCTGGACGGCATGGTCCTTCGTCAGCGCTTCAGAATACAAACATGGAGTGAGGACGTGGAGGGAATGTTCCCGAAGGCGCTGGTGGCGTGCATTGCCCAAGACAGGCCGCCCCACTGGCACGAGCTGGAAGGGATGAAGAACAAGGTCTGGCGAGAAGCCTTCCGAGGAACAGAGGTGCACAGAGATCGGGCGATGAACGTCGCGCGTGCTGCGCTGATTGGGGATGCGTTAGCCGCTTAGTCGATTGTTCGGCGCGTTGCGCACGTTGCGAAAGTTGCGAAAGTCAGCGCCCGCGCCGGCAGCATTGAGACCGAGACCGTGGCGCGGGTTAGGTTCGCGCCAGTGGCTCGGAAGTCGTCCAGCGGCCCCCTTGGTCCCGTTCAATCGGCAACTCGCACCGGTCACAAAGAGCCGTGAAGCCATGTTTGCGCTGAATGATCGAGGCAACCAGCGGACGATGAACGCCGAACAGACACGGAAGGCTTAGCATCCCCTCGATATAATGGATGAGGCCACCCCTTACACCTGCCCAGCCTACACCCGGAAAAGGTGCAAAGGGTCGAACGAGGCCAGCACCGTGCGCCCGAGGACGTTAGGGACCATAGGTAGGGCTTCGTTGAACCCCGCGACCCGTCGTTGGTTCGTCGGGCATGTGCAACGACTTCGGCAATCACGTCGCCTATGCTGACTATGCCGAGGCGCTGCGGCAGTTGCGAATGCCGATCCTCGCGCCAGTCGCGCCGCCTAACCTGGAGCCCCGCGACGACATCTGGCCGTCGGAGATCGCCCCCGTCTTCCGCCGCTACGATGAAGGCGTAGAGCTGGCTCAGCTTCGATGGGGGTTTGAGCCTTCCAATCCGAAGGGCCGCGCCGTCATCAACTTCAAGTCGGAGGGGCGCTCCTTCGCCAACAGCCGGCGGTGCCTCGTGCCGGCCTCACACTTCTTTGAGTTTAAGGGCGAGAAAGCTCCCAAAGCGAAGTTCAAGTTCACGCTCGTGGGCGAGCCGTGGTTTTGCTTTGCGGGGCTATGGAGTCCGGGCAGCCCCGAGAAAGGCGAGGCATTCACCTTGTTGACGACTGCGCCGGGACCGGACGTCGCGCCAATTCACAATCGACAAATGGCGGTATTGCGGCCGGAGGATTGGCGAAGCTGGCTTGACCTGTCGAAGCCTGAAGCCGAACTCCTTACCGCTCTGCCGTGCGGCACCCTTCACGTGGAGCAGGTTCGCTAGAGAACGCCGGGACGATAGGGACGTTAGGGACAATAGCTCTTCAGGGACAATAGCCCTTCGCTCGCACTCGCCCCGTTGCGAAAGTTGCGAAAGCTGCGAAAGCTGGGCTCGCCATTAGCGCCGTTAGGTCAGTTACGTCCGATCACGAGCAGGCCGTGCCGACGTCGGGGACGTTAGGGACAATGAAGCCTTCGCCCCGCTTTCGAAAGACGGGTCGGTCTGAGTTAATCCAATCGTACAGGCAATGTAACCGAACGCCACTGCAGGACGAACGACATCGCAGGAGGAACATACATGTCCGGCAACCTACGCCTTTCTGTCGCTTTGCTGCTTGCCGCCGTCGCGCCTTCACAAGCGCAGTCGCGCGAACCGCTGATCGTCGATGCGAAGCTTGGTACCCAGTTGACCGTTGCGCAAATCCAGCGGGTTGTCGTCGGCAACACACTCTCCTGGGGAGCGCCGGGAGCGACGAGGTTTCAATTTGTAGGTCGTGACGGAATGCTGCGCGGCGGCGACGATAAGGGAAAACGATATACCCTGAAGTGGCACTTCCGCAGATACGACAACCTGTTTTGCCTAGACTCGGGTGACCCGGCTTCAAGCGGGTGCGTTCAACTCCTGCGACAGGGCGATCAGATAAGCTATCGCCGGAAGGACGGTGTCGTGGAACTGACCGCGACCGTTGTGCGCGGAAACGCTCGCGGTCTATGAGGCTTAGGGTGTCCGCTTTCCACCCAAAACAGACAATTCGCGGCTCTTGAGCTTGGAGCTAATGGCGTGGTTGTACCACGTATCCCGGCGGAAGCGGTGGCAACCCTGTCGGAGCCGCAGGCACTTGCCCCTGCCGCATCGCGAACGCACCCTGCGCAATGTCGGGGAAGTCCTGCAGCAGCTGCCCACGCGCTTGCCTGCGAGCATCGCTGAAGGTCGCTTTGATCGTTTCATTGCGTTCAGTGTCTGTCATGCTCTGCCACTGCGGCGAGCGCATGGCCTGATGCAGCGCCTGTGACGCGGCAACGCCGGCGAGGCTCTGATATTCGTCGAACTGCCTGGGATTGAGCGGCACGCGTTCCCCGCCCACCGTTACGTCACGTTGCGGCATCGAGACCGGAGCCCGCAGCCGGCCCACCTCCGCCCGCACCGGATCATTGCTGATATAGGAGCCGGCAACCGGCGAGATCAGGTCAGGACCAAACGAGTCGCCCCGCGTCTTGGGCTGGCCCCACATATCCCGGCGAGGGGCAACGTCCCGCGACAGGTACGGCGTGCGAGCCTTGATCGCATCCATGAGCGTCCGGGCGTCGCGCAAGTTGGGATCGATCGCCTGAGCTGTCTGATTCAAGATCGACGGCACCGCCGCCGTTGCAGCGAGGTTGCGGAAGTAGCGATCGCCATAGCGGTCGGGATCGTCGAGCATCTGGAAGAAGTCGGCAGCGCCCGAGAGCCACGTCTTGCTCGTCAGGTTCTTCGCGACGCCCAGCGTCAGGTGGATCGCCAGCTTGTCGGCTTCCTGCGGCTTGGCATTGTGTCCGGCTTCCACGAAGTCGGCAGCCACACCCGCCAACAGCGACAGCGGATCGAAGCGCTGGTAGGACACCCACCGATCGCCGACACGGACGCTGTAGGGCTGCCAGCCGCCTTGCTGGAGCGAAGCACGTTCCCGAGGGTCCGACGGCCCGCTGCCACTCAGGCGCCCGTGCATGGCGGCCAGGACCGCCGCCGTGGACAGGCCCGAGCCGAGCGTGATCCTGGCTAGCGCTTCATCCCGAGAACGACCGCCAGCAGCCAGCGCAGCGCGAACCTCAGGCATCGCGATACCGAACACCGACCGCTCGCCTGCGAACTTGACGATATTGGCAGGCGTGCGGACGAACGGGATAATGACCTTGAGGCCGGGCACTCGGCTCGACAGGTTCTGGATCGCCTTGCCAGCGGGTCCAAGCTCCTGCTGGAACGTGTAATATCGAGCGGCGTCTTCGGCCTGCTGCGCCATGTCGCCGGTGGGTGCCTTGACCAGACTTTCGTACTGGGCCTTGCGATCCGCCGCATCGACGCCCTCCCTGACCGCTTTTCTATAGGCCAAGGCGTGCAGCTCCGCACTGGCATTGATCGACTTCCAGAACTCATCCGCCGCAGTCAGGGCACGAGTGGGCAGACGAACCACCTTGCCGAGCGTCCCACCGATCGCGTCGTGAACCCGACTCTCGACCTTCGTCACATCGTCGGCTGCCTCGCCGGTGACGAACGCCTTCTTGGCGCGGGCAAGCCCTTCGACCGAAGCGTTGGCGAGGCCGGACACCCGCGCGCCGACCTCTCCGAGATAGGAGCGGTCAGCCGAGCCGGTGAGCTTGCCAATGCCGGCCGTCAGCGCCTGTTCCGGCAGCGAGTAGATCGAGGTCATGGCGTTGCCGACGAAGTTGACCACGTGCGTCTTGGGACCGCTCAGTAGTGAGTTGATCCACAGCTCGTTGAGCTTGTCGCGCCACTTGGGTTTGAGCGCTTGGGACATGAAGTGATTCGCCTGAGCAGGATCCTCCATGAGGTCGACGATCTTCTGCGCAGCCTGTTCGATGGTCTCCCGCCCACCAGCGCCCTTGAGGTACGCCTTGACCGCAGCGCCGCGAGCATCGCTCCCCTTGGCGATCATTCGGAACTGCTGAAGCGCCCGACCAGCCTCAGCCGTCGCTCCGGTGACATGCTCCTCCAGAGCGACATGACGGACCCACGCCTTGCGGAAGGCGAGCACGTCCTCGTCCGAGCCGCCGACAGCGTTCTTCGCCAGCTTGCCGACCAACTCGCGCGACTTCTGAACCAGGGAGCGTGTGGCGTAGAGCTGCTCGGCATTGAGCGCCTGTCCCTGATTGCGCTTCAGCAGCGCCTCAGGAGCAAGTCCGAGCTCATCCGCCAGCTTGCGGGTTTCGTCGTTGGTGACGCGCCCGCGGCTCGCAGCGTCGAACCCGCCGACCCGCTTTTGCACATGGTCGATCAGCTGGGCCACGTCCTGCGGACTCTCCAGCTTGTCGAGGTTGATGTTGCCGAGCTTGCCGCCAAGGATGCGCGGCGTATCGTCATAAGCCGAGGCCGGAGCCCGGTTCGCTTCCAGATCATCGAGCGTGATGTGCTGCCCAATGTCCTCCGTCAGCGACGATCCTTCGTGCTGTGCTCGTTCGACAGCACCACGCTGCGCTTGTGCGTCGTGGAACCGAGCGACTTCCCCATAATCGTCCGGGTGGAAGTAGCGGTGCGCTCCGGTGCTTTCGGTATGCAGCCGGTCGATCAGATCGGCAGGCGTGGGGCGCTCCTGAAACTGCGGGAAGTAACCTCGCTCCCACAGCGCGTGAGCCGCCTCGTCCATGCCCATGCCGCCATCATTGTTGACCAAGCGACCGAGGAACTGTTCGTTGGAGCCGAAGTCCATCCGGCGCGGGCTGTTATCAATGCCGAGGTGGGCGAGGTCGCCACCTTCGTCGCGAACCCCACCCATGGTGCGAAGCGCTTGCGTCGTGTCGAGCGGGCCACGAACATAGGCCCCGCCATTCGGCCGGCGAACGTCCAAAGCCGCGAACTCGTCCGGCGCTTGCACGTCGCGGAACGGGCCGGGATTGGCCTTCATCGCTTCGTCTAGCGTATCCACCTGATTGGCCGGACGCGGAAGCACGGAGGCCGGATCGACTCCTTCACCCAGTTTCGCAATCTCTTCCGCACTCAGCCGCTCACCCATCGGGCGGGTTGATCCGAACGGAGCATCGAGTTTGTAGCCCTCAGGCACCGGCGGCAACTGCGACACGTCGATGATGTCCGGGCGGCGCAGAACAGGACCGTGCAGGACGGCAGGCGCGTGATCGCTGGCCATCGCGGCCGACGAGGCACCATCGAGTTGATAGCCGGGCGGCGGGGCGGGAACGTCGGTCGAGCCGGTGCCATCGGCCTGAAAGCGCGACTCGGCATTCGGCATGCCTTCACTCACAACGGCGCTCGCCTCGCGGGTCGCATCCTCGCCAGCAGCAGGAAGGCCGCGCAGAGCACGCCAGCCGCTAGCGACACCTTGACCGATACGGCCTAGCGCATAGCCGCCAGCAGCACCCAGGACGGTTCCACCGAGCGCACCAGGCAGGCGATCGACCACGCCACCTTCACCAGCGCCGAAGCCGGCAAGGCCACCCTCAACCGCGCCGATCCGCGCGAGCTGTCCGACCGTCCTCGCCTCGCCGGCCACGGGCACGAACAGACCACCGGTAAGCTGTCCGCCAATGCGGTAGTAAGGGTGCGTATCTTCGTCGTGAGCGATGATCGCCCGGTTCTGGTCGATATTGTTCCAGAGGATGTCGCCGAAGCGCCGGTCGCTGTTGAACAGGTTCTCACGCCCGCCAGTGCCGCCCAGCGTGTCCACAACTCCGCCGACTTCGTCGAGCATGTTGAACGGATCGCCGAACCCGCGCGCGGTAGTGCCGAACTTCCCATCGCCGGGATCGATCGAGGGGCGCGGTGGCTGGATATATTCCGGCGCGTCAGAGCTGCCTCCCGCCTTTGCCCGAGCGGCAACGAACTTGTTCGCCGCATCCTTTGGCACCGTGAAGCCGTTCGACTGCCCGAACGCGATCAGGTCAGCAGCGCCATGCTTGGGATCGTGAGCGAACTCAGCATAAGCTTTGGCGACGTCATCGCGCAGGCCGTAATTTGGGGTGGCCTCGTCACCGAAGATCGCCGTGCCGTTGCCGTAGGTGCCCGGCGTCGCACCCTGCCACGGGCCGTCGCCATGGCGGAATTGCGCGGGCGTCTCGGCATTGGTGCCTTGGCCGCCGAGCCGGTTCAACCGCGCCAGACGCTCGGCTTCCATGTAGGGACCGAAACGCGGATCGCCTTGCAGATACTGCGGCTCCGCCAGCGCATCGCCCTTGCGCACCAGCTTCCACGCGGGATCGTCAGGACCTCCATCGCCCAGCGCGGCGACCGGGCGGCCATAGGTGGACTGGCCATTGAGGAACACTGGAGTAGATGACGAGACATTGGACTGCAGATCGTTGCGAGCGTTGACGCCGAGCGGAACGAGCGACCCGTCAGGCCTGCGACCTTGCTGGTTCAGCTCCCACGCGTCGACGCCGAACAAGCGGGCATTCTGACCGTTCGAGAGTTGGAACGTGTCGCCGTCATGGGCCTTGCCGGTCGGGGTGGCCGACGAAGGAACGAAGTTGCCGCCCGCGAGCGAGCCGCGCTGCGTGAGCTGATAGCCTTGAGGCATTGGCGGCAAACCAGAGTTTGGCGTGCCCGGCGTGCCGGGTGCCATGCCCCAGCCGGGCAGCTGGAGGTGGATATGATCGCCTTCATTGAGCACCTTGCCCCCGTGCCAGCCAGAGGCGATTGCCTGTGCCCGAGCTTGAACATCGCTCAGCCGCATCCCGGAGTTGCCAGGGGTGAGGTCAACCGCGTCACCGTTGAGGTGCAGTGAGTTCGGGGCGGGATGGTAGCCTTGTTCGCGCAGCCGCTGAATGTCGGCAGGCGTGCGATAGCCGTTGGTCGGCACCACGCCAGCATCGAACAGCGGCTTGAGCAGGTTCGGATCAGGCGTGGGCGCAGGAGGCGGTCCCGCCAGCGAATAGCCGGGCGGCAGCGGTGGCAACGAAGGGTCAGGCATTCAGTATCCAATTTCAGACGTCATCACGACGTGAGTTGAGCGGTTTACTGGACCGGTTGACCAGTCTGTGCATCGACCCAGCGACCGTTCTGAACGACGATTCTGTGACCATTGGGCCCGACCGCCACCGCAGACGCACCGCCACCGAAGCCAGCGTGACCGCCATGCCCCTGATAGGCGGCGCTACCCCGCACCCGATTGTCGAGCATCGTCTGCCCGCGCTGAACGGTTGCATTGCGCAAGTCCTGCCCGCGCGTCGTCGCGCCCACCGTGCGCGCATTGTTCGCTGCAGAAACGCCGGTCGTGCGGATGTTGTTGTTGATCGATGCGTTAGCGCGAACGTCCGTGTTGCGCTCACCAGAGCGAAGGCGAGCGTCCTGCAGTTGCCCTTGATAACCGAAGCGCACGCCGGCGTAGCCTTCGCGGTTGGCGACCGCATCATCGGACCATCCCCCGAGACGATAGCTCTTCACTGCGGCGGCATATTCAGGGGTTCCAGGCTTCAACCCCTGCGCCTGCGCGTAGGACTCGAACGGCTCAGGGTCCGAGTAGAGTTCGTGATACTGCCCGTCACTGCCCTTCTGGATCAGTGCATGCCCGACTTCGCGAGGAAGGCTCTGCTGCAGGGAGAGCTTCGATAGATCGAACTGGCGCTGAGCCTCTTCGTTGCGCATCTTCTGCTGGTTCTCGATGAACTGCATCCCAAGTTCAGGGTGGCCACCGGCTGCCATCAACGCGGGACCGATGATCCCCGCAAGTCGCTTCCAGTCGATCCCATTGCGATGCGCGGCGATGCCCGGCATGTTCGCCGTCAGGCCCTGCGGATTATCATAGAGTTGATGGCTGGCCGCAGTGTTGAAGTCCATCAGCGGCTGCGATCCATCCGCCATGACCGGTTGCTGACCGGGAGGGGTAGAGCGAGGGCCATTGCCGATTGTCGCCGTGGCAGCCGACAGCTGCTGCGCACTCACGGGAGGCAGGTTGCCCGGCTTCCCAAAGTCAGCCGGATCGGCACCCTTGATCGGCCCGTTCGTCGGCGCGACTGGCACCGGCTCGCTTGTAACCGTCTGCGGACGCCCAAGCGGCATCATGCCGCTGTTCTGGCCGCCGTTTTGGCCCGGGATCATCCCGCTGTTCTGGCCCCGCAGCGCCGACATCAGCAGCATCTGTTGCATGGCTGGATTGCCGTTGTAGGGCATATCGCTCCCGTTCAAGAACAAGCTCACTTCTTTCCTCCAGACTTCACATGATTGCGGATTGCGGTCGCGGTCGCGGGCTTGAGCCCGGCAATCGCCGCATCGAACAGGATGGCGTCACTGTCCTCGTCACTGGCGCACAAACACGCTGCAGCATCGAGCACCACATCGGTCTGCTCGGCTTCCCACAGCCGCTCAAGGAGGCAGAAGGCTTCCACGGCAAACCCGCGTGCCCGGTCTATCTCCGTGTCCCGCAGCCCGCCGGCGCGCTTCATCAGCACGGCAGCGAGGCGAAGCAGATCGTTGGGCTCGCCATGTTCCGCGGCGAGCCTAGCGAAGACTTCAGCGCCGGTGAGCGCTTCCAGCTCATGGTCGGGACGTTCGGCCAGCAGCAGGGCGTAACAGGTCGCTTCCGACTGAGCGGCGCGGACACCCTTGGCGGCGTCCCGCACCAGTGTTGCCGAATAATCATCAAGCCCCCCGTCCCGCTCGATCGAGCGGACCATCTCGGCATAGGAAGGTTCGGGGCGCATGGCGGGCGGCAGGAAGGACTTAGCCATGCGCCACCTCGGCTTTGCGAATCGCAGCAGTTGTCGCGGCAACGAACTCAGCCGGCATCGCGGCAACAAGGTTGTCGAGCATCAGTGCGGCGAGATCGTCACCACTATCGGCCAGCCCGGACACGGCTCCCAAAAGCATGGCCCGGCCTTCACAGTCGTCAGCCTGCATGATCGCAACGAACAGCTCGTCAGCGTGCCTGGCATAGGCAAGGGCCACTTCGTCCAAACCTTCCTCCCGGTAGATTGACGATTGCAGCAGGAGCAGTGCGGCAAGCGTCACTTTGTCGCCGGCATCGCCTTGCTCGGCCGCGAGGCGGGCGAAGACCTCCGCCTTGGACAGTGCATCGAACCGCACCATTGGCAGATCGGCAGCCTGGGCACCGAGCAGCAGTCCGTCGCGGAGCATGACGCTGGCCTCGTGATTGCCGGCAGCGGCAAGCGGCATCAAGGCAAGCTCGTCATCAGGAATCATCGACCGCCCCCGGACAATAAAAAAGCCGGACGCGGCGACGCATCCAGCTCAATCAGGCGGACCTCCGCCAATGCTTTTCGTGTAGCACAAAGTTCGCAAAAAGTCAATCCATGGGCCGACACCCTGTGAACTCGAACCTGTTGCCGCCCCTCTAACTTGTCTATGGGTTAACCGCAGCTCGTTGACCTCATCCAAAATGGCTGCAATCTGACAACGCCGAATCGCCGAGCACCCGTGAGGGCTGCCCGTGGCGAGGTCCTTCGTAATCGAAGACGAATGTCAGGACGCGGTCAGCCGTGCGAGCGTGGAGGAGCCTCATTGGACCCTTCCGCAGACCCAAATCACCGACGTTCAAATCCTCACAAACTTTCTTCACACGCTTGGCGCTGGCGATCCAGAAGGCTGGTCGAGAGCGCTACTCGAGGAATTCGGTTCAATATCGGCCGTGCTTGGTGGTTCGACCTGGCGGATTTGCCGAACGGTCCCTTGGGAGCTGGCGAGGGCAATCTTATCGTCGCGTGACATCATGCGCGTTGCCTTGGCGGAGCGCGTGGCGGAGCGTCCGCTGCTGGGCGGCGTCGAGGGGCTGCTTAGATACCTTCGCATGGAGATCGGGTTCTTCGAGTTCGAGCGACTTATCGCAATCTATGTCGATCATGAAACTCGGCTGTTGAAGATTGTCGAGCTGGGAGAAGGGTCACCAGGCCACGTAGCCGTCAACATTTCAAACGTGGTTCGCAACGGGATGGCGATCGGTGCGGCCGGCTACATTCTGGTACACAATCATCCTTCCGGGAATCCTGAGCCGAGCGCCGATGATCGCCGGTTAACGGATCGGCTTTTTCGTGTGTCGGACGATCTGGACATGCCCCTGATCGATCACTTCATCATTGCGCAAGGCCGGACGTGGAGTTCGCGCCGAGGCGGCGTACTCAATGATGAGCCCTGGACCGATTGCCGACCCGAAGGTGCGCCCAGGGCCGAGAGAGAGTGAACGATCCGGGGGTCGCGGGTTGGCACAACCGCACACGACCCCCTTCGTTCTACCGAGGCGAGCCTTCCTTACGAAAAGCAACTGGCTGTAGGAAAGCGGCAGATCAAGCGGCCTTAGCGCCGGCGTATTGACAAGCAGGCGCGGGCTTTATGACCACGCCCGCAAGTCAAATCTCTAAAGCCACTTCGCGACGCCACGGTGGCGCGAGCAAGCGCCAGTGCGGTGTTGGGCGTGGCTATAGGTGCCATCCTTGCATTGAGCTGTGGCGCCCGCCGCATCGTTGTTGGCCGACCGTGTCGTAGTCGTCGTTTGATGAGATGTGGCCGGCCTAGTCATTGGGGCCGATCCCGGTGCCACTGTCGAGGTGCTGGCGTTCGTCGTCGCACCCTGCGTGCGGCACACTGCTCGCAGGCGATTGTAGAACTTGGTGCAGTCGTAGTTAGCGGCCTTGGTCGTTTGCGTACCCTTCCGACCCGCCTCAGCAGGTGCCGTCTGTGCGGCGGTGGTTTTGCAAGCTGCCTTGTTGGCGTTTCCGGCCTTGGTGCAATCGTAATTCCGTGTCTTGGCTACGGTCGTCGTCGCCTTGGTCACCTTGGTGGCTTTTGTAGCAGCGACGTGCGTCACGCCGGGTGCCTTGCAGGCAGCCTTATTGGCATTTCCCGCTTTCGAGCAATCGTAGTTGCGTGCGTTTGCCTGTCCCGACAGCGATGCCAGTCCAAGGACAAGACCAGCGACAATGAGCAGCTTCTTCATCGATACTCTCCCGATCGGTTGCCCTATTTGCACTTGATGAAAAGTCCCTTGGCGTCACGGCAGCGTACCACCTTCTTCACGACCTTGGTGCACTTCACGAACTTGCCTTTACCGTCCCGGCAGGGCGAGCCGAGCGCCGGGGTGGAAAGAACCGCCAAGGCGACCGCAGCAGACAGAATCTTGTGCATACATTCTCCCTAGTTGAGAGGATCGGTTCTGCGCTTAGTGACCGCCGCCGTAAAGGCTTCGGCTAGGCCAGCCGTCGCATCGCGCCATCGTCATAAGCACGGGCCAATTCGCAGGCGCTCACCCGCTCGTGATCGAGCCAGCGATCCATGTCTTCGCGGCGCAGCATCACCGGCATCGCCTTAGGATGCACTGCGCCGACGATCGAGTTCGGCTCGCACGTCAGAAGCGCCATGTAGGGACGCTCAGGACCAGGTCGCCACACACCTGCAAAGGCGAACAGCGGATCGGCGTCGTCATGCAGGCCGAACCAGACCTTGCTCTTTCGTCGGGTGAGCGGATCAGCTTCGGCGGTCCACTCGCAGAAGCGGGTTACGGGGACGAGACAGCGGCGATCGGCGCGGTTCAGCGCGCCTCGCCAAAATGGACTGTCCAGATTGCGGACGTTGGTGACAGGGCGGCTCTTTGCGGCGGCCAGTCCAGGAAAGCCCCACTCCATCATCTCCAGCTTGAGGCCTTGCCCATTATCGCCGCGACGCAACACTGGCGCTGGCTTGCCCGGATAAATCTCGTCGAACGGCGGCAGGTTGGCAGTGTCGCCCTGAAACGCGCCAAACACGCGCCGCAGCTCATCCACGCTCGCCGTCATGGTGTAGAGGTTGCACATGGAGCTACTGTTCACCGGACGTAATGTGCTGAATGTCTAGGAAGTCCTCTCCTAATGCTTTGCTGTGATTCCAAATGGTCGCGCCGGTCACAAGGAGCTTCTTAGCCAGGTCTTCGCCGAGCTTACCCCGGTGTTCGGCGACAAGCTGAGCAAGCACCCAGCACACACCTTGAAGCGGCGCGTCCGGCACTTGGTCGGAAAGGGCGATCATCACGCCCAGCATGTCTTCAGTGGCGTCTTTCGGCACGAGGAACTCCTTTGGGTGTTTTAATGCGGGCGGTTGACTCTGGTTCCTGAGAGCAGGAACATAAAGGGAACAAGTGAGTCGTGCAGAGTCGCCGTGATAGCCCTTTTGTCCAGTCCCCTAAGCCTCGACGCCTTGCTGGCGGAGGTGCAAGCTATCCAGGCTGCCGGGCGAATCACCGGCACACAAGTCCTGCCATTCGGCATCGAGGCCATAGACGAGCGGCTCTGCGGCGCGGGACTCGCTTGCGGCGCACTGCATGAGATTACGGGAACTAGCGGCAACCTCAACGATGATGCCGCCGCTACCCTGTTCACGGCCGGGATCGCCAGTCGTTGTGCAGCCGAGAGCGGAACCGTGCTTTGGGCACTGACCCGACGCGATCTGTTCGCCCCGGCTCTCGCGCAGGTCGGGTTGAGACCTGACCGCTTGATCTACGCCGAGTGCCGCAGGGACGAAGAGGCACTGGCGGTGATGGAAGAAGGGCTGCGGCATGGCAGCCTTGCCGCCGTGATTGGTGAGATCGGCCGAATGACGATGACGGCGACGCGGCGCCTTGAGCTAGCCGCCGAAAACAGCGGCATGACGGCGTTGGTGCTGAAACGCTGGAGGCGGAGCGGTGAAGACCCGCTCGCTCAACCTTCATCGGCCGTGACGCGCTGGCGGATCGGCTGCGTGCCATCCAAGCCGCTGCCAGTAAGCGGCATTGCGCAATCACGCTGGAGGATTGAGCTGGTGCGTCAGCGCGGCGGACCGCCTCATCAATGGATACTGGAGGGAACGGATGAAGCGGGTCGCCTCGCTTACCCTGCCGAGCCTTTCCATCGATCGGCTGCGGCGGATCGATCGGAAGCTCCGGCCCGCCACGCAGCCTGAACCGTCTCCACTGGTGACCAGCTTGCGATCGGGGCAACAGGTGGTGATTGCGGCCGCTTGCTCGCAATCACGCTCCCTCGGCCTGTATCCGGGTATGGCGCTCACCCAAGCGCGTGCGCTCGTTCCAGGGTTAGACATCCGCCCCGCTGAGCCGGAGGCTGATGCGGCGTTCCTGAAACGTCTTGGATTGTTCGCAGCAAGCCGCTGGACGCCACGCGCAGCCCTCTCTGGCGAGGACGGGCTATGGCTGGACCTCAGCGGCGTATCGCACCTGTTCGGCGGCGAACGGCGGATGTGCCAGCGCATCCTGCGCTTCTGCTCCCACCTCGGCTTCGATGCGCGGATCGCAGTGGCGGGCACGACCGGCGCAGCACACGCGCTCGCCCGCTTTGGCCGAGACAGCATCAGCCTTTGCTCCAACGGGCATGAAGCCGAAGCGATTGCTCCTCTGCCTCCAGCCGCACTGAGATTAGACGACCATGCCCTCGCTTCCGCGCGCCGGTTCGGGATCGAGACCATCGGCGAGCTGATCGGAATGCCGCGAGGACCGCTGGCACGTCGCTTCGGAGCAAGTCTGCTCACGCGGCTCGATCAGGCGCTCGGGCGAAGCGAGGAGCCGTTCGAGCCGATCGTCCTCCAAGAGCAGCCGCAAGCCACGCTGCGCTTCCTCGAACCGATCAGTTCAGCCGAGGCTATCGAGCAGGTGCTGGCTGATCTTGCCGCCCTGCTGGTGGAGCGGCTGGAAAGGTTAGGGCTTGGAGTTCGGCAGGTGGCCCTGATCTGCGACCGGATTGACGGCGACGAGCAGAAGCTCGTGATCGGCACGGTCGGTGCAACCCGCGACGGCAGGCATCTGCGGCACCTGCTCGGCATGAAGGTGGAAGCAATCGAACCGGGATTCGGAATCGAAGCGATGCACCTTGTCGCCAGCCGCTGCGAACCCCTGAAGGCACAGCAGATTGGCGGCGCTGAACACGACGCCGATCTACCGCCACTGATCGATCGGATTGCGAGCCGCATTGGATCCTCGCACGTCTTTCGTTGCAGCGCTGTCGAGAGCGACGTTCCCGAGCGCAGCGTCCGGCGTGTCCCGGCGTTGAACCGAACCGAAGCATGGCCTCGTGAATGGCCGCGTCCAGTGCGCCTCCTTCATCGCCCTGAGCCTGTCGACAAAGTCATTGCCGGACTTCCCGACCAGCCGCCTGTTCGCTTCTCATGGCGCGGCAAGACGCATCGAATCCGCAAGGCCGATGGGCCGGAACGCATCTTTGGCGAATGGTGGAAGCGCATCGGCGAGACCGAAGCCGTGCGCGACTATTTTCAGGTCGAGGATGATAGCGGCGCTCGCTTCTGGCTGTTCCGCAAGGGGGACGGCGTGGACGGGCGCACCGGCGATCTTAGCTGGTATGTCCACGGCGTGTTCGCATGACCTATGTCGAGCTGAACGCGACCAGCCACTTCAGCTTCCTTCGGGGTGTTTCATCATGTGAGGCGCTGTTCTCGGCTGCTGCGCTGCTCGGCTATCCGGCGCTCGGAATCACGGATCGCAACAGCGTTGCCGGACTGGTCCGGGCCACCATCGCCGCCGATGCGACCAATGTCCGCCTCATAGCTGGCTGCCGTCTGGATTTGGTGGATGGAAGCTCGCTGCTCCTATGGCCGAAGAACCGTGCCGCATGGTCCCAGCTCACCCGCCTGCTTACCGTTGGCAAGAACCGAGCCGAGCCGAAGAAGGGCGAGAAGGGCCAATGCTTCCTTCATTGGGAGGATGTCGCCAACTATGCTGAGGGACTGATTGCAGCGCTCGTCCCGGATCGCCCCGATGAGACCACCGGCGTTGCGCTCGCTCGAATGAAGGACATTTTTGGCAGCGACGCCCATCTGGTGCTGAGCTTCCGCCGCCGTCCGGGCGACTCGATCCGCCTCCATCAGCTCGATGCAATGGCACGCCGGTTCGGCATTCGCAGTCTGGCAACAGGCGACGTTCTCTATGACTCACCCGACAGCCGGATGCTTCAGGACGTGGTCACAGCCATCCGCCACAAGTGCACCATCGACGATCTTGGGTTCCGGCGCGAGCGCTATGCCGACCGGCACTTGAAGAGCGTTGTCGAGATGGAACGGCGGTTTGCCGCTTATCCCGATGCAATTCAGGCGAGCGCCGATATTGCCGGTCGCTGCACCTTCTCGCTTCGCGAGCTGAGCTATCAATATCCCGGCGAGATCGTGATGTCCGGCCGGACGCCTCAGCAGGCGTTGGAACAAATGACCCGTGAAGGGCTGACTGCCAAGTTCCCGAATGGCGTGCCGGACGCCTACTTCCATCTCCTCGCCCATGAGCTGAAACTGGTCGAGCGGCTGGGCTACGCGCCTTATTTCCTGACGGTGAACTCCATCGTCGCGTTCGCCAGAAGCCAGGGCATTCTGTGTCAGGGGCGCGGATCAGCCGCCAATTCGGTGATTTGCTACATCCTTGGGATCACCTCCATCGATCCTGTCGCGCATGAGCTGCTGTTCGAGCGCTTCATCTCCGAAGCACGCGACGAGCCGCCCGACATCGATGTCGATTTTGAGCATGAGCGCCGCGAGGAAGTGATCCAGTGGATTTATGAGACCTATGGCCGCCAGCACGCCGCGCTTACTGCTGTAGTCAGTCGCTATCGCTCCAGAGGTGCGGTGCGCGAAGTGGGCAAGGCTCTAGGGCTGCCGGAAGACATGACCGGCGCGCTCGCCAGTCAGGTGTGGGGCTGGTCGAACGAAGGTGTTGAGCAGCGCCACGTCGATGAGTTGAACCTCGACAGCACCGATCCGCGCCTCGCTTTGACGCTGGACCTTGCTCGCCAGCTCATCGGCACGCCGCGTCACCTCAGCCAACATCCGGGCGGCTTCGTGCTCACCCGCGACCGGCTCGACGATCTTGTGCCGATCGAGCCTGCTGCGATGCCGGACCGCCATGTCATCGAATGGGAAAAGGATGACATCGAAGAATTGAAGTTCATGAAGGTCGATGTGCTCGGCCTTGGCA
>JAIVIZ010000111.1 GCA_020200315.1 Sphingomonadales bacterium | reverse complement strand
GTCGCGGCTCAGCCACTCGACTCGCACGAGCCTCGAAGTGGTGAAGAGCGCCTATTGCACCGGGCTGCGGGGCTATGCGCTGCCTTATGGCGACGTCGCCGTGGGCGGCTATCGCAACTCCCCCTATGTCGTGATTCAGAACACTGGGGCCTACCTCGACACGCCCAAGTTTCTCGACAGCGATCATGTGATCGAGAATGCGGCCGACGCCGAAGCCTATCTCGCGCGGCTCGATCAATTCCCCGCGCAACTCGACGGCGAACTCGGGCGGATGAAGGCGACCGCCGCGCAAGGCGTCATTCCGCCCGCTTTCCTGATCGACAAGGCGCTTCGCCAGCTCGGCAACTCGGCCAAGTCCGCACATGAAGGCGGCGGGCTGGTCGAATCGATCGAGCGCCGCACCAAGGCGATCCCCGGCGACTGGGCAGCCCGCGCAAGAAGAATCACGACGCAGCGGATCGCCCCCGCACTCGACCGTCAGATCGCCGAGCTTGAGCGGCAACGGCCGCACGCGAGCGACATCGCTGGCATGTGGTCGCGGCCACACGGCGCCGAATATTACGCCTATGCGCTGCGGGCGAGCACCACGACGCCGCTGTCGGCCGACGAAATCCACCGCCGCGGCCTTGCGGAGCTGGATGCGCTTCAAGGCCGGATGGACCCGATCCTCAAGTCGCTCGGCTACACCCAAGGCCCGGTCGGCGAACGGATGAAAGCGCTGGCGAAGGACCCGCGCTACAAGTTCTCGGAGGGCGACAAGGGCCGGGCCGAAATCATGGCGTTCATCGCCGAGCGGCTGCGCATCATCCGCACCAAACTGCCGCTCGCCTTCAACACGCTGGTTCGCGGCAATCTCGAGGTGAAGCGGCTGCCGCCGGACGAGGAGCCCGGCGCGCCCGGCGCCTATGGCGGGCCAGGGTCGATCGACGGCAAGATCCCGGGCAAGTTCTGGATCAACCTGCGCAGCACCGACCTGCACAGCAAATACAGCCTGCCCGACCTTGCAGCGCACGAGGCCATCCCAGGTCACGTGTGGCAGGGCGAATATACGTTCAAGCTGCCGCTGATCCGTTCGATCCTGGCGTTTAATGCCTACTCCGAAGGCTGGGCGCTTTACGCCGAGCAGCTGGTCGATGAGCTCGGCATCTACGACGACTTCCCGGCCGGGCGGCTCGGCTATCTCCAGTCGATCGCCTTCCGCGCCTGCCGGCTGGTGGTCGACACCGGCCTTCATGCCAAACGCTGGACGCGCGAGCAGGCGGTACAGTTCTTCGTCGATCGTAACGGCTCGAACCCGCTGGAAGTGGCGAGCGAGGTCGACCGCTATTGCAGTTGGCCGGGCCAGGCCTGCGGCTACAAGATCGGACAGGATGAGATCCTGCGTCAGCGGGCGAAGGCGCAGGCCGCCCTCGGTTCGCGCTACGATCTCAAGGCGTTCGACGACACGGTCGTGCAAGGCGGCAACGTCCCGCTCGACGTGCTCGCGTTGAACGTCGACGATTATATCGCGCGAACGAAAGCCTAGCGCCCGAGCCCGCCGAGAATCGAACCGAGCATCCCGCCGCCCTGACCGGCATCCGCGCCAGCGCTTGCGCCCTGCCCGCGGTGGGTCACATAATGCATCGCTACGGCACCGGCGACGATCGGCAGCAGTTTCTTGAGCACCGACGGGTCGACTCCGCTCTGTTGCGAGGCGTCCGTAGCGACACTCCGGCTCGCGTCCTTGGAGCCGAAGATATGGCCCAGCACCTGATTGCCGATACCGCCGCCCATGAGGCCGCCGAGCAGGCCGCCGCCACCACCACTGCCCATCAGCCCGCCGAGCAAACCGCCCAGTCCGCCGCCGGCACCGGCCTGCGCCGAACCAATGGCCTGCGGGTCGACACCCAACTGATCGGATGCTCCGGCAGGGAGGCCCTGCGACTCAATTCCCTTGGTGACGTGCGGCAGCAGCGCCCCAGCACCACTCTCAACCGTCGACTGGTCGACGCCGAGTTCACGCCCGATCGCGCCTGCGCCGCCGACCTGATTTAGGATCGAACCGATATCCATTGTTGTAACTCCCTTGCTGATTGTGCGCCTAAATGTTTGGCGATGCGCACGCGTTCCGCGTCAGGGAACCCAAATGGCGCTAGGCGGCGACCTTCGGCGCCGCCTGCCGCACGCCGTCGTCGACATGATCCGCGAACTGCGCGAAATTCTCGACAAACAGGTCGACCAGCTTCGCCGCCATGCGATCATACTCATTGCGGTCGACCCAGGTCTGGCGCGGGTCGAGGATCGACAGGTCGACTCCGGTCACGGCGACCGGCACTTCGAAGCCGAAGTTCGAGTCCTTGCGGAACTCGGCATCGTTCAGGCTGCCATCGAGCGCGGCGTTGAGCAGCGCCCGGGTCGCCTTGATCGGCATGCGGTGGCCGATGCCGTATTTGCCGCCGGTCCAGCCCGTGTTGACCAGCCAGCAGGCGACGTTGCCCTCGGCGATGCGCTGCTTAAGCAAATTGCCGTAGATCGAGGGATGGCGCGGCATGAACGGCGCGCCGAAGCAGGTCGAGAAGGTCGCCTCCGGCTCGGTCACGCCGATCTCCGTCCCGGCCACCTTGGCGGTGTAGCCCGACAGGAAGTGATACATCGCCTGGTCCGGCGTCAGTCGCGCGATCGGCGGCAGCACGCCGAACGCGTCCGCGGTCAGCATGATGAGGTTCTTCGGCACCGGGCCGAGGTTGTCCTCGGATGAGTTCGGGATGAAGTCGATCGGATAGACCCCGCGGCTGTTCTCCGCGAGCGTTGCATCATCGAGGTCGAGCTCCCGCGTGACCGGGTCCATCACGACATTCTCGAGCAGGGTCCCGAAGCGCCTGGTGGTAGCGTAAATCTCGGGCTCGCTCTCGGCCGAGAGGCGGATCATCTTGGCGTAGCAGCCGCCTTCGAAATTGAAGACTGCGGTGTCCGACCAGCCATGCTCATCGTCGCCGATCAGGGTGCGGCTCTTGTCCGCCGACAAGGTCGTCTTGCCCGTTCCGGACAGGCCGAAGAAGACCGCGGTGTCGCCGTTGGGACCGATGTTGGCCGAGCAGTGCATCGGCATGATGCCTTGCGGCGGAAGGAGATAGTTGAGAAGGCCGAACACCGACTTCTTCATCTCGCCGCCATATTCGGTGCCGCCGATCAGGATCAGCTTCTCGGTCAGGTTGACGGCGATGACCGTCTCGCTGCGGCAGCCGTGGCGCGCCGGATCCGCGCGAAAGCTCGGCAGGTCGATGATGGTGAATTCCGGAACGAAGTTCGCCAGCTCGTCGGATTCCGGCCGGACCAGCATCGTGCGGATGAACAGGCTGTGCCAGGCATATTCGTTGATCACCCGCACCTTTACCCGGTGCTCGGGCTGAGAGCCGCCGAAAAGGTCCTGAACGAACAGCGTGTCCTTGGTACCCAGCTGGGTGAGGAAATCCGCCTTGAGTGCGGCAAAATCCGCCGGCGCCATCGCCTTGTTGGACTTGCCCCACCAGACGGTGTTTTCGGTCTCTGCATCGCGCACGGTAAACTTGTCCTGCGCGCTGCGGCCGGTATGCTTGCCGGTCTTGACGACCAGTGGGCCACCGTTGGCGAGCAGGCCCTCGCCGCGCTGAACAGCATGTTCGACCAGCGGTGCGGTCGTCAGATTCCAGTGGAGCGTCGCGCCGGTTCGAATTCCCTGAGCATCGAGCCCGTGCGAAGAAAACCGCTCACTCACCGTTCAACCTCCCTTAAAAATCGAGCGGAGGCGACCCCTGTTCGAGGCGCCCCCGCATACGTCTGCCCGAGGCTATAGTCACGGCGCCGCGACCGGTCAAAGTCGCTCCGCTTGTCCTCAGTCGATGTGGCGGGTAGCTGGAGGCGAATCGCGGCACAGCCGGAGCGCCCATGAGCCCCGTAATCGCGCTCGTCGATGACGACCGCAACATCCTCACATCAAGCGCGTCCGACGCAAGTTCCGCGTCGTCGATTCCAGCTTCGACGCAATCGAGACCCTTTATGGCGTCGGATACCGTTTCGGCGAGGAATAGGCCGGCCGAGCCGAGGCTGCCCTTCCGCGGGCGGCACACGCTCGCGACCCGGCTCCTCGCCACCAATTTGCTCACCCTCGTGCTGATGGCGTTCGGCATCTTCTCGCTCGATGCATTCCGCGATCAGCTGCTGGAGGAGCGCCTTGAGCGGATCACCGCCGAGGCGAGCTTCGCCGCCGGGGCGCTGACGACCGCTCCGCGGGCAATGCGCAACCAGATCCTGGCGCGGCTGGGGACGGAGGCGAAGAGCCGCGTGCGGCTTTATGCGCCGGACGGCCATCTGGAGCTCGACAGCTGGCGGGAAACGGGCCCGACCTTCACGCTGCGCGATCCCAAGAGCCAGCCATGGACCAAAGCCGCCGCACGGCTACTCGACCGCGGCTTCAATGCATTGACGCAGGATGGCTATCTGGAGCCCTTCGCCGATCCCGCCCTCGATTCGCGGCAAAGCTGGAGCGAAGCGCGCGCGGCGTTCTCCACCCGTACGCCGCAGAGCATGGTGCGCGAAGCGCCTGATCTCACACCCATGCTGTCGGCTGCCGCACCGCTCAACGATGGTTCGGTCGTGATGACGATGGTCAACGATCGCAACTATACGCGCCTCATCCGCAGCGAGCGGGCGACACTGGGGTTGGCGATGGGGTTCGCTGCGCTGCTGTCCGTCGCGCTGTCGCTGTTTCTGGCGCGCACGATCGTCGATCCGCTGCGGCGGATTGCGCGGGCGGCACACCGCGTTCGCCTCGGGAGATCGCGCGAGGTGCGGGTGCCGCGCCTCCCCTCCCGCCGCGACGAGATCGGGATGCTGGCGCGCGCCGTCAGCGACATGAGCCAGTCGCTGCGCCATCGCATCGACAATATCGAAGCTTTTGCCGCTGACGTCACGCATGAGCTTCGCAATCCGCTCGCATCCCTACGCTCTGCCGTCGAAAGCCTCGAGCGGGTCGAGGATCCGAAGCTGCGCGCGCAATTGACCGACGTGGTGCGGCAGGACGTCGTCCGCCTCGACCGGCTGATCGGCGATATTTCCGAAGCTGCGCGGACCGATGCCGAGCTTGCCCGCGCGAGGTTCGAACCGGTCGACCTGGGGCCGCTGATCGAGGATCTGGTTGCGGGTTGGGAAGCACGTCGCACAAGCGGGGACGTGCGCATCGCCTTCGCCCGACCCAGGCGGGCGAGTACCATCGTCCTCGGCGACCCGGCCCGTCTGGCGCGCGCGATCGACAATATCGTCGACAATGCGATCAGCTTCTCGCCGCCGGGGGGGCTGGTCGAGGTTGCCGCCGCCCGTGTCGGCGACGATGTCCGCATCCGGATCGACGACGAAGGCCCCGGCGTTCCGGCGGAGCAGCGCCAAGCGATTTTTAACCGCTTTCATTCAGTAAGGCCGGTAGCCGAGACCTTCGGCCGCCATTCGGGGCTGGGCCTTGCGATTGCCAGGGCGATCGTCGAAGGCCATGACGGGGAGATTGACGTGGCCGACCGCGACGACGCGCCTTCGGGCGCCCGCTTCATCATTCGCCTGCCAGCGGCGGATGTCGAATGAACGTCTCCGTGCAAGCCGGAGACGGGGCATGAGCGTCTCCGTGCAAGCCGGAGACGGGGCATGAGCCTGCGCCTTTCATCCGAGACGCTCCACGCGAGCTGCGTCGCGCTCGATGGCCGCGCCGTGCTGATCACCGGCGCGTCAGGATCGGGCAAGTCCGACCTGTCGCTGCGCCTGCTCGACCGCGGCTTTACGCTGGTCAGCGACGACCAGACGATCGTGCGCAAGTCCGGCGACCGGTTGATCGCCTCCGCGCCGCCGACCATCGCCGGCAAGCTCGAGATTCGCGGCGTCGGCATCGTCCAGATGGAGACCGTCAGCGACGTGCGCGTCGCGCTGCTCGTCGAACTCACCAGCGAAATCCTGCGTCTCCCCGACGACAGCCGCGAACGGCCGGTCCTCGGCGTGCCGCTGCCGTTGGTCAGCGTCGACGCGATGACCGCTTCGGCGGCATCCAAGGTTGCACTCGCGCTCGACCGGCTCGGCCTGCCAGCCTGATGGTGTCGCGAGGCATAGCGGCTTGACCAACGACGGCGGCAAGCCGCCCGGGCTGCCGCGGCTGCTGCTCGTCACCGGCATGTCGGGCGCGGGCAAGTCGAGCGTGCTCGACGCGCTTGAGGACATGGGTTGGGATTGCGTCGACAATCTGCCGGTGACCCTGCTCCAGGCGTTCGTTCACGGCGAGCGGGCGGCGCGCCAGACGATGCCGATCGCGGTTGGGATGGACGTCCGCAGCCGGGGCTTCGACGTCGCCACCCTGCCGGCGCTGCTCCGCGGGATCGACGGCGTGACGCCCGAAATCCTCTATCTGGATTGCGCCGGGACCGAGCTCATTCGCCGCTACGGCGAGACTCGCCGTCGTCACCCGCTCGCGCCGGACCGACCGGCCGAGGATGGCATCGCCCGAGAGCGGGAGATGACCGCGCCGCTCCGGCTGGCCGCCGACGCGGTGCTCGACACCACGGACCTTAAACCCACCGACCTCCGCGACGAGCTTCGCCGGCGCTATGGCGGCGATCGCGACGAGCCGGTGCTGACGGTCGCCTCGTTCGGCTTCGCCCGGGGTATCTCGCGCACCGCCGACCTGGTGTTCGACATGCGCTTCATCGACAATCCCCATTGGGTCGACGAATTGCGCCCGCTGACAGGGCAGGACATTGCGGTGCAGGACTATGTTGCGGCCGACCCGGCGTGGGGCGCGACGATGGAGCGTGTGGAGGCTCTTCTCGCCGACCTCATTCCCCGCTATTGGGCCGCCGGCAAGACCTATCTCACGGTAGCATTCGGCTGCACCGGGGGCCGCCACCGATCGGTGGCGGCGGCAGTCGAAATGGCGCAACGGTTGCGGGCGCGGGGATTTTCCCCGATGATCCGTCACCGCGACCTCGCCACGCCGCCGAGCGACACGATCGAGGAACAGCGCGGTTCGGCGACGGACAGGCGCGGGAACAGACCAGCGGGTGCGAGTGATTGAATGATTGGACTGGTGCTGGTGACCCACGGCCGTCTGGCGGCCGAGTTCATCACCGCGATGGAGCATGTCGTCGGTCCGCAGGAAGCGATCGAGGGCATCTGCATCGACGCCGATGACGATATGGAAGCACGCCGCGGCGACATCGCCACGGCGATCGCCCGGGTCGACGTCGGCAAGGGAGTGATCATCCTCACCGACCTGTTCGGCGGGACCCCGTCCAATCTCGCCATCAGCCTGATGAAAAGCGACTCGATCGAGGTCATCGCCGGGGTCAACCTGCCGATGCTCATCCGGCTCGAAGGCGCGCGCAAGGTGATGAGCGTCCGCGCCGCGGTCGCCGCCGCGCGCGAGGCGGGCCGCAAATATATCTCGGTGGCGAGCGAAATCCTCGGCGAGGCCGCGGCCTAGGCGTGCCGAGCCGGACCGTCACGATCGGCAATCGCCGCGGACTGCATGCGCGGGCGAGCGCCAGGTTCGTCACGCTGGCGAGCGAGCTTCCTGCCGCGATCCAGGTCGAAAAGGACGGCAATGGCGTCGTCGGCACCTCGATCATGGGCCTGATGATGCTCGGCGCCGCGATGGGCGACACGATCACCATCAGCACCGAGGGCGAGGGAGCGGACGAGGCACTGGATCGGCTGGTGGCGCTCGTCGAGGGCCGATTCGGCGAGGATTGATCCGAGCACGTCATTGCGAGCGCAGCAAAGCAACCCAGAAGGGCTCAGATGGATTGCTTCGTCGCTTCGCTCCTCGCAAAGACGATTGATGCCGCGGTCCGTGACCTCCTTTTCCAACGACACCGTCAAGCTGATCCGCTCGCTGCGCGACAGGAAGGCGCGGCGGGAGAGCGGGCTGTTTCTGGCCGAGGGGCTGCGCATCCTGACCGAGGCGCGCGACAGCGGGCTGCTGCCCGAGATCGTCGCGTTTGCCCCGGCCGGCGCGGCCCACCGGCTGGCGCGCGAGATCATCGCGGCGACCGAGGCGGCGGGCGGCGAGGCGATCGAGACCACACCCGACATCCTCACCAAGATGAGCGGCAAGGATAATCCTGGCCTGCTGCTCGGCGCCTACCGCCAGCCCGCCACCGACCTCGGGCGGATCGACCGGTCGGCCGCGCCGCTGTGGATCGTCGCCCAGGCGCTGCGCGATCCGGGCAATATCGGCACGATCCTGAGGACCGGCGATGCGACCGGCGCCGGCGGGCTGATCCTGATCGACGACTGCGCCGACCCCTATTCGGTCGAAGCGGTGCGGGCGTCGATGGGCGCGGTGTTCACGCAAGCCATCGCCGCGGCGCGATGGGAGGAATTCGTCTCCTGGCTGCGAAGCGGGCCGGGGCAGCTCGTCGGGACCAGCCTCAGGACCGACACCGACTATCTTGCGGCGCGGTACGAAGCGCCGTGCTTCCTGCTGATCGGCAACGAGAGCCACGGGCTGCCGGCCGACTATGAGCGCGAATGCGACAGCCTTGTCAAAATCCCGATGGCCGGCCGCGCCGACAGCCTCAACGCGGCGGTTGCGACGGCGGTGATGGCTTTCCAGGTGCGGGCAAGCTGGCGGGACTGATGGCCCGAAAGCTCGGAAGGTCGCACTAAGTTCAGCCCCAGAACGGTCGCGCAAGCGCTTCCAGTTTCGCCATTTCGAGGTTTCACGTTGCCGCGAATCCAACAGAGTCAAAGAACCGACGCAAGGGTCGCAGACGAAATCCTACATTGGAAGCAAATTCAGGCGGCTGCGTCGTCCTCGTTGGCGACTTGCGGAGGTGACGAGAGCTTGGTGAGGGGGCGCGGGCTGGCTTCGATCATGGGCGCGATGGGGATGTCCTTGGCGCTTCCGGCCGCGAGCGATTCGAAGCGCCGGGCTTGAGTGAAGACCTGGCTTTCGAAGCTGCCGACCATCGCATTGTAGGCGCTGTTCGCGGTCGAGAGATTCTTGCCGACGCGCTCCATATGCTGCGCCATCGTCGCAAGACGCGAGTGTAACTCCTTGCCCAAGGCCGCGATTTCTTCCGCCGCCTCGTTCAGCGTTTCCTGCCGCCAAACGCTTGCAACGGTCCGCGCGATGGCGACGAGATTGGTCGGGGTGGCGAGCAGCACCTTGCGCTCGAACGCCCATTCCCACAGCCCGTCGTCCTGCTCGAGCGCGGCGGTGAGAAAATGCTCGCCGGGGATATACATTACCACATAATCGGCGGAGTCGCCGAACTGCGCCCAATAGGCTTTCGATCCCAGTTGCTGCGCATGGGTGCGGATCGAGGCGACGTGGGCGCGCAGGTGCGCCTTGCGGAGATCGTCGTCGACCTCTTCGGACGCATCGAGAAAGGCGTTCAACGAGCATTTGGCATCGATCACCAGACTGCGCCCGCCGGGCAGCCGGACGATGACGTCGGGACGAAGCCGGCCCTCATCGGTGTCGACCGAAACCTCGGTGCGGAAATCGGCGTGGGCGCTGAGGCCGGCCTGTTCGAGCACGTTCTTCAACGACTGTTCGCCCCAGCGACCGCGCTGCTTCGGGCTGGAGCGAAGCGCGTTGACGAGGTTGCGGGTCTCGTCGCGGACCTGCCCCTGCCCTGCCCGGACCAGTTCGACCGCCTCGCGCAGGCCGGCATAATGATCGACCCGCTCCTTCTCGACGCGCTGGAGGCCCTCCTCGTAGCGCTTGAGCGTCGCCTCGACCGGCTGAAGCAGCGACTTTAGCTTGGTCTCGCTTGCCTTATCGGCGGCAGTGAAGCGCTCGCCAGCCTTGTCGAGGAAGTCGGCCTGCGCCTTGGCCAGCAGCTGGTCGCCGACGACACGGAACTGGGCGATCAGCGCATCCTTCGAATCGGTGAGGTCCTTCATCCGCGCATCGAAGTTGCGGGCATCGGCTTCGAGCGCGGCCCGCAAGCGTAGCGCCTCGTCGCGCTCGACGATCACGGCGTCGAGTAATGTCTGCAGCTGAGCCGCATACGCCGCGCGCTCGCCCGCCGCAGCGCAGTCCCGCTCGGCCTGGCCGACGCGGTTGCGAAGCTCGGCGACTTCACCCTGGAGGGGCGCCGCGCCGCGCGACGCGAGAAACCAGCCGAGCAGGCAGCCGACGGCCAGCGCAATGATCATGATGATGGCGACGGTCGCATCCACTGCCCCAACTCCCACGCGGAACGAAGCACGAACCTACCTGCTCGCGGGTTCGCGCTCAAGCGGTCATTATCCCAACGACGCAGAAGGGTTCGGGCGTGCCGTCCGGAGACTCCGCCCTCGACATGCGGCGGGTGCAGGCGTAACTTTCGCAAAAGCTCTTTCGAACAGGATCATATGGCTCGACGCCCGGCCCTCTATCGCGTGCTGATCGCCCTGCTGGCGATGTTCACCGCGCTGAGCTCTTCGACGGCTGCGCTGGCCTATGCCGCGAACCCGGTTGACGTGACGTCGGCAATGTCAACGAAGAGCGACTGCGCCGACATGGGCACGTCGCACGATTGCGCCACGTCCTGCGTCCTGCTGTGCGGAGCGATCGCTTCGGAGGTGCCCCGGATTAGGGCGCCGGCGTTCGTCCCGCTGCTGGCGTCGCCGGTGACGGTTGCGAAATTGGCGCCGAGAGACTTCGGTCCGGCACCGCCGCCACCGCGAGCGGCGTGACGATCACCACAATCCATTCGAAAACGAGGAAACGATGATGAAGAAATATTACGCAACGGCGGCCTTGCTGCTGATCTCCAGCTCGGCCGCTTATGCCGCCGCTCCCGAGACGGTCGTCAAGGCGGCGATGTCCTGCTGCGCCGCCATTGCGGCCTGTTGCGGCATCGGGCTGCCCTGCTGCCCGTAAGGCGCTGAACGGTTGAGGAGGGCGTCGGGTCGAAAGATCTGGCGCCCTTTTTCGCTGATGTGGGGTGCCCGCGTCGGTGTGCGCGGCGGATTGCGAGCGGCACGAGCATTGCCGGTGAATACCGACCCCTCCTACCGCGCGGTTCGGGCACGTCGTTCGTAGTCGTCGGCGAGATCCCTCAGGGCTTCGCGGGCGCCCGGCAGGATCGATTGTTGCGCGAAATTACGGGCGGCGGTGGCCAGCTCCCGGAGTTCGTCGGCGGTGATGATCAGGAATGCATCGTCACCGCTGGCCGGCAACGCGCCCAGGAAACTGCCTCGCTCATTCGCCCCGGTTCGCATCCGCGTCTCCCATCGCCACTCTTCTAGGAGAGAACGATGACAGGCAGCGGACTCATCCATTGCAGATTTGACCCATTCCTATTTTCGCTCGACCCTCGGGCTCGATGACCGATGATAGGGATGGTGCGATGGGCGGAATGGCGGCATGCTCGCGCCAACCCACAAACAGGAGAAAGCATGTCCATTCGCAAGATGATCGCCCTGCATCCAGGCGCCAGGCCGAGCCCGCCGCTGGCCGACGCGGCGCACCATTTGATGTATTGCGCCAAGATGTGCCTGTCGTGCGCGGACAGCTGCATGGCCGAGGGTCATGGAGCAGAGCATGGGGACATGACGCAGTGCGTCCGGCTGTGCTCCGATTGTTCCGACATTTGCGAGGCGACGGCGCGGCTGGCGACGCGGCGGACGGGCGACGACCAGCCGATGCTCCGCGAGTTGTTGGAGCTGTGCGCGCGGATGTGCGAGGCCTGCGCGGCGGAGTGCGAGCGGCACGACCATGAGCATTGTAAGCTGTGCGCGCAAATGTGCCGCGAGTGTGCGGCCGATTGCCGGAACGCGGCGGCGAGCCTCGCAGGGTGAATGGATAGCTCCATCCGTCCGCCAAGAGCGAGGCAAAGCGAGATGCGTGCAAGGCTCAAGCCGATCCGCGAACAGACGATCGTCATCACCGGCGCCAGCAGCGGCAATGGGCTGGCGACGGCGCATGCAGCGGTCGAGCGCGGCGCCGCGGTGGTGCTGGCGGCGCGCAACGGCGAGGCGCTCGCGAGCATCCGCGACGAGCTGAGGGCCAAACAGGGCCGGGCGGAAATCTGCATTGCCGATGTGAGCCGGGAGGATGATGTCGAGCGGATCGGCGCGACGGCGATGGCGGCATTCGGCGGCTTCGACAGCTGGGTGAACAATGCGGCGACCGCGACCTTCGGTACCATCGAGCAGGTTTCGACCGCCGATCACCGGAGGGTCTTCGACGTCAATTACTTCGGCTATCTTTATGGGTGCCGGATGGCCGCGCGGCAGCTGCGGGCGCGGGGCGGAGGCGCCATCGTCAACGTCGGATCGATCCTCGGCGACCGGGCGATCATCGATCAAGGCCCCTATTGCGCGACCAAACATGCGATCCAGGCGCTGACCGACGTATTGCGGATGGAGCTTGAACGCGACCGAGCCGGCATTTCCGTGACGTTGATCAAGCCGGGGGCGATCGACACGCCCTACCCCGAGCATGCCCGCAACCTGATGGACGAGCCGCCGCGCCTGCCACCGCCGCTCTACGATCCGTCGCTGGTCGCGGATGCCGTGCTGTTCGCCTGCGAGACGCCACGCAGAGTGCTTTATGTGGGGGGCGCCGGGCTGCTGTCATCCATGATCGGTCGGGCCGCGCCGCGTTTGACCGACCTCGTCATGGAGGTCATCGGAAGGATGATCCAGGAAAAGCCGAGCGACCCCGGCGATCCCGCGGCACGCGACAACCTCTATCAAGCGCGCAAGGATGGAGCGGTGCACGGGTCGCAGCACGTGGCGGTGCGGCGGACCAGTCTTACGCTCGCGTTGCAGAAGCTGCCCCGAGCCGTGCCGCTTGCCGCGGCTGGGGTGATCGGAGCCTTGGGAGCGCGGAAAGCCTTGAGCGCGCTCGCCAGGCGCCGCTAGTCGCCCAGTGCCTTCAGGCCGCTTTCAAAGCGCGTTCTTTCCGTGCCTTGGCGAGCTTCTTGAGGACCATTTCGCGTTTGAGACGCGAGAGGCGGTCGATGAACAGCACGCCTTCGAGATGGTCCATCTCATGCTGCAGGACGACGGCCAGGAGGCCGTCGAGATCCTCTTCGTGGCCGACCCCCTGCTCGTCGAGCCAGCGGGCGCGGATGCGGTCGGGGCGCAGCACCTCGGCATATTGGTCGGGGACCGACAGGCAGCCCTCGGTATAGGGCACGTCCTGGTCGGAATGGGTCAGGATCTCGGGATTGATGAACACGCGCGGGTCCTTGACGGGCGGGCTCTGCTCGTCGCCAGGGTCGGCGGGCTCCTGCAGGTCAATGATCAGCACGCGCTTGGGAACGCCGACCTGGATCGCGGCAAGGCCAATGCCCGGGGCGTCGTACATGGTTTCGAACATGTCGGCGATGAGCGTGCGCAGCGCGTCGTCGACGGTGTCGACCGCAACCGATTTCTCACGCAGCAGCGAGTCGGGCGTCTCGATGATGCGCAGGATGGCCATGAACGGGATTTAGGATCCTCCTCCCCTCCCTGCAAGGGAGGGGATTGAGGGGGTGGGTGCGCGCGTCCGCGCGCCAGAGAACAAGCAAGTCAGCCGCATCGAGCGGCTTCCTTGCTTCAAACCCACCCCTTACCCCTCCCTTGCAGGGAGGGGATGCCTAGCTCACGGGCCGCCTTGCCCTCAGCGCCTGGGCGAGGGTGCCTTCGTCGAGGTAGTCGAGCTCGCCGCCAACCGGCAGGCCGTGGGCGAGCTGGGTGAGGCGGACGGGGTAAGTTTCGAGCCGCTCGGCGAGATAGTGGGCGGTGGTCTGGCCTTCGAGCGTGGCGTTCATCGCCAGCACGACCTCATCGATACCACCGGCAGCGACGCGCGACACCAGCGTGTCGATGCCGAGATCCTGGGGCCGCACGCCTTCGAGCGCCGAGAGGCGGCCGCCGAGAACGTGATAGCGGCCGGGGAACAGGCGGGAGCGGTCGAGCGCCCACAGGTCGGCAACTTCCTCGACCACGCACAGCAGGCGGGCGTCGCGGCGCGGGTCGCTGCACATCGCGCAGGGGTCGACGGTGTCGACATTGCCGCACGTCGAGCAGGTGACGAGATTGTCGGCAACCGCCTGAAGCGCGGCGAGTAGCGGCTCGAGCGCAGCTTCGCGCTTCTTGACGAGATGGAGGACGGCGCGACGCGCCGAGCGCGGACCGAGGCCGGGCAGCCGCGCGAGGGCTTGCGAGAGGGTTTCGAGTTCGCGGCCGGCCACCGCCATCAGATAGTCGGTCGGTCCGAACTATAAAACCCGTTCGTCCTGAGCTAGTCGAAGGACTGCTTTTTTCTCTACGGCCGCCGGCAGAAGGACAGTCCTTCGACAGGCTCAGGACGAACGGACTTCCGTCATTATGCGGATAATTTTCATGGGATCGCCGGCGTTTGCGGTGCCGACGCTCAAGGCGATCGCCGCCGCCGGGCACGAGGTGGCGTGCGTCTACACCCAGCCGCCGCGCGCCGCAGGACGGGGCAAGGGCGAGCGGCGGACCGCGGTGCACGAGTTGGCCGAGGCGTTGGACCTGGCGGTGCGGCATCCGGCGAGCCTGCGCGATGCGGGGGAGCAGGCGATGTTTGCGGGGCTCGAAGCCGATGTTGCGGTGGTCGCGGCTTACGGGCTGATCCTGCCTGTGCCGGTGCTGCAGGCGCCGCGGCTGGGCTGCGTTAATGTCCATGCCTCCCTGCTGCCGCGCTGGCGCGGGGCGGCGCCGGTGCAGCGCGCCATCGAGGCGGGCGATGCGGTGACCGGAGTTACCATCATGCGGATGGAGAAAGGGCTGGATACGGGGCCGATGCTGATCGTGCGGGAGATTGCAACCGGGGTGTGACCTATGCCGCCAAGATCGCCAAGGCCGAGGCGCGGATCGACTGGGGGGACGAAGCCGAAGCGATCGAGCGCAAGGTGCGGGCGTTCGCGCCGCACCCCGGTGGGTGGTTTGAGGCCAATGGCGAGCGGATCAGGCTGCTTCGGGCCGAAGTAACGGAGGGCGGCGGGTCGCCGGGGACGGTGGTCGACGACGCACTGACCATCGCCTGCGGGCGCGGCGCGGTTCGGCCAGTGACCGTCCAGCGCGCCGGGCGCGGCGCCATGACGGCGGAGGAGCTGCTGCGGGGCTTCGCGCTGCCTCCGGGGACGCGCCTGCGGTGACTCGCTGGCGGCTGACGATCGAATATGACGGCGGGCCGTTCCTGGGCTGGCAGCGGCAGGATCATGGGCCCACCGTGCAATCGACGCTGGAGGAGGCGATCGCGCGCATGACGGGTGAGCGGGCCGCCGTGCACGGCGCGGGACGGACCGATGCCGGGGTGCATGCGCTGGCGATGGAGGCGCATGTCGATATCGCCAAGCCGCTCACGCCGCACCGGCTGCGCGAGGGGATCAACGCGCTGGTGCGGCCGGCGCCCGTCACGGTGCTGGCGGTGGCGCCGGTGGCGGACGACTGGCATGCGCGCTTCTCGTGCGTCGGGCGGCGCTATCTCTACCGGATTCTCGACCGCCGCGCGCCGCCGGCCGTTGATCGCGGGCGGGTGTGGCATGTGCCGGTGACGCTTGACGTTGAAGCAATGGCCGAAGCGGCGACGGTGCTCGTCGGGCGGCACGATTTCACGACGTTTCGGTCCGTGCACTGCCAGTCCGCGAGCCCGGTGAAGACGCTCGATACGGTCGAAATCGAACGGGTTGGCGAGGAAATTCACGTACGGGCGGCGGCGCGCAGTTTTCTCCACCATCAGGTGCGATCGATGGTCGGCTGCCTGATGCTGGTCGGGCGCGGGCAATGGACGGTCCCGGACATGCGGCGTGCGCTGGAAGCTCGGGATCGGGCTGCGCTGGGGCTCAATGCGCCGCCGGAAGGGCTGTATTTCCTTGGGGCGAGTTATTCCTAGTTCCTCCCCGGCCCGGGGAGGGGGACCGCGACGCGAAGCGGCGTGGTGGAGGGGGTCCGCAGCGTGAGAGAAGCTCGCGTGGCGAGCCCCCTCCACCATGCTGCGCATGGTCCCCCTCCCCGTGCCGGGGAGGATTAAACGAGCATCTCCCTCGCCACTGGCTGGCTCAAGAAGCCTTGCGGGCTGGCGGTGAGGCCGTAGGCGCCGGCGCAGAAGATGGCGATGAGGTCGCCGACCTCCGTGGCCGGCAGCATGACTTCGTCGCCAAGCAGGTCGAGCGGCGTGCACAGACAGCCGGTGACGGTGACCTCCTCGACTGGCGCTTCGTCGAAGCGGGTGGCGTTGGCGATCGGATAGTTGCGGCGGAGCAATTGGCCGAAATTGCCGCTGGCGGCGAGCATGTGGTGGAGGCCGCCGTCGGTGACGAGGAAGGTGCGGCCGCCGCTCGCTTTGCGATCGATGACGCGGGTCAGGTAAACGCCGGCCTCGCCGACCAGCCAGCGGCCGAGCTCGACCGCATATTCGGTGCCTTTTGGGCGAGATTCCAGCTCCTTGCCAAGCGCCTCTCCGACACGTTCGAGGTCGAGTGGCCGGTCGGCAGCGAAATGGGGGATACCGAAGCCGCCACCGAGGTTAACGGTCGGCGGGCCCGCTCCGACCTCCGCCGCGATGCGGTCCGCGAGCATCAGCGTTTCGCGCTGGAGGTCGATGATCGCCGTGGCGTTGAGCGACTGGCTCCCGGCATAGACATGCAGCCCGCGCCAGTCGGCGCCAGAATCGAGCAGCAGCCGGACCAATGTGGGCGCGCGATCCGCGTCGACGCCGAACGGGGTGCCGAGCCCGCCCATCCTCATCCCGGCGCCCTTGAGCGCGAACGGCGGATTGACCCGGACGGCAAACTTCGGCGCGATGCCGAGCCGCTCGGCGATGTCGAGGGCGCGGGCGGCTTCGCGCTCGCTCTCGAGGTTGATCGTAACGCCAGCGTGGAGCGCTGCCTCGAGTTCCGCATCGCGCTTGCCCGGACCGGCGAAGCTGACTGGGAGTCCGAGACTCGCGACCTTTTCCAATTCGCCTGCCGAAGCGAGATCGAAGCCATCCAGCTTGCTCGCTAGCCATGTCAGCAGCGGCGCATATGGGTTTGCTTTCACCGCATAATGGAGAGCAACATGCGGCGGCATGGCGGCGCGGAAACGGTCGATTTTCGCAGCGATCAGCGCGGAATCATACACGAACAGCGGCGTACCTTCGCGTGCGAGCTCGACCGCCGATCGGCCGCCGATGGCGAGACTGCCATCCGGCGCGGCGATGAAGCCCGGAGGAATCGGACCCATCGGCTTCATGCCAGTTCCTCGAGCAGTCGTGCCCTGTCGAGCTTACCCGTCGCTCCGGTCGGAAGCGCGTCGCGCCACAGGATGCGGGTGGGCTTCATGTAGGCGGGACAGTTGACGGCGAACCAAGCGAGCAAGCGCCGTTCGGCATCCTCGCCGTTCGCGACCGCAATCAATGCCACGGCTTGTCCGAGCTGCTCGTCCGGAATGCCGAAAGCCGCGGCATCGCTGACTGCGCCCGAGGCGAGCGCGGCTTCCTCGACTTCGGTCGGGCTCAGGCGGTTGCCCGAGACCTTGATCATCGCATCGTCGCGCCCACGAAACCGCAGCAGGCCGTCCGCGCCACGGACCATGCGGTCTCCGGACCAGACGGCGGTGCCGCCCTGCTTCGACCAGGCGGGTGCGGGGCGGAAGCGTTCGGCGGTTTTTGCCGGGTCGCGCCAATATCCTTGCGCGACGAGCGGGCCGGCGTGGACCAGCTCGCCCTCCTCGTCTGGGGCAGCTTCGCGGCCGTCAGGACCGACCAGCATCAGCTCGGCGAAGGGAATGGCGGCGCCGACCGCGTCGGGGTGAGAGTCGACCAGTGCCGGGTCAAGGCTGGCGGAACGGAACGCTTCGGTCAGGCCGTACATGAGGTGCAGGCGCGCTTCGGGGAACAGCGTGCGCAGGCGGCGGACGATCGGCTCGGGCAAATGGCCGCCGCTGTTGGTCAGCGTGGTGAGGCTTGTCCCCTCCCCACCCGACCAATCGGCCTCCGCCAGCTGGCGCCACAGCGGCGGCACGCCTACGAGCGTCGTGATGTCATGGCGTCGGACGGCGCGCACCACGTCGCCCGGCAGGAGATAATCGAACGCGACCGCCGTGCCGCCCGCCGCCCAGGCCGAGAGCAGCTGGTTCTGCCCATAGTCAAAGGCCAGCGGGAGGACCGCGAGCGTGCGATCGCTGGTGGTAAGGGCGAGATAATAAGCGACGCTGATCGCGCCGAGCCAGAGGTTGGCGTGGGTCAGCATCACGCCCTTGGGCCGGCCGGTGCTGCCCGACGTATAGAGCAGCGCGGCGAGCGAGGCAGGGTCCTGCGATGACGGCGGAAGGGAGTCGGCTTCGTCGTACCACTCCTCGCTGGCGGCGAGCCGGGTTGCGTCCGCATCTGCGGGCGCCAGGCTGTCGAGGCGGGCGCGATTGGCGATGAGCAGGCCCGCGCCGCTGTCGGCGAGGATGTGCGCGGCCTGGGCGCGCTTCAGCAC
>JAIVIZ010000017.1 GCA_020200315.1 Sphingomonadales bacterium | reverse complement strand
CCCCAACCCCTCTCCCGCAGAGGGGAGAGGGGCTTAACCGGAGCTTTCCATGGCTGATACCTACGACCTCATCGTGCTCGGCTCCGGGCCGGGCGGCTATGTCGCGGCGATCCGCGCGGCGCAGCTTGGGCTTAAGGTGGCGATTGTCGAGCGCGAGTTGCTCGGCGGCATCTGCCTCAACTGGGGGTGCATTCCGACCAAGGCGTTGCTGCGGTCGGCGGAAGTGTTTCACCAGATCAGGCATGCCGACGCCTATGGGCTGAGCGCCGGTGCGCCCGGCTTCGACATGGCCAAGGTGGTCGGGCGGAGCCGCGCGGTGGCCAAGCAGCTCAATCAGGGCGTCACGCACCTGATGAAGAAGAACAAGATCGCGGTGCACATGGGCACGGGCGTCCTGACCGCCGCCGACAAGCTCAAGGTGACAACGGCCGACGGCAAGGCAAGCGAGCTGCAAGCCAAACACATCATCATCGCCACCGGCGCTCGCGCCCGCGACCTGCCGTTCGCGCTGGCCGACGGCAAGCGCATCTGGACCTATCGCCACGCGATGGTGCCGAAGGAGATGCCGACCGAGCTGCTGGTCATCGGCTCGGGCGCGATCGGCATCGAGTTCGCCAGCTTCTTCAACGACATGGGCGCCACGGTGACGGTGGTCGAAATGCTCGACCGCATCGTGCCGGTGGAAGATGCCGAGGTGAGCGAGGCGCTCGCGAAGAGCCTGACCAAGCAGGGCATCGCCATCCACACCGGCGCTGGTGTCGAAACGCTCAAGGACGACGGCAAAAGCGTTGTCGCGCGGATCAAGATGAAGGACGGCAAGGCGGTCGAGCAGCGCTTCAGCCACTGCATCGTCGCCGTCGGCATCGTGCCCAATACCGAGAATATCGGCCTCGAAGCGCTCGGCGTCGCAACCGACCGCGGCTTCCTCAAGACCGACCCCATGTGCCGCACCAACGTCCCCGGCCTGTGGGCGATCGGCGACATCACCGCCCCGCCCTGGCTCGCGCACAAGGCGAGCCATGAAGGCGTCATCGCCGCCGAAGCGATCGCCCAGGAAATGGGGAACAAGGATGCGCACCCGCACGCGATGGACCCCCTCAACATTCCGGGCTGTACCTACTGTCACCCGCAGGTCGCGTCGGTCGGTCTGACCGAGGCCGAGGCGAAGGAGGCCGGCCATGAGGTTCGCGTCGGCAAGTTCCCGGCGATCGGCAACGGCAAGGCGATCGCGCTCGGCGAGGTCGATGGCTTCGTCAAGACCGTGTTCGATGCAAACACCGGCGAGCTGCTCGGCGCGCACATGATCGGCGCGGAGGTGACCGAGCTGATCCAGGGCTACACCATCGGCAAGACCGCCGAGCTGATCGACGAGGACTTCATCCGCACCGTCTTCCCGCACCCGACGCTGAGCGAAATGATGCACGAAAGCGTGCTCGCGGCGGACGGGCGCGTGATCCACATCTGATGCGTGACGGAGCGAAGGCCGGTCTGGCCTTCGTCATGGCCCTGTCGATTGGAGCCGGGGCCGCTCTCATCTTCTGGCCCGGCGTCGCGATGTACGACAGCGTGTCGCAGTTCGATCAGGTGCTGAGCGCCGCCTACGACGACTGGCACCCGCCGATCATGGCGCGACTGTGGGCGATGCTTCACGGGCTGTGCGGCGGTGGCACCGCGCCGATGCTGGTGCTCCAGCTTGTGCTCTACGCCGTCGGTTTTGGGCTGATCGCCAGCACGCTGGCGGCGATCGGCCGGTGGCGCGCGGCAGTCGCGGTGCTGCTGCTCGCGGCGTCGCCGCTGTTGCTGGGTTGGCAGGTAATCGTCTTGAAGGACGGTCAGATGCTCGGCGCGACTGTCGCTGGCGTCGGGATTGTAGCGGCGTTCCGCCTCCGCGAGCGCGCAATGCCGACTTCCGCGATCCTCCTCGTCGCCGTGCTGCTCGGCTACGCGACGCTCGTCCGCACCAACGCGGTGTTCGCGATCGTTCCGCTCGCGCTGCTCCTTGTGAGACGACCGGAGAGCGTCCCCTGGAAGCTGGCGTTGATGATGGTCGCCATCCTTCTCGTGCTGGCCGCGACGCCGCTGATCAACCACCGCCTGCTCGGCGCCGGTTCGACTGATATCGCGAAAAGCCAACCGTTGTTCGATCTGGCCGGGATCACGGTTCGGACTCCTCCTGAGGTGCGGGCCGCAGGCTTCACATCGGAAGAACGCGCGGCGATCATCGCCCGGCACTGCGCCAAGGCGTTCTTCTGGGATCCGCTTGGCGACGATCGCGCGTGTGGTGCTGTGACCGCTAGGCTTCGCTCGGAACCCACGGTCGTTCTCTACCGATTGCTGGCGAAAGCGGTGCTCGCCCATCCGGCGGCTTACGTCGCCCATCGGTTCGCCCACTGGAGCGCAACCGAGCGCTGGCTCGTTCCGCCGGGCCTGCCGAGCGCCGCGCCGACCGCCTCGTCCGAACCCAACGCTCGAAGCAAGCTTCCTGTTCATCAGCATCGCCTCCGATCTTCGCTATCATCTCTGGCCGATGACCGCTTCCGCGCTGGCTCTGATCCTTCTGGCTGATGGCACGCCGGTCCGCCGCGCGCCGCTGGCAATCGCTTCCGCCATTCTGAGTGCCATCGTCGTGGCCGGTCTTTACACTCGGGCTACGCTGCCCGCTGCGCCAAGCTCCTATCGCGCGATGATCGCCGCGCCCACTGGATGAGTGACGCGCAGATGGCTATCGCGGGCGCTAATCAATCCGGGAGGACAGCATGCGCAGTTGGGTCATCGCACTAGCTCTGGGCCTGCTTGCCGCCTCCACCGCCAATGCAGCCTCCGTCGTTACCGCGGATCGATACCTCGACGTCGCGACCGGCCGCTATGTCGACCATCCGGCGATCTTCGTCGGCGACGATGGCCGGATTACCGCCATCGGCGATTCTCGGACCGTTCGTTTCTCGGAGGCTGTCAAGCATATCGACCTGCCCGGTGAAACGCTCTTGCCCGGCCTGATCGACATGCATGTCCATCTCACCAGCCTGGCGGAGATCGGCGGCTATCGCGGCTATGAATATACCGACTCTTTCTGGACGGCCGTTGGGGTCGCTAACGCGAAGAAGACGCTGGATGCAGGATTCACCACGGTCCGCAACGTCGGCTCGGATCGTTTCGACGATGTCGGTCTCCGCCAGGCGATCGACGGCGGCTATGTTCCGGGACCCCGGATGATTACCGCCACCTATCTCATCGGCGCGACCGGGGGCCATTGCGACGACAATATGCTCCCGCCCTCGCTCGATCGGCGCGGCCCGGCGATCGTCACCGGCCCGCAGGACGCACGCGAAAAGGTGCGCTGGCTCAAGAAATATGGTGCGCAGGTGATCAAGATCTGCGCCACCGGCGGTGTCTTCTCGGCCGGCGATGCCCCCGGCGCGCAGCAGCTCGACGCCGACGAAATTCGCGCCATCACCGACGAGGCGCACGCGCTTGGGCTCAAGGTGGCGGCGCACGCCCACGGCGATGCGGGCATTCGCGCCTCGATCGACAATGGCGTCGACACGATCGAGCACGCCAGCCTGGCGAGCGACGCCACCATCGCCGATGCCAAGGCGCACGGCACCTGGTTCGACATGGACATCTACAACGATGATTACATCCTCGCGACCGGCACCTCCAACGGCACCACCCAGGAAAGCCTCGACAAGGAAAAGGCGATCGGGCTCAAGCAGCGGCAGACGTTTCAGCGCGCGGTTCGCGCAGGGGCACCGATGCTGTTCGGCACCGACGCCGGCGTTTATCCGCACGGGCAGAATGCGCGGCAGTTCGCCAAGATGGTCGAGTGGGGCATGACTCCGATCCAGGCCATTCGGGCGGCGACCAGTAGCGCCGCTCAGGCGCTCGGGAAGACGGGCGATGTCGGGCAAATCGCGGTCGGTCGCTTCGCGGACTTCGTTGCGGTACGGGGCGATCCGACACAGGACGTTCGCCTGCTCGAACATCCCGATGCGGTGGTGAAGGGTGGCGCGGTGGTCGACCGCTCGGCGCCTGCGCATTGACGGAACGCATTCTGCGCGCGGTGCATTCCCGCTTCCAATGAGCAGTGGGGGCCATAACAACCGGACGCTGTGGATTGCGTTTGCGGCCAACATGGGTATCGCCGTATCGAAGTTCGCCGCGGCGGCCTTCACCGGCTCGTCGGCAATGCTCACCGAAGGCGTCCACAGCCTGGTCGACAGCGCCAACCAGCTGCTGCTCCTGTGGGGACGCCGCGCGGCGCGTCGACCGGCCGACAAGCTTCATCCTTTCGGCTACGGACGCGAGCTCTATTTCTGGAGTTTCGTCGTCGCCGTGCTCGTTTTTGCGCTCGGCGCCGGTGTGTCGATCTACGAAGGCATCCTTCACATCGGCCATCCCGAGCCCGCGGTGTCGCCGGTCGTCGCCTATGTGGTGCTGGTGCTGGCCTTCCTGCTCGAGGGCGGATCGACCCTCTCCGCCTTCAAGGAATTTCGCGAGGCGAAAGGGCAACTCGGCTGGTTCGAAGCGGTCAAACGGTCGAAGGATCCGCCGACCTTCATCGTGTTGCTGGAAAACGGGGCCGCGATGTTCGGCATCGTCGTCGCTGCAATTGGGCTCGGGCTGAGCCAATTGACGGGCGACCCGCGCTTCGACGGCACGGCGTCGATCATCATCGGCGCGATCCTCGGTTTCACGGCGTGGGTGCTTGCCGTCGAGTCCAAGCAGCTGTTGATCGGCGAATCCGCGGGAGGCGAGATCGTCGACGGCCTGCGCGCTGTAATCTCGGGCAGAACCGGCATCTCTGGCGTCGGCGACGTCCTCACCGTCCACAGCTCGCCCGACCAGATCACGGCGATGGTCTCGGTCGATTTCGAGGACAGTCTGACCGCGCGCGAGGTCGAGGACATCGTCGCCCGGATCGAGCAGGACGCCTCCAGCCGCTGGCCGCTGGTCAAGCGACTTTACATCCGTCCGCAGAGCGGCGCCGGGGCAACCGATCGCCAATCATAGGAACGGGCACCTTCCGCGCGCGTTGCCGCCGCACGGCTCACGAAGCCGGAGGGAAAGGATAGTCTAATGCGCTCCACCACCATCATCGCTGCCGTGAGCCTCGGCCTTGCGCTCGCCGCCTGCGGCAAGAAGAACGACACGTCCACGACGACCGGCGACGCCAACATGTCGAGCGACATGAACGCGTCGATGAACACCGGCGACATGAACATGGGTTCGGATATGAACTCGAGCATGAACGGCAGTTCAAACATGGCCAGCACCGCGGCGATGCCGGCGCAGCAGTTCGTAGACACCGTCGCCGGTACCGACATGTACGAAATCCAAAGCGGCAAAATGGCCGAGACCATGGCCAGCACCCCAGCGCTTAAGGATTTCGGCAAAATGCTGGTCACCGATCACACCAAATCGAGCAGCATGATGAAGGCCGCGGCGGCGAAGACCAAGCCGATGGTCTCGATTCCGGTCGCACTGCCGGCGGAGATGAAGACGATGCTCGACACGCTCAAGGCGGCCAAAGGCGCCGATTTCGACAAGCTGTTCATGCAGCAGCAGACCGAAGGCCACCAGAAGGCGCTCGACGCGCTCAAGGCCTATGCGGCGGGCGGCGATCAGCCCTCGCTGCAGGACTTCGCCACCAAGGCAACCCCGGTCGTGCAGGGCCACCTGACAAAACTGCAGGCGATGCCGCAGTGACAACGACTGGCTGCCCGCCCCTAGGGGCGGGCAGGTTTCCGGCGGAGGGTTCATGAAGGGTTATTGCGAGAATATCGTGCAGCGCACGCTGGCCAACGAAGATTTCCGGCGCGTGCTCTACACCGGTCACAACCTTCAACTCGTTCTAATGACTCTTCAGCCAGGGGAACAGATCGGTTCCGAAGTTCATAAGGACCGGGACCAATTCTTCCGCATCGAGGAGGGCGAGGGCGCCGTTGAAATCGACGGGATCGTTCACGTGATTGCCGACGATTTTGGATTGATTGTACCCGCGGGCGCCCGCCACAACGTGCGCAACACCGGCCAAAAACCGCTTAGGCTTTACACGCTTTATGGCCCGCCGGAGCATCTTGATGGCATCGTGCAAGCGACCAAAGCCGAGGCCGACGAACGCCATCACGCCGAAGAATGGGACGGAAAAACAACGGAGTAGCAGTGCGGGTGACTTCCCCGTTCAGTCGCGAGTAAGCTGCGCCGCGTCACAAGTCATAGCTGGCCAGCCTCATGGTGCTGCTGCGCCATAACAGAGCTGAAGGTAGCGATGCGGAGGAAGCTTGGACTGTTCGTCGGAGGATTGCTCATCATGGCCGGGTCGGCCGGGGCGATGAGCTCGCGGGCGCCAAGCTCTCCTTTTTGTGAGGTCGTTGGCGCTGCCAAACTGCCGCCGGAAGTCGGCGGTGCCGATGGTCTGTGCGCAGCGGTTCGTGCCGCAGTGGGGCCACATTTGTCCGTCGGCAAGGCCCATGTGACCGTTCGCGTCCTGTCGCCTTCGCTGCTGTCGGCAACGATCCGAACGGCCAACGGCACGATGCTTTCCGAACAGAAGTTCGCCGTTTCCGACGCGCGCCTTACCCCCGCGTCGGTAGGCCGCTTCGCGCGCTCAATTGCCGATCGGCTTGGTGAAGCGAGCCGTGGGTGAGCAACTCAGGGGGGCTGCGTACGGTCGCGCGCAGACCCAACATATTGACTTTATTAACTTACCTGCAGAGATGATGCGGCATCGCTCAGCCTTCGAAGGACAGGCAATTGGTTGATATTCCTGGTGATTCGTCGACCACGGCAAGCCTGACGGTGGGCAGCAGTGCGACCGGCTCGATCGAGGTCGCGGGCGATCACGACTGGTTTCGGATCAGCTTGACCGCGGGTCAGCAAATCACCGTCGCGCTCAGCGCGACCGACGCCAATGGCCTGTCCGATGCCTATCTTCGCATTCGCGACGCCGCGGGCAACGTCCTGTTCGAGAATGACGATGGCGGCGGTAATCTTAATTCGAGAGTGTCTTTCAGCGCCCCGTCGAGCGGAATCTATTTCATCGACGCTGGTGGCTACAATGACCAGGCAACCGGCGACTATCAGATCAGCGTCACTCCGTTCACACCGCCGCCGGTCGCGACGCCTGGCGAGTTCGCGGACCAGTTGGTTAGCGGTTACTGGGGTGGCGATACCCATCACTTCAACGTCACCCAAGGCGGCTCGATCAGCGTCAACCTGACAGGGTTGACCCCGGCCGGCCAAGTCCTTGCGCGTCAGGCGCTTACCACCTGGTCCGATATCATCGGCGTCCGTTTCGCCGAAGTTTCGACGGGCGGCCAAATTACTTTTGACGACAATCAGACCGGCGCTGCCACCGACGGCAGCTGGTCGAACGGCATTATCACTTCCGAACATGTCAATATCGGAACGGAGTGGCTGACCAACTACGGGACCGGCATCAACAGCTATTCCTATCAGAGCTATCTGCACGAGATCGGACACGCGCTGGGCCTCGGCCACGCCGGCGACTACAATAATACGGCGACATACCCCTATGATGCGAGGTTCGCCAACGACAGCTGGGCGCTGAGCGTCATGTCCTATTTCGATCAGCGCGAGAGCAGCTATTTCGGCAATCAGGGCTTCTCGAAGGTCTATCTCGGGACGCCGATGGTCGTTGATATCCTCGCCGCGTCGCGACTTTATGGGCTCTCGACCACGACTCGAACCGGCGACACGACGTACGGCTATAACTCAACCGCCGGCAACCCGGTCTATGACGCCAGTCTTTATCCAAGTCTGGCCTACACGGTCTTCGATTCCGGCGGGAGCGATACGCTCGATTACTCGGGCTCTGCCGCGAACCAGAGGATTGATCTCAACCAGGGCGCCTTCTCCAACGTCAACGGTAAGATCGGCAATGTCTCGATCGCGTACGGCACGGTGATCGAGAATGCCATCGGCGGCAGCGGCGGCGACACACTGGTTGGCAATTCGACCGACAATGTGCTGACCGGCGGCCTTGGCCGTGACACTTTGATCGGGGGCGGCGGCGTTGACATTTTCAAAGACACCGCCGCCGGTCTCAACGGCGATACCATCAGCGACTTCTCACGTGCGGACCGGATCGTCGTCACGGACGCAGTGGCGGGAAGTTTCTCCGCTTCGCTTAGCGGTAACACGCTGACCTACACGGGTGGGTCGCTCACCCTGACCAGTGTTCCGGCCGGGCACGTCGTTTTTCAGGCCAGCGCGTCGGGTGTCCAGCTTACCATCGTCGGCAGCACCGTCGCTAACGATTTCAATGGCGATGGACGCAGTGACATCCTCTGGCGCAATGACAATGGTTCACTCAGCGATTGGCTCGGCAGTGGGAGCGGTGGGTTCATTGTAAACGATTCAGCTCTCACTGGCGTGCCGGTGAACTGGCATGTCGCCGGGACTGGCGACTTCAATGCCGACGGACGGGTGGACATCCTGTGGCGGAACGATGCCGGCGGGCTGAGCGACTGGTTGGCAACGGATAGTGGCGGCTTTACGCCGAACGATGCTGTTGCGTTCAGCCAGGTGGCCACCAGCTGGCACGTTGCTGGCACCGGCGACTTCAACAACGATGGCCGCGACGATATCCTGTGGCGCAACGACAGCGGCGCGCTTAGCGACTGGCTGGGTAATGGGAACGGCGGCTTTGTCGCCAATGATGCGGCAGCGTTCGCTCAGGTGGCCACGAGTTGGCACGTGGCGGGCACCGGCGACTTCAACGGCGACGGACGCGCGGACATTTTGTGGCGCAATGACAATGGTGCGCTTAGCGATTGGTTGGGAACCGCGAACGGCGGCTTCGCGGCCAATGACTCGGCGGCCTTGATGCAGGCACCGACCAACTGGCACATCGTCGCAACAGGCGACTTTAACGGCGACCACCGCGACGACATCCTCTGGCGCAACGACAACGGCACGTTGAGCGACTGGCTCGCCACTCCGAACGGCGGCTTCACCCCGAACGACGCGGCCGCCTTCACGCAGGTCGGAACCGACTGGCACGTTGCAGCGACGGGCGACTACAACGGCGACGGGCGCGCCGACATATTGTGGCGCAACGACAATGGTTCGCTCAGCGACTGGCTGGGAACGGCCAACGGTGGGTTCGCAGTCAATGATTCCGCTGCCTCGTCTCACGTGTCCACCACTTGGCATGTGCAGGCACCCGAAGTGTCACTTATCTGATTGATCGAACGGATGCGGCGATCCCTCCCGAATGGTCGTTGACCAACAGCCCCGTGCCGGCTAAAGGCCCGCTCGTCCGCGAGGCCTGCGATTCTGGTCGCACCCCGCCGGGCAAGAGCTGAACATTGCTCCACGACGCGATGGCCAGGCGGTCGAGAGGTTCGCCCGGGCTTCGCGCTTTTCGCGCGTTTGTGCGGGAATGGTGCAAAGTAACCAAGAGAAGGTGAAGGCTTCATGCCGACGATTAACCAGCTGATCCGCAAGGGTCGCGAACCGCAGAAGGCCAAGTCGAAGGTCCCTGCGATGGAACAGAACCCGCAGAAGCGCGGCGTGTGCACCCGGGTCTACACGACCACGCCCAAGAAGCCGAACTCGGCGCTGCGCAAGGTGGCCAAGGTCCGCCTGACCAACCAGCGCGAAGTGATCAGCTATATCCCGGGCGAAGGCCACAACCTCCAGGAGCACAGCGTCGTGCTGATCCGCGGTGGCCGTGTGCGCGATCTGCCCGGTGTGCGCTACCACGTCCTGCGTGGCGTGCTCGACACCCAGGGTGTCAAGGACCGCCGCCAGTCGCGCTCGAAGTACGGCGCCAAGCGCCCGAAGTGACCGAGCAGCCCGCAAGGGCTGCGAAGAGTCATCCCGGACTTGATCCGGGATCCATCTTTCCGCCGCACTGCCGGTGAAAAGATGGATGCTGAAACAAGTTCAGCATAACGAAGTGAGGAAGAGTAAGCCCCGGACAGGTTCCGGACCCGGCTGAAGAGAAAGGAAGTTCAATGTCCCGTCGTCGCCGCCCGGAAAAGCGCGAGATCCTGCCCGATCCCAAGTTCGGGGATGAGGTCCTGTCCAAGTTCATGAACAGCATCATGCTCGACGGCAAGAAGTCGGTCGCCGAGAACATCGTCTACGGTGCGCTCGAAAGCGTCGAGACTCGCCTGAAGCGCGATCCCATCGGCGTGTTCCACGATGCGCTCAACAATGTGAAGCCCGGCATCGAGGTGCGCAGCCGCCGCGTCGGCGGTGCAACCTATCAGGTGCCGGTCGACGTCCGCGTCGAGCGCGCCCAAGCGCTGGCGATCCGCTGGCTGATCAGCGCCGCCCGTGCCCGCTCCGAGAAGACCATGGCCGCGCGCCTGTCGGGCGAGTTAATGGATGCCGCTTCGAACCGCGGCAACGCGGTCAAGAAGCGCGAAGACACGCACCGCATGGCCGAAGCAAACCGCGCGTTCTCGCACTACCGCTGGTAGTTTCGACACCTATATAATGGGATAGCCGGGCCGCCCGGCTTCCCACATGCTCAAGGAAACCGACATGGCCCGCAGCCATCCGCTCGACCGTTATCGCAACATCGGCATCATGGCGCACATCGACGCCGGCAAGACGACGACGACCGAGCGTATCCTCTACTACACCGGCAAGTCCTACAAGATCGGCGAAGTGCATGAAGGCACGGCGACGATGGACTGGATGGAGCAGGAGCAGGAGCGGGGCATCACCATCACGTCCGCCGCGACGACCTGCTTCTGGCGGGCCGAAGAGGGCAAGGGCGAAGAGCATCGCATCAACATCATCGACACGCCCGGCCACGTCGACTTCACCATCGAGGTCGAGCGTTCGCTGCGTGTGCTCGACGGCGCGGTCGCCTGTTTCGACGGCGTCGCCGGCGTGGAGCCCCAGTCGGAGACGGTGTGGCGCCAGGCGGAAAAGTACAAGGTTCCGCGCATGTGCTTCGTCAACAAGCTCGACCGCACCGGCGCGAGCTTCGAGCGCTGCGTCGACATGATCAAGGACCGCCTCGGCGCCCGTCCGGCGGTGCTGTATCTCCCGATCGGCATCGAGGGCAGCTTCAAGGGCCTCGTCGACCTCGTCGAGAACCGCGCGATCATCTGGCTCGAGGAGAGCCTCGGCGCGAAGTTCGAATATCAGGACATTCCGGACGATCTGAAGGACGCCGCGGCGACCGCGCGCATGGACCTCATCGAGATGGCCGTCGAGCAGGACGACGACATCATGGAGGCCTATCTCGGCGGCGAGGAGCCCGACGTGAAAACGTTGAAGGCGCTGATCCGCAAGGGCACCCTCAACTTCTCGTTCGTACCGGTGCTGTGCGGCTCGGCGTTCAAGAACAAGGGCGTCCAGCCCTTGCTCGACGGCGTGGTCGATTATCTGCCGAGCCCGCTCGACATTCCGCCGGTCGAGGGCCTCAAGATGGACGGTGTCACGACCGAGACGCGTGCGCCGTCCGACGACGCGCCTTTCTCGGCGCTGGCGTTCAAGATCATGAACGACCCGTTCGTCGGCACGCTGACCTTCGCGCGCATCTACTCGGGCAAGCTCGAGACCGCGTCGCAGGTGATGAACTCGGTCAAGGACAAGAAGGAAAAGGTCGGCCGCATGCTGTTGATGCATGCCAACGACCGCGAGGACATCCAAGTGGCCTATGCCGGCGACATCGTCGCACTGGCGGGACTCAAGGATACCACCACCGGCGAGACGCTGTGCGCCATCAGCGCCCCGATCATCCTCGAGCGGATGGAGTTTCCGGACCCGGTCATCGAGGTTGCGGTCGAGCCCAAGACCAAGGCCGACCAGGAGAAGATGGGCATCGCGCTCAATCGCCTCGCCCGCGAGGATCCGTCGTTCCGCGTGACCACCGACCATGAATCGGGCCAGACGATCATCAAGGGGATGGGGGAACTCCACCTCGAAATTCTCGTCGACCGTATGAAGCGCGAATTCAAGGTCGAGGCGAATGTCGGTGCGCCGCAGGTCGCCTATCGCGAATATCTCGCGAAGCCGGTCGAGCTCACCTATACCCACAAGAAGCAGTCGGGCGGCTCGGGTCAGTTCGCCGAAATCCGCATCAACGTCATTCCCGGCGAGCGTGGGTCCGGCTTCCTCTTCTCCGATAACGTCAAGGGCGGCAACGTTCCCAAGGAATATATTCCGTCGGTCGAAAAGGGGATGCGCGAGACCGCCGAGACCGGATCGCTGATCGGCTTCCCGATCATCGATTTCGAGGTGCAGCTGACCGACGGTAAGTACCACGACGTCGACTCATCGGCCCTGGCGTTCGAAATCTGCGCCCGCGGCGCGATGCGGGAAGCAGCGCAGAAAGCCGGCATCAAGCTGCTTGAGCCGATCATGAAGGTCGAGGTCGTCACCCCCGAGGATTATCTCGGCGACGTCATCGGCGATTTGAACAGCCGCCGCGGCCAGATCCAAGGCACCGACACGCGCGGCAATGCGCAGGCGGTCGAGGCGATCGTCCCGCTCGCCAACATGTTCGGTTACGTCAATCAGTTGCGCTCGTTCACGCAAGGCCGCGCGCAATATTCGATGCAGTTCTCGCATTACGACGAAGTGCCGGCAAACGTTGCAGACGAGGTCAAGGCGAAGCTGGCGTAACCGGTTTTTTGTAGCTATGGGCGCGCTCGCACTGGGCGGCCGCCCGATTTTCAAACGGTGAAGAGGTTATCATGGGTAAGGCGAAATTCGAGCGGAACAAGCCGCACTGCAACATCGGCACCATCGGTCACGTCGACCATGGCAAGACCTCGCTGACCGCGGCGATCACCAAGGTGCTGGCCGAAACCGGCGGCGCGACCTACACCTCCTACGCCAACATCGACAAGGCGCCGGAAGAGCGTGAGCGCGGCATCACCATCTCGACCGCGCACGTCGAATATGAAACGGGTGCGCGCCACTATGCGCACGTCGACTGCCCGGGCCACGCCGATTATGTGAAGAACATGATCACCGGCGCCGCGCAGATGGACGGCGCGATCCTGGTCGTCTCGGCCGCCGACGGCCCGATGCCGCAGACCAAGGAGCACATCCTGCTCGCCAAGCAGGTCGGCGTGCCGACGATGGTCGTGTTCCTCAACAAGGTCGATCAGGTCGACGATCCCGAACTGCTCGAGCTGGTCGAGCTCGAAATTCGCGAGGAACTCTCCAAGCGCGACTTCGATGGCGACAATATCCCGATCATCTCGGGTTCGGCGCTTGCGGCGCTCGAGGACGGCAACGACGAGATCGGCAAGCAGGCGATCCTCAAGCTGATGGAAGCGGTCGACAGCTGGATTCCGCAGCCCGAGCGTCCGCTCGACAAGCCGTTCCTGATGCCGATCGAGGACGTGTTCTCGATCTCGGGCCGCGGCACGGTCGTCACCGGCCGCGTCGAGACCGGAATCGTCAAGGTCGGCGACGAGGTCGAGATCGTCGGCATCCGCGACACCAGCAAGACCGTCGTCACCGGCGTCGAGATGTTCCGCAAGCTGCTCGACCAGGGCCAGGCCGGGGACAAT
>JAIVIZ010000173.1 GCA_020200315.1 Sphingomonadales bacterium | reverse complement strand
GAGCGTTATTGCACGATGATCGGCCAGGCGTGCAGCTATAAGATCGGACATATGGCATGGACTCGCGCGCGGGCGGAGGCCGAGAAAACGCTCGGCAAGCGCTTCGACATCAAGCAGTTCCACGAGGTGCTGAAGGACGGCGCGATGCCGCTGACGATTTTGGAGCGGCGAATCGCGGAGCGGACCGCGGCGGAGATGCGGGGGTAGTTTGGGCGTGACAGGTGCGCGTGCCGCCTGAATATGGATACGGCCGACAGGCGGACGTTCAAGCGTTGGCCGCTTAGATGCGGTTCGGTGAAACGAGTTCCCGCGCCCTGTTAACTGTGAGAAGCAGACCTAAAGCAATCAGTATGAGCGTCTGAGGCTGGGCCAGAAGATGTCGATCAGCAAACCCGAGCAGCGCGCCGATCACCAAGATCCACAAATTGCCGACTGCTGCCGCAAGGGATTGCATGCGCGTCCTGCTGCCTTGCGCCCCCAGGTTGGCTAAGCCGGTAACAATGAGGAGGAACCCGGCTGATGCGAACCAAATTCTTCGTTCGTTCGGCTCTGTGAAGACGGTATGCCCAACGGCGACGTGGGCGACGCCAAATATGCAGACCAGCCATGCGGCAATCCTGTCTGCCAAGCGCATAGCTCGTCTCCTTCAGCCTTGTATCGCGCAAGAAAGCAACGGCCGCAATGAATTGCAAGCGGACACTCGCGCCTAACCCCACGGCTCAGTCGCCTGTCGAGGTCGCGCTGGTCCTTGTAGCTTAATTTTCCCCTCCCGCCGGAGCGGGAGGGGAGGAGCTGCGAAGCAGCGGAGGGGAGGGCCGGTCGGGTGACACTAACAGGCCCTCCCCCGCTCGCCTTCGGCGAGTCGTCCCCTCCCGCTCGGGCGGGAGGGGGAGGAGCACGCCGCTTCATCCAATCCTCATACCCGCCGGCAACCACGTCGACCTTTCCCGAGCCATCGAGGCCGAGCGTCACGGTCACCGTCCGGTCGAGGAAATCGCGGTCGTGGCTGACGATGAGTACGGTCCCGTCGTAATCTGCGATCACTTCCTGCAGCAGGTCGAGCGTTTCGAGGTCAAGGTCGTTGGTCGGCTCGTCCAGAACCAGCAGGTTGGACTCGCGCGCGAACTCGCGGGCCAGGAGCAGACGCGACCGCTCGCCGCCGCTGAGCGATCCGATCGGCGCCTCGCTGAGCTCGGGCGCGAACAGGAAGTCCTTGAGATAGCCCTTGATGTGCTTCTTCTCGCCCCGCACATCGATCCAGTCGCCGCCTTCGGCGAGCACGTCGCGGACGCGGCGCGACGGCTCCATCAGCTTGCGCTGCTGATCGATAACGATGCCGGACAGGGTTCGCGCGTGGGTGACCTTGCCCTCGTTGGGCACGAGTTCGCCGGTGAGCAGCTTGAGCAGCGTGGTCTTGCCGGTGCCGTTGGCGCCGACGAGCCCGATCCGGTCGCCGCGCTGGATGCGAAGCGAGAAGTCGCGGATGATAGTGCGCTCGTCGAAGCGCTTGATGACATGCTCGGCGTCGATCACGATCTTGGTTTTCGTGTCATCGCGGGCGAGCGCGAGCTTGGCGGTGCCGGGACCGCCGATCATGGCCGCCCGTTGCGCGCGCATTTCGTGCAGCTTGGTCAGCCGGCCCTGGTTGCGGCGGCGGCGCGCCGTCACGCCGCGGTGGAGCCAGTGAAGCTCCAGCTTCAGCTTGGCATCGAGCTTCTCGGCGGCGCGCTCCTCCTCGGCGAGCACCGCATCGGTCCAGGCATCGAAACCGCCGAACCCGATCTCGGCCCGCCGCACCGTCCCGCGGTCGAGCCACAGGCAACTTTTGGTCAGCCGCGCGAGGAAGGTGCGGTCGTGACTGATGACGATGAAGGCGCCCTTGAACCGCGCCAGCCATTGCTCGAGCCACTCGATCGCGGCGAGGTCGAGATGGTTGGTCGGCTCGTCGAGCAGCAAGACGTCGGGCCGTTGCGCCAGCGCCCGGACGATCGCCGCCCGACGTCGTTCGCCGCCGCTCGCGGTCGCGGTGGGACGATCGAGATCGATCCCGATCTGATCGGCGATCGCGGCAGCCTCGTGCGGGGCGGGTGCGCCTTCACCGCGAAAAACCCACTCGCCGAGCGTTGCGTGCCCGGCCATGCCGGGGTCCTGCTCCAGCAGCACGATCCTAGTGCCTGGGACGATCGTGCGCTTGCCCTCGTCGGTGTCGATCAGCCCGGCGAGGCATTTGAGCAGCGTCGTCTTGCCCGCGCCGTTGCGCCCGATCAGCGCCAGCCGGTCGCGGGGGCCGACATGGATATCGAGGCCGCGGAACAGCCAGCCTTCGCCCTGGACGAGGCCGAGATCTTCGAAGGACAGGATCGGTGGCGGCATTCGGCGCCCCTAGCGGACGCGCTTGGCGATGAATAGCGCTCGACAAGCGCATTCATAAGGCATTCAATGCTTTGTGCCTAAACCCGGCGATGACATGAGTAGCCCGATGCGTTTCTTCCCCTCCCTTGTGGCAGCAGTTGTCGGCAGCGCGCTGGTCGCTGCTCCAGCGTCTGGCGAACGGCCGCGCGATCAGGACCGTGCATTCCGCGCGATTCAGGAAGGCCGATCGATGCCGCTGCCGATGATCGAGCGGCGGGTGATCCCGCAGATGGGCGGCGCGGACTATCTCGGGCCTGAATTCCGGGGTGACACCTATCGGCTCAAATTCGTCCGCGACGGGCGGGTGATCTGGGTCGATGTCGACGCCTCGACCGGGCGTGTGGTCGGCCGCGCGGGGAAGTAATCCTCCCCTGCAAGGGGAGGTGGCATCGCGCAGCGATGACGGAGGGGCGTTCCGCGCGCGCTAAACTCATGCCTCGCCGCCCCTCCACCAAGCTGCGCTTGGTCCCCCTCCCCGTTCCGGGGAGAATGACTTGACCTTCTCCGGCCCTCACCCCAACTCGTTGCCGTTGCGCAACCGTTCAGCTTCGCGCGTGTTATCAGGCAACCAGATTGCAGGGGACGAAGTGATGCGCGTGTTGATCGTCGAGGATGAACCCAATCTGGGGCGGCAGCTCCGTTCGACGCTCGAAGGCGCCGGCTATGCGATCGACCTCGCGACGGATGGCGAGGATGGCCATTACCTTGGTGCGACCGAAAGCTATGACGCGGTCGTGCTCGACCTCGGTCTGCCCGAAGTCGACGGGCTGACGGTGCTCGACCGGTGGCGCAAGGAGGGCCGGCGGATGCCGGTGCTGGTCTTGACCGCCCGTGACAGCTGGTCCGACAAGGTCGCCGGACTCGATGCCGGCGCCGACGATTATCTGGCGAAACCGTTCCAGACCGAGGAGCTGATCGCGCGGCTGCGCGCGCTGATCCGCCGTGCATCGGGCAATGCCTCGTCGGAGCTGCTCAGCGGCGACATCCGCCTCGACACGCGGTCGGGCAAGGTCACCAAGGCCGGCGAGCCGGTCAAGCTCACCGCGCAGGAGTATAAGTTGCTCTCCTATCTCATGCACCACAAGGGCAAGGTGGTCAGCCGGACCGAACTCATCGAGCATATCTACGACCAGGATTTCGACCGCGATTCGAACACCATCGAAGTATTCGTCACGCGCATTCGCAAGAAGCTCGGCGCCGACGTCATCACCACCATCCGCGGCCTCGGCTATAGTCTCGAGGAC
>JAIVIZ010000016.1 GCA_020200315.1 Sphingomonadales bacterium | reverse complement strand
CCCTTCAGTCGGTTGCGGCCGGTCTTGGTGTTGCCCATCGTGTTGAGCAGATAGGTCGTCGACGACGGCGACAGCAGCTGGCCCTTCTTGAGCCGCGCCAGCGCCTTGACGACGGATGCCGGCGCCGCGCCATCGTAAGGATCGTCGATGTACCGCTGCAGCAAGGAGCGGCGCAGCGACAGCGGCAGGGCATTGCGTGCGCGCTCGAATCCGCTTCCGACCGAAAAGCTCGGGCTCCACATCACGCCGGCAATCTTCGACTGAAGCGCTCGCTCGCCGTCATAGAAGCGGATCGAGCCGAGTCCCTTGTGCGCGATCATCTCGCGCACCGCGGTCGGCCCGCCGACCGATCGCATCAACTTGTCGTTGCAGGTATTGTCGCTCATCGTGATGGCGTCATGGAGCAGCCGTGCAAGGGTGGTGGTTTCGGCCCCCTTGCGCAGGATTGCGGCGGCAATCGGCTGGTGAAACAGGGTCAGATCGCTTCGGGTCAGCGTCACCGGATCGGTGAGGTGGACCTCGCCCCGATCGATCGCATCCATCGCCGTAATCGCCACCCAGAGCTTGCTGACGCTCTGCTGCGGATAGAGTTCGTCGGCGTGCCAGCCGGTCTGCCAGCCATCGTCCACCGACCGCACGGCGATGCCGATGCGGCCATTAAAGCCGGCACCCAGCTGTGCGATCCGGTCGCGAATATAGGATGGGGCCTGCGGGGCGAAGGTGGTCGGGGAAAGCAGCGGCGCAGGCTGTTCGATCTGCGCCAGCCTGACCGGCGATCCGGCGTGCGGGCCGCTTGCCGCCAAGGCTGCCGCTGCTGTCGCGCCGATCGCCACTCCGAAAAGATGCTTCGCCCGTCGTAAAATCATCGGCTTGCCATCCCCCGGCGCTGCGAAAAGGTCATCTGACGGTATCAGCATGAACCGCCGCTGTGCACTAAAGCGCTCGACTCGTTTCGAAAATATCAAAGTTGAAGAGAGTGGCCTTACCGCGCTGCGGGCACAGGCCTCGCCGGCGCAGTGAACGGCGCCGACGGCGGAGCCAGCGCTGGCGCTGCTGTCGGCAGCAGTGCGGCCGCTTCGATCTCGTCCAGCGCGCGGTGAGCCGCGATGTAGCGCCGCGCCTGCGCCACCCAGGCATCTGCCCTCGTCACGCCCGGCAGCCGCATCGTCTCCGCCAGCGCTCCGTCGACGCCGCCTCGCTGCAGCTGGGCGAACGCACGGTCGTAGCGTGCCTGCGGACGTACCGACGGTACGTCCGCGCGGTGCACCGTGACCAAGGACCCGAGTTCGCGCCGCACGCCGGTCCACCAGCTCTCATCGGACCCCGGGCTGCGCAGGGCGTCCTCGATAGCGGCATAGTCGTCGATCAACTGGTCGAGCCGGACCGGCTGACGCGCCGCGGTCACGATCGTTGCCACCGCCTGCTCGTGCCCGCTCCCGAAGCGCTCGATCAGCAGTGGCTCGAGATAGCCGAGCGCCAGCCCGCGATCGACGGCCCGCCGCGCCGCGAACGCGACGAGCAGCGCATCGGCGCGTCCGGCGGAACCCTGCGCGCGCTGCGTGGCATTCTCGACCGCCGCAAGCCGGCCTTCGACGGCGGCAAGCCGCGCTTCGGCATGCGGCGCGACTGCTTGGGCGGTTACCGGCTGAGCTTCAACCACGCGTACCGGTGCGGCCATGGGCGGCGCAACGCCGAACAGCCGCGCCGCCGGCGCCGAGCGCGCCAGGCCCCAAGTGGCCAGACCTGCGCCCGCGAGCAGCAGCAACAGTCCCCACGCCAGCCGCGCGGTCCAATTGGGTCGGGCGTCCGTCATCGCTTCGCCTATAAGCACAGCGCGGCGGCGAGAGCCAGCAAGGCGGCGTCGCTCGGCGTTCCGGCCGTTTCGATGCACTCCCAGCCCTTGCCCGCCGCTGCCGCAACCGCAGGGGAGAGCGTGACGAGCGCAATCGCGGACCGGTTGATCCGCGCAGCTGCGGTCAGTTCCGCCAATTGCGCCGCAGCGCGGCCGGAGTGCAGCGCGATCACCGTCCCTTCCACGCGTGCAAGGTCGCCCGCGGTCGCACGAGGAACCGCCTCATAAACGGGAACGACGTCAATCGAATGGGAGAAGGATTCCGGCTCGGTCCGATGCCGTCCGGCAAGATGCAGCAACCGCAGTCCCCTTGGAACATGGACCAACAGTGCCTCGACGCCACCCGAACCCTCGTGTGCAACAGTCAGCCCGTGCTCCCGTGCCGCTTGGGCCGTGTTCGCGCCAACCGCGATCACAGGGAGCGGTCGTAATCCCGCCAGTTCCCCGCCCGCATGTCGCGCGGCATTGGCACTGGTCAGCAACAACGCATCGAAACGGTTCGGATCGGGCGCTTGCCACGCCAACGGCCCGATTTCGAACAGCGGCATGGTGAAAACAGGGAGTCCAAGCGCCCGCGCCCTCATCGCTGTCTCGCTCGCGCCCGGTTCGGGGCGCGTGACGACCAATGTCCTCACGCGCCCTCGAACAGACGGCGGATCGACTCCGAAGCCCGGCCGAGCATCGCCCGTGCCAGTGCCGCCGGCGCCTCGTCATCGTGCGGCGCGAAGTGCGCTTCGTCCACCACCTGATCGCTCCCGTCCTCGGACAGGATTTGCGCGCGCAGGTGCACCCATCCGTTACGGGCGACGATCGCGAGCGCGGCGACTGGGGAGTGGCAGCTTCCGCCGAGCGTGCGGGTAAACGCTCGCTCCGCGTTGACGGCGGCAAATGTCGGCGGCCGATTGATCTGCGACAGCAGGCGCCGGGTCATGTCGTCCTCGGTCCGGCACTCGATGCCGATCGCGCCCTGACCGGGCGCCGGAAGCAGCTCGTCGAGCGGCACGCCGACATGGGCCTTGCCCAGCCGGTCCAGCCCCGCCGCTGCAAGTAGCGTTGCATCGCATTCCCCCCCCGCCACCTTCCCCAGCCGCGTATCGACATTGCCGCGGAGCGGCACGATCTTCAGGTCCGGCCGAAGCGCGAGCAACTGCGCCGCGCGCCGTGGCGACGAGGTGCCGACGACGGCGCCCTGCCTGAGCGCCTGGATCGAATCTGCCCCGATCAGCCGGTCGCGCACATCCCCTCGGCGAAGCATCGCGGCAATGCACAGGCCAGCGGGTCGATCGCTTTCGACATCCTTCATCGAGTGCACCGACGCGTGAGTTTTTCCGGCCAGTAGCGCCTGATCGAGTTCCTTGGTCCACAATGCCTTGCCACCCACCTCAGCGAGCGGCCGGTCCTGGATTCGGTCGCCGCTGGTTCGTACCACGGACAGCTGGACCGACTCCGCTGGCCAGCTGTGAAGCACCTCCATCATCGATGCCGCCCGTTGCGCCTGCGCGAGCGCCAGCGGCGAGCCGCGCGTTCCCAGGATCAGCTGCATCGTCGTCACTCCTCGCCCCACACTAGCCGAGACCGCCTACGTAGGGCAAAGGCGCCGCATGCCGCTGATCCTCGGACTCGAATCCTCGTGCGACGACAGCGCGGCGGCGGTGGTTAGCGACCATCGGAGCATCCTTGCACAAGCGGTTATCGGACAGGACGAGGCGCACCGTCCGTTCGGCGGCGTCGTTCCCGAAATCGCCGCGCGCGCACACGTCGCACGACTGCCGGCGTTGATCCGGCAGGTGCTCGATCAAGCGAGCGTGACGCCCGCCGACCTCGACGCCATTGCGGCAACCGCGGGTCCAGGCCTGATTGGCGGCGTGATGGTCGCGCTGCTTGCCGGCAAGGGTCTGGCGCTTGCCACGGGCAAGCCGCTGATCGCGGTCAATCACCTCGAAGGTCATGCCCTGTCGCCGCGGCTCGCGGACCCGCAACTCAATTTCCCCTATCTGCTGTTGCTCGTCTCGGGCGGTCATTGCCAGCTGCTCGAAGTCGATGGGGTGGGCAGTTATCGGCGACTCGCTACGACGATCGACGATGCTGCCGGGGAAGCGTTCGACAAGGCCGCAAAGCTCCTCGGATTGGGCTACCCAGGCGGTCCGGCGATCGAGCGCTTTGCCAGCGAAGGTGACCCCTGCGCCGTACCGCTTCCCCGTCCCTTGCTCGGCAGTATCGAGCCGCACTTTTCGTTCGCCGGGCTCAAGAGCGCCGTGCAGCGCGCGGCGGCATCGGGTGCGCACCGACCGGCCGACATCGCGGCGAGCTTCCAACAGGCGGTGATCGACTGCCTGGTCGATCGCACCGCTCGCGCGCTTGCCGCATCCGCTGCGCCGACGCTGGTCGTCGCCGGTGGAGTCGCTGCGAACGGTGCCGTGCGTTCCGCGCTCGACACGCTGGCGTCCGATCACGGGCGGCAGTTCTCGGTGCCGCCCGGCTGGCTTTGCACCGACAATGCGGCGATGATCGGGTGGGCCGGCGTCGAGCGGTTCGCTGCCGGGCTGCTCGACCCGCTCGACGTGCCGGCGCGCGCGCGGTGGCCGCTAGACGAGCGGGCCGAGAAGGTTCGCGGAGCGGGGGTCAAGGCGTGACGATCGACCGGCTGGGCGTCATCGGCGGCGGCGCGTGGGGGACGGCGCTCGCGCAGGTGGCGGCAACCGGCGGCCGCGACACGCTGCTATGGGCGCGCGAGACGGAGGTCGTCGATGCCATCAACGGCGCGCACGAGAATCGCCTCTTCCTTCCCGGCATGCCGCTCTCACCTGCGGTCCGCGCTACTGGTGATCTGACGCAACTGGAGAACTGCGATGCATGGCTGGTCGTCACGCCGGCGCAACACACTCGTGCGGTTCTCGCGGCCGCGCCTCTGTGCGATCGCCCCCTGATTCTGTGCGCCAAGGGCATTGAGGAGGCGTCCGGCGCGCTCCTTCACCAGGTTGCGGCCGAGGTCTGCCCCAATGCCGATGTTCTGGTGCTGTCCGGGCCGACCTTCGCCCATGAGGTAGCGGCGGGCCTCCCGACCGCGGTGACGCTGGCTTGCGAGGACGCCGCACTCGGCGAGACCGTACGGCGGCGAATCGCCCTCCCGACCTTCCGCACCTACTGGACCGATGACGTCGCCGGTGCCGAAGTGGGCGGCGCGGTCAAGAACGTACTCGCCATCGCCTGCGGCGTGGTCGAGGGCCGCGGTCTCGGCCAGAACGCCCGCGCCGCGCTGATCGCGCGCGGGTTCGCGGAGATGACCCGCTTCGGCCTCGCGATGGGCGCGCGGCGCGAGACGCTCGCCGGCCTGTCGGGCTTTGGCGATCTCGTTCTCACCTGCTCCTCGACCAGCTCGCGCAACTACTCGCTCGGCAAAGGGCTGGGTGAAGGTCGCAGCGCGAGCGACCTGATGGCGGATCGGCGCACCGTCGCGGAAGGCGCGTTCACCGCGCCGGTTCTGCACCGCCTCGCCATGAACAAGGGCATCGACATGCCGATCGTTGCCGCGGTGGCCGCATTGCTGGACGGAAGTGCCGGCATCGATGACGTGCTGGAAGGGCTGCTCGCCCGACCGCCCCGGGCAGAACATCATTAAAAGTCGACCGCGACACCCTTCCTCGTCCAATCGCCGTAGCGGGTGGGATCGAGACGCTCTTTCTCGCCGATGGGCTGCGACGCGGTCGACACCTCCGGCAGCGGCACTGGCGGTGACGGCGAAAGATGCTTTGGCGGGACCAGCTGGGCGGGACGTTTCATCTCCTCGCAATTGGTGACTAAAGGGCCCGGTGCCAAGCCCCGACACGCCCGACGGCCTTCCCGCCCGCCACGCCGCGCTGCGCATCCTCGATGCGGTGCTGCGCAAGGGGTTGACAGTCGACGCCGCGGCGCAGGGCGGCAGGCCGCTTGCTCCCCCGGACCGGGCGCTGGCGCTCGCGATCGCGGGCGAAACGCTTCGCCGACTGCCGGATATCGATCGGCTGATCGATAGCGCGACGCGGTTGCCGCTCGCCGACGATGCCAAGGCGCGAATGGTTCTTCGGCTGGCGCTAGGCCAGAAGATCGGACTTGCCACACCGGACCATGCGCTCGTCGCAACCGCGCTGCCGCTGGTTGATGGCGGACCGCGGCGATTGGTGCACGGCGTCCTCGGCACGCTCCTCCGCAGGGGCATTCCCGTGTCCGACTCTCCCCATCTGCCGGCCACGGTCGAGGAACGTTGGCGCGCGGCATGGGGACAGCCGGTCGTCGAAGCCGCCCGCCGCGCGATCGCCGCGCGGCCGCGCCTCGATCTCACCTTCAAGGTCGAGGCGGCGGCTAAGGCCTATCCCGATGCAGCTCCGCTCGCTGATCGCCACGCGCGCCTCGACCACTCCTCGAGCGTGACTGCTCTGCCCGGCTTCGATTCGGGGGAGTGGTGGGTTCAGGATCTCGCGGCCTCGCTTCCCGCGCGGCTGATTCCTCGAGACGCGAACAACGTGCTCGACCTCTGCGCGGCTCCCGGCGGCAAGACGATGCAGCTCGCCGCCGCAGGTCACCAAGTGACGGCGCTCGATCGTTCGGGAAGTCGTCTCGCACGACTGAAAGCCAATCTGGACCGCACGGGCCTGACGGCCGAGCTCATCACGGCAAACGCGCTCGACTGGCAGTCGGATCGACAGTTCGATGGGATTCTTTTGGATGCACCCTGCTCGGCGACCGGAACCTTTCGCCGCCACCCCGAGGTGCTCTATCGCGCCCGGCCGTCGATCATCGCGGAAAGCGCTGTCGTGCAGGGTCGCCTGCTCGATCATGCCGCAACGCTGGTCGCTCCGGGCGGAGCGATCGTCTTCGCCACCTGCTCGCTTGAACCCGAAGAGGGTGAGGAGGTCGTCGCGTCCTTCCTGAAGCGGCAGCCCGGCTTCGCTGTGGCGCTGCCCGAACCGGGCGAACTCCCCGAATTTCTGGCTCCGACCGGTGAGGGTTTTCTTCGCGTCCTGCCGGGCCTCCTTGAAGCACAAGGTGGCCTCGACGGCTTCTTCATCGCGCGCCTTGTCGCGCCCCTCGATTAGCGGCTAATCGAGCCGGCGTGACCATCCTCGCGCCCTCGATCCTTTCCGCCGATTTCGCGCGGCTGGGCGAGGAGGTGCGGGCGATCGATGCGGCCGGCGCCGACTGGATCCACATCGACGTGATGGACGGCCATTTCGTCCCCAATCTTACCATTGGGCCTGCGGTGGTGAAGGCGCTTCGACCGCACTCGGCCAAACCGTTCGATGTGCATTTGATGATCTCGCCGGTCGATCCGTTGCTCGATGCCTTCGCCGACGCCGGCGCGGACATCGTCACGGTCCACCCGGAGGCCGGCCCGCACCTCCACCGCACGATCCAGCGCATCAAGTCGCTCGGCAAGAAAGCCGGTGTGTCGCTTAACCCTGCTTCTCCGGCGAAACTGCTCGATTATGTCCTGGAAGAGATCGACCTCGTTCTGATAATGAGCGTCAATCCGGGCTTCGGTGGCCAGAAGTTCATATCGAGTCAGCTGCGCAAGATCGAAGCCATCGCCAAGCAGCTTGTTGCCAAGGGGCTGGATGCAACGATCGAGGTCGACGGGGGGATTGACTCGGTGACGGCTCGCCAGGCGGTTGACGCGGGTGCCACCGCGCTCGTCGCCGGAACGGCGGCCTTCAAGGGCGGGCCGGACCGGTACAAGAGCAATCTTCTGGCGCTGCGCGGCGCGGCATGAACGCCGCCACCGGCGACGTGATCGGCAAGCTTGCCCGCGGTACGCTGCTGTCGCGGATGATGAGCGCCAAGAAGGAGCCGCTCCGTCTCGCCGCGGTTCCGCGCGATCATGTCGCCGGCGACCGCGCACGCGGGGACGCGCTGTTGGCCGGACGGTTCACCTACGGCGCGGAGACTGTTGACCTCGCAGAGTTCGACTTCGCTTCAGTTGGAGCGGACAGCAGCGTCGGCGTTGCGCTTCAGGGCTTTTCGTGGCTGCGCGACCTGGCCGCCTCCACCGGGCGCGACAAGGGCGCCAGACTTGCCGAAGCGCTGGTCGGCCGCTGGTTGCTTGCTCATGGCACGCGCGTCGACGAAGCCTGGCGGCCGGCGCTGTGGGGCGAGCGGATATTGTTCTGGACCGCCTACGCGCCCTACATCCTGTCCAGTCGCGACGCCGGATACCGCTCCGCCTTGCTCAACACGCTGGCGCGCGGTGCCCGCCATCTTGACGCCACCGCGGACAAGGCGCCGCCTGGCTTGCAACGCATCACCGCCTGGGCTGGGGTGATCGTCGCCGGCCTCCTCATTCAGGGAGGAATGGGGCGAGTGGCGCGCGGTGAGGCGGGGCTTGCCCGTGCGCTCGCGTCGGCCCAGTTCGACGATGGTGGGCTGATGAGCCGCTCACCGGCCGAGCAGGCATTGTTCGTCGACCGCATGGGCCTGCTCCGCTCCACCTACTTCGCCGCCAAGCAGACCATTCCGGATAACCTCGAAGGCGCCGCGGTCGCAGGGCTTGCCGCGCTGCATGGCGTCACGATGGGCGACGGCGCGCTGTCCAGCTGGCAGGGCGGCAACGCCGGGGACGTCCAAAGCCTGACGGCGCTCATCGACGGCTGCGGCCTGCGCGCGCGGCCGCTGCGGCAGGCGCGCGGCTGGGGCTATCAGCGGCTGAGCGCGCTCGGCACGATCGTCGTGCTCGACGCGGCCCCACCGCCGCCGTCACGGTTTGCTCTCCGCGCCTGCGCCTCAACCCTGGCGATCGAGGTCAGCGACGGCGCGCAGCGGCTGATCGTCAATTGCGGCGGCCCCGGAACGCTTCCGACCACCCTTTCGGACGAGCTCATCGCGGCATTGCGAACGACCGCGGCGCACAGCACGCTGGTTCTCGACGACACCAACTCGACCGCGATTCTGGCGGATGGATCGCTCGGCAAGGGCGTGACCGACATCGCAATCAACCGATCCGAGGATAATGACTCGAGCCGCGTCGAGGCGACACACGACGGCTATCTGAAAGGTTTCGGGCTGCTCCACCAGCGCACCCTCATCCTCGGCAACGATGGCAAGGAATTGCGCGGTCTCGACCGAATCACCGCCAAGGGGCGACGCAAAATTCGCGATGCGGCGGCCTATGCCATTCGCTTCCACCTCGCACCCGACGTCGAAGGGACGGTCACTGCCGACGGCATGGGCGCGATCCTCCGCTCGCCGGGCGCGCCGCCGTGGAACTTTCGCTGTCGGGGCGCGATGCTCACGGTTGAGGAAAGCCTGGTGATCGATGGACAGGGCACCCCGCGCCAAACCTCCCAGCTGGCGGTCGTCGGCGAAGTCTCGGCACTCGGCGGCGAGATTGCCTGGCAATTGCGCCGCTCAAGCTAGAAGGACCGAGATGGCCGACCTCCTCCCCATCCGCCGGGCACTGCTGTCGCTGTCCGACAAGGGCAGGCTCGAAGAGCTCGTGGACGCGCTTACGCGAAATGGCGTGGAGATCGTTTCGACCGGCGGTACCGCCGCTAAAATCCGCGACTACGGTGCTGTTGTGCGTGACGTCAGCGACCTTACCGGCTTCCCGGAGATGATGGACGGGCGGGTCAAGACACTCCACCCCAAGGTTCATGGCGGCTTGCTCGCGGTGCGCGACAATCCTGAGCACGCAGGGGCGATGGCTGAGCACGACATCGGCGCGATCGATCTTGTCATCGTCAATCTCTATCCTTTCGCGCAGACCGTCGCAAAAGGCGCCAGCCGCGACGAGATCATCGAGAATATCGACATCGGCGGCCCCTCGATGGTGCGCTCGGCGGCCAAGAACCACGCTTTCGTTGCGATCGTCACCGATCCTGAGGACTATCCCGAGCTGATCGCGGCGCTCGACTCCGGTGGCACGGACCTCGCATTCCGCAAGTGCCTCGCCGCCAAGGCTTACGCGCAGACCGCCGCGTACGACTCCATGATCGCCAGCTGGTTCGCCTTCGCCGACCAAGGCCAGCTGTTCCCGCCGCAACTCTCCTTTGCCATGTACCGGGAGGAGGAACTCCGCTATGGCGAGAACCCGCACCAGAAGGCCGCTTTCTACGCGCCAGCCGGACCTTCCGCGAAGGGCATCGGCCAGGCGCGGCAGGTACAGGGCAAGGAACTCAGCTACAATAATTACAACGACGCGGACGCCGCGCTCGAACTGATTGCCGAATTCCACGATGCCGACCCGACCTGCGTCATCATTAAGCACGCCAATCCTTGCGGCGTCGCCACCGCAGCGACACTCGCCCATGCCTATGAAGCGGCGTTCCAGTGCGACAGCGTCTCGGCGTTCGGCGGGATCGTCGCGGTCAACCGGCCGCTCGATAGCGCCACCGCCGAAGCCATCACCAGCATCTTCACCGAGGTCGTCGTCGCTCCTGATGCTGACGATGGCGCGCTGGCGCTGTTCGCGGCGAAGAAGAACCTGCGCCTGCTGCTGACCGGCGAGCTGCCCAATCCTACCCGCCCGGGACTCACCGCGAAGTCGATCGCGGGCGGCTGGCTGCTCCAGTCCCGCGACAATGGGCGCATCCTCTCGTCCGACTTGCAGGTGGCAACCAGGCGTGCGCCGACAGAAGCCGAGACGCGTGACCTGCTGTTCGCCTGGACTGTCGCCAAGCACGTCAAGTCGAACGCGATCGTCTATGCGAGGGATGGCGCCACCGCGGGCATCGGCGCCGGTCAGATGAACCGTCGCGACTCCGCCCGGATCGCTGCGGCCAAGGCGCGCGAGGCGGCCGAGACGTTCGGCTGGGGCAAACCGCGCACGATCGGCTCGGCCGTCGCATCCGACGCCTTTTTTCCCTTCGCCGACGGCCTGCTCGCCGTCGTGGAAGCAGGCGCGACGGCGGTCATTCAGCCCGGCGGATCGATGCACGATGCGGAAGTGATTGCGGCTGCCGATGACGCCGGCCTTGCGATGGTGTTTACCGGGATGCGCCACTTCCGGCACTGACGCCGGGACACATCAGATGACGTCGTCGGCGACCTGCGCTTCGGCCTGGTTCGACTGCAGCTCTTCGATGTCCGCCTTGCGCAAGCGGAACAGTTCACGGTCCTCGGGGCCGAAGCCCTTGGTCCACAGCACCACGCCGAACGCCGCGAGAATCGCTGGAACGCCGATCAGCAACTGCCAGATTTCGGGCAGATAGAGCCGCACCGGAATCCCGACCACCAGCCCAGCCGCGGTTGCGAACAATATATCCCGGCGCCAGCCCGACACCCGCGCGCCCAGGCGGCGCGACAGCAGCAGGGACTTGGCAACCGAGGCGAAGGAGAGGGCCAGGCACAGTGCAACGGCAGGGCCGGTCGCCTGATGCGCCGTATCC
>JAIVIZ010000062.1 GCA_020200315.1 Sphingomonadales bacterium | reverse complement strand
GTCGAAGCGGATCAAAGCGCATGTGCTCGGCACGCCCGCTAGCGCCGACCGGCTGATCTACGAGGAGAAGGACGAGAGCTTTTATCTCAGCGTTCAGCGCACCGCGTCCGGGCGCTTCGTGTGCATCGGCGAGGAAGCCACGACGATGACCGAGCAGCACTGCGCGCCGTTCGGATCGCTCGACCGGATGACGGTGATCGCGCCGCGCACCAAGGACGTGCTCTATCAAGCCGACAACGCCAACGGCCGCTGGATCGTGCGGACCAATGCCGGCGCGCCGAACTACCGCCTGATGAGCTTCCCCGATGCGGCGCTGGGCAAGTCGACGGTCGGCTGGACCCCACTGACCCCGGCTTCAAAGACCGATTTCATCGACGACTTCGCGGCGTTCGACACGTTCACCGCGATCGCGGAGCGGCATGGCGGCAACAAGCGCCTGCGCTTGCTCTCGCGCACCGGCAAGTCGACGCTCGTGAACGCCAGCGAACCGGCTTATTCGATGACCCTGAGCGACAATCACGAAGCCGCGACCCCGTGGGTGCGTTACACCTACAACTCGCTCGTCACGCCGACGACGACGCTCGAATGGAACGCCGCGACGGGCAAGAGCCGCACGCTCAAGGTCCAGCCGGTGCCGGGCTATAATTCCGCCAACTATGTCACGGAACGGGTGTGGACGACCGCTCGCGACGGCGCGAGGATTCCGGTCAGCCTGGTCTACAAAAAAGGCTTGAAGCGCGACGGAACGGCGCCGCTGTTCCAATACGCCTATGGCAGCTACGGCATCTCGACCGACCCCGCCTACTCGGTCGTCACGACCAGCCTGCTTGATCGCGGCGTGGTTTATGCCATCGCTCACATTCGCGGCGGACAGGAGATGGGCCGGGCGTGGTTCGACGAGGGGCACCTCGCCAAGAAGCAGAACAGCTTCAACGATTTCGTCGATGTCACCCGCGACCTGGTGGCGAAAGGCTATGCCGCCAAGGGCCGGGTCGCGGCGCGGGGCGGAAGCGCGGGCGGGCTGCTGATGGGCGGCATCGCCAACCAGGCGCCGCAGGATTATGCCGTCATCGTCGCGCAGGTGCCGTTCGTCGACGTGCTGACGACCATGCTCGACACCTCGATTCCGCTGACCACCAACGAGTTCGACCAGTGGGGCAATCCGGCCAGGGAAGCCGACTATAAGATCATGGCGGCCTACAGCCCCTACGACAATGTCCGCGCGCAAACTTATCCGGCGATGTTCGTTTCGACCGGCCTGTGGGACAGCCAGGTGCAATATTATGAGCCGACCAAATGGGTCGCCCGGCTCCGCGCCCACAAGACCGACAGCAATCCGCTGTTGTTTCGCGTGAACATGGAGGCCGGGCACGGCGGCAAGTCCGGCCGCTTCCGCAGCTATCAGGACCAGGCGGAAATGTTTGCCTTCGTACTCGATCGGCTCGGCATCAAGCAGTAGCGCGGAGCTGCGACGCCGCCCTGGCGAGCGCGGCGATCCTGCCGAGGTCGCGCTCGCCCTTGGGCACGATCCAGCTGCCGCCGACGCACAGCACCGCTGGATCGGCGAGCCAGTCGGGCGCGGTCGCAAGCGTGATGCCGCCGGTTGGGCAGAAGCGCGCCTGATGGAATGGGCCGGCGAGCGCTTTCAGCGCCCTCAGTCCGCCCGAGGCCTCCGCCGGGAAGAATTTGAAGCGATCGAGCCCCAGCTCCATGCCGCGCATGATATCGCCCGAGTTCGTCACGCCGGGCAAAAATGGGACGCCGTTGCCGACCGCGGCGCGGCCGAGCGTGTCCGTCAGACCGGGTGAGACGATGAAGTTAGCGCTGGCGTCGATTGCGTGATCGAGCTGATCGCCATCGAGCACGGTTCCTGCTCCGACCACCGCGCCTCGAACCGACGACATGGCCTTGATGGCCGTCAGCGCGCCCGACGTGCGCAACGTGACCTCGATGACCGGCAGGCCGTTCTCGACCAGCGTCTCGGCAAGACCGACCGGGTCCACTCCACCCTCGTCGATCACCAGCACCGGAATGACCGGCGCCATGCGCATGATCGCGTCGATGTTCACGCGTCGGCCTCCATCGCCGCGAGCATCGCCGATGCACCCTGCTCCGCCTCGTCGACCCGGTGGCGCATGAGGGCGAACAACTCGCGGCCTGTGCCCCGCGGTGGCGGCGGTGACTTGGCGGGCTCGCGCGCGGCGAGATCGATCCCAACCGCATCGAGGACGCCGGTGGCGCCGCACAATCTCGCCATATCCCCATCGCGCAGCAACGCCAGCGGTCCGCCGCCGAGTGCCTCGGGCGAGCAGTGGATCGCGGCGGGCACCTTGCCGCTCGCCCCCGACATGCGCCCGTCGGTGACCAGCGCGACGCGGAAGCCCTTGTCCTGCACCACCCCGAGCGGCGGCATCAGCTTGTGCAATTCCGGCATGCCGTTGGCACGAGGGCCCTGGAAGCGGACGACGACCACCACGTCGCGGTCGAGCTCGCCCGCCTGGAAGGCAGCGAGAACCTGGTTCTGATCGGAGAAGATCCGCGCCGGCGCTTCGATCGTCCAGCGTTCGGGCGTGACAGCACTGGTCTTGAACGTCGCGCGGCCGAGATTGCCCTGTACGAGGCGCATGCCGCCATCCGGCTGGAAGGGCTCGGCGACTGGCCGCAGCATGTCGGGATTGCTCGATTGCGATACTGCATCCCACACGAGTTCGTCGCCAGAGAGGCGCGGCGTGGTCGCATAGTCGACTAAGCTATCGGCCCCGGCCGTAACCACGTCGGCGTGCAACAGACCGGCGTCAATCAACGTGCTCGCAACGAACCCGATCCCGCCTGCGTGTTGGAAGTCGTTCACATCTCCGGCGCCGTTGGGATAGACCCGTGCGATCAGCCGATCGACATTCACTGGTGCCCTGAATGACGCTCGACGCGCGCGTCGCCCGAGTCACCGACCGGATCATCGAACGGTCGAAACCGGGCCGCGCGCGCTACCTGCAACTGATGG
>JAIVIZ010000061.1 GCA_020200315.1 Sphingomonadales bacterium | reverse complement strand
TTCTTCGGCCGAACGGTGCGCGGCATCGACAACACGCGATTGACGCCCGAGTGGATGCAGCGTCGGTTGAAGGCTGCTGGGCAGCGGACGATCTCGCCGCTGGTCGACATCACCAACTATGTCATGTTCGACCTCGGCCGTCCGAGCCACGCCTACGATCTCGCCAAACTCGACGGCGGCCTGACCGCGCGCCGCGCCCGCGAGGGGGAGGGTGTCCGCGCGCTCAACGGCAAGGACTATCGGCTCGATCCGTCGATGACCGTCATCGCCGACGATGCCCAGGTGCACGACATCGGTGGGATCATGGGCGGGGAACATAGCGGGGTCGAGCCGGACACGAGCGCCGTGCTGCTCGAAATCGCCTATTTCACGCCCGAGCGGATCGCGCTCACCGGACAGGCGCTCGGCCTCACCAGCGACGCCCGCAGCCGCTTCGAACGCGGTGTCGACCCTGCGTTTCTCGACGACGGTCTCGCCATTCTCACCGGCCTCGTCATTGCGGTGTGCGGCGGCGAAGCAAGCCGCCCTGTCCGGGTCGGCGCTCCGCCCGACGAACAGCGGCGCATACCGTTCAATCCGGAGCGCACCCTTGCGCTTGGCGGTGTCGAGATTGCAGCGGATCGCCAGCGCCAGATTATGGAATCGCTCGGATTCGTGATCGACGAGGGCGCGGTCATTGCGCCCAGCTGGCGCCGCGATATCGACGGACCCGCCGACCTCGTCGAGGAGATCGTGCGCATCGACGGCTATGACCGCGTCCCCTCGACCCCGCTGCCGCGTCCCGACGGCGTGGCCAAGCCGACCGCGACTCGTGCGCAAATGCTGGAGCGCCGCGTGCGCCGCGCCGCCGCCGCCCGGGGTCTGGTCGAGGCGATCACCTGGAGCTTCATCCCCGAGAGCGATGCCATATTTTTCGGCGGCGCCCACGCGACCATCGCCAATCCGATCAGCGAGGAGATGAAGGCGATGCGGCCGTCGCTCCTGCCCGGCCTGATCGCCGCCGCCCGCCGCAATGCCGCGCGCGGCGCGGCTTCCGTTCGCCTGTTCGAGGTTGGCCGCCGCTATCTTGCCGAGGGGGAACGGCCGACGGTCTCGCTCCTGCTCGCAGGTGAGCGAGCGCCGCGCCATTGGCAGTCGGGCAAGGCGCGGCCGTTCGACGCCTTAGACGCCAAGCGCGATGCGCTTGCCCTGCTCGAAGCGGCGGGCGCCCCAGTCGCCAACCTGCAGATTTTCCCCGATGCCGGCCCAACCTGGCATCCGGGCCGGTCGGCTGCGCTCGGCCTCGGCCCTAAAGCGATTCTGGCGCGCTTCGGCGAGCTTCACCCTCGCCTCATCCGGGCACTCGACGCTTCGACAGGAACGGTTGCCGCCGAAATCTACCTCGATGCCATTCCGGCGTCCCGCCCTAGCGGCCGCGCCCGGCCGGCATTCACCCCGCCGGCCCTCCAGCCCGTCACGCGCGACTTCTCCTTCGTCGTGCCGCCAGCGCTGACGGCCGATGTCCTCGTCCGCGCGATCCGCGGCGCCGACAAGGCCGCGATCGCCGGCGCACGGGTGTTCGACCGCTTCGAAGGGGAGGCCGGACTCAGTCTCGCCGTCGAAGTCACGATCCAGCCCGGTCAAAAGAGCTTCACGGAAGCCGAGATCGCCGCCATTTCGGCCAGCATCGTCGCGGCGGCGGAGAAATTGGGTGCCCGGCTCCGCGGCTGAGCAGCGGGTTCGCGCGGCCTTCGCCGAGCAGGCGGGGTGGTGCCGCACGCTGGGCTCCCCGCTGACGGCGCAGCTGTGCGATTTGATGGCGGAGCGCCCTTGGCCGGACACTGCCGTCGCCGATCGCTTGCGCGCCTGGAGCGGCGATCCTCGTGCTTCGGCCGACGCCGTCCCGCTCCGCCTGGGCGGCGGCCTTCACGCGCTCGTGCGGCGGCATGCGGTGCCGGAGCTCGCCGCTTGCTATCCGCCGCATCCTCTGCCGGCACCCGATTCGATGTGGCCACCTCTCGTCGAGGCGCTTGGTCATGCCGACCTCGCCCAATGGCTCGACGGTCCACCGCAAACCAATGAAGTGGGTCGCTCGTCCGCACTGATCGCCGGCCTGCTCGCCTTCGCAAGCCGCTTCCCCTTGCCGATATCGCTGATGGAGCTCGGCGCCAGCGCAGGACTCAACCTTCAGCTTGATCGCTTTCGCTTCAACCTCGGCGAGCGTCACATCGGAGACGCATCCTCGCTGCTTCAGATCACACCCGAATGGCACGGTGCGCCACCGCCCGCCGCTTCGCTGGAGATTGCCGCTCGCGCCGGCGTGGACCAGGACCCGCTCGATCCCGCGCTCGACAGCGATCGCCTGCTGGCCTTCGTCTGGGCCGATCAGGTGCAACGCATTGCCCAGCTCGAAGCCGCACTGACCATCGCCCGCGCCCACCCCGTTGCAATCGACCGCGACAACGCCGCATCGTGGCTCGAAACGCAGCTCTCGGCTGAGCCCACGACAGGCGTGAGCCGCGTCGTCATGCACTCGATTGCCTTCCAATATTTCTCCTTGGAAACCCAAGCTCGGGTGGAGGCCGCCATCGAGCAGGCCGGCGCCGAGGCAACCGAACGCACCCCGCTCGGCTGGCTCAGCTTCGAACGCGACGGGCCGGGGCGCGACGTCTACCTTCGCCTGCGCACCTGGCCCGGCGGCGAGGGGCGTCTCCTCGCGCGGTGCCACCCGCACGGCGCATCGATCAGCTGGCTGGACGCTCCAGCGCATTGATCGCTGCGTGGACCCGCGCCTCGATCTCACCGCGGGGCAGCCCGGCCGGAAGGGTTTCGCCAACTCGCCACGTCACCGTGCCCGGCCGCTTGGCCAGCCCCTTCGGCCACAGCTTGCCCGAATCCATCGCGACGGGCACCACGGGCAATCCAAGCGCACGGTAAAGTGCGGCAAACCCAGGCTTCAATTCGGGTTGCTCGCCCACCGGCACGCGCGTCCCTTCGGGAAAGATCACCACCGGCCGGCCGCTCGCCGCCG
>JAIVIZ010000060.1 GCA_020200315.1 Sphingomonadales bacterium | reverse complement strand
GATGATCGCCAAGGCGCTGAGCCACGAGCCGGAACTGCTGTTCCTCGACGAGCCGACGGCCGGCGTCGATGTCGAGCTTCGCCGCGACATGTGGGAGCTGGTACGCAAGCTGCGCAGCGACGGCACCACGATCATCCTCACCACTCACTACATCGAGGAAGCGGAAGAGATGGCGGATCGCGTCGGCGTGATCCGCAACGGCGAGCTGATCGCGGTCGAGGAGAAACAGGCGCTGATGGCGCGGCTTGGCCGCAAGACGCTCAAGGTAACACTCGTTGATCCGGTCGGGACAGTTCCGGCGGAGCTTGGGGAGTGGGGTGTGACGCTCGCCGATGACGGTCGCCAACTCGCTTACTCATTCGACAGTCATGCCGAGCGGACCGGGATCGCCTCGCTGATGCGCCGGCTTGGCGAGCTCGGGATCGGCTACAAGGATCTGTCCACCCACCAGTCGAGCCTGGAAGACATTTTCGTCGAGCTGGTCCACGATGGAGTGCCGCCCGTGAAGCGAGAAGAGCAATGAGCGCCCACAGCGTTGCCGCGATCTACAGGTTCGAAATGGCGCGGGCGCAGCGCACGCTGTGGCAGAGTCTGGTCGCGCCGGTCATCACCACCGCGCTCTATTTCGTGGTGTTCGGATCGGCCATCGGCAGCCGCATGTCGGCAATGAACGGCGTTCAGTTCGGGAGCTTCATCGTCCCCGGTCTGATCCTTCTCTCGGTGTTCATGCAGTCGATCTTCAACGCGAGCTTCGGCATTTATTTTCCGAAGTTTACCGGCACGATCTACGAACTTCTCTCAGCTCCGGTGTCGAGCCTCGAGACGGTCCTCGCTTATGTCGGAGCCGCCGTGACGAAGTCGGTTGTGCTGGCATTGGTGACGCTTGCTACCGCGACGCTGTTCGTATCCGTGCGCATCAATCATCCCTTGCTGATGATTCTGTTTCTGCTGGCGATTACCACCGCCTTCTGCCTGCTCGGATTCGTGATCGGCATATGGGCGAAAAATTTCGAGCAATTGCAGATCGTGCCGATGCTGATCGTCACGCCGCTGACCTTCCTCGGCGGTGCCTTTTACTCGGTGACGGCGCTCGCCGAGCCGTGGCGCACGGTCACCCTGTTCAACCCCGTCGTTTATCTCGTCAGCGGCTTCCGCTGGACTTTCTATTCGAAGGCGGACGTCCCTGTGTGGGGGAGCGTCGCCGTCATGGCGGCGATCATCGGCATCTGCCTCGTCGCCATCAGCTGGATCTTCCGCACGGGCTACCGGCTCAAGCAGTAACAGCTAACGCGCGGCGCCGAACCGCTCGTCGGCCTTGCCCCAATCGACGACGTTCCACCACGCCTTGAGGTAGTCGGCGCGGCGATTGTTGTAGGTCAAATAATAAGCGTGCTCCCACACGTCGTTGCCCAGGATGGGGGTGCCGCCGTCGTCAACCACGTCCATCAGCGGGTTGTCCTGGTTCGGAGTCGCGACAATGCGGAGGTCGCCGCCGCTGCCGCCAACCAGCCATACCCAGCCCGACCCGAATTGTCCTACGCCCGCGGTGTTGAACTCGTTCTGCATCGCGTCGAGTGAGCCGAAGCGGCTGATGATCGCGTCCGCGAGGCGACCGTTCGGCTGGCTGCCGCCGGGCGTCATGCTATCCCAGAAAAAGCTGTGGTTCCAGTGACCGCCGCCATTGTTGCGCACGACCTTGGGCAGGCTCGACGCTTTGGCGAGAATGTCGGTCAGCTCACGCCCCTGCAGGCTAGGGTCACTCGCGACCGCCTCATTAAGCTTGTCGACGTAGGCCTGGTGATGCTTGTCATGATGCAGCCGCATCGTCTGTTCGTCGATGGTCGGGGCGAGCGCGCCATAGTCATAGCGCAGCGGCGGCACTTCGAACGGCATCGGGCATCTCCTTTAGAGTGTGCGGTGACAACCGCCTAGCGGCGGTCCGGTTGCAGTCAACCGTCAGCCAGTGGCCCCTTACTCGTCGTGCCTTTACTTCTAATCGCAGCGAAGTTGGTCCGCCGTTGCGGCCAACCGCCGAGCGTCGCGCAACGATTCAACGTTGCGGGATTTGATAACGCTTCAGCTCCTCGATCGGCAGTTTCCAAGCCGGCGCAAGGGCACGCGCCTTGTTGAGCGCGGCATAGGCTTCGCGCACCTGGCCCCTGTTTTCATGCACGATGCTCCGCCCGTACCATGCGATGGCAGGGCGGGTGGTCCGATAATCCAATGCCTTGGCAAACATCGGCATGGCGCGGGCGTCGTCGCCAGCTTTCAGAGCAGCAAGGCCCTTGTTCAACCAGGCCTCAGGCTCGCGTGCGTTAAGTCTCAGCGCCTCATCATAGTCGCGATCGGCCGCGGTAAGATTCCCACTAAGATAGAACAGGATACCGCGATTGACATGCGTCGCGACCTCATCATGGCGGTCAAGCGCCTGCTCGTTTAGAGCGCGATCGCACGACTCGAACGCATCCCTCGTCAGGTCACGGTTTTCAGAAGCCTCGTAACAGGAGCGAGCGAAACCGGAGCCGAGGGTAACCACGCCAGCGCTGGCCGGAGCGGCCATCCCGACGGGAGCAAGGATCAACGCATACATCGACAGAGTCTTCATCACGACCTCCTCGATCAAACGCAGTCTCTTATACCATAGAATCTCTTGGATGGATGCAGTTTGAGGCAAGAAGATTAGGCCGCGGTTTCGCCCTCGTTAAGTTTGTGGCGCTTCATCGCGTGGCGCAGCTGGTCGTAGCTAAGACCGAGCGCGGTCGCGGTCGCACGCTGATTGAAGCGATTGCGGCCGAGCGCTTCTTCCAGCAGCGCGCGCTCGTAGGCATTGACGGCGCTGCGGAGGTCGTCGGTCATGGCGGGTGCCGGCGGAATCGCCTCAAGCGGCCGTGTCGCCGCCGCTTCATACGGCTCAGCCTGCGAACCCTCGGTGGGGGCCCAGGGCGAATGAAACGGATCGAACTGCAGTGCATCGACCTGCCGCTCGGGGTCCTCGGCACGGTACACCGCCCGTTCGACGC
>JAIVIZ010000110.1 GCA_020200315.1 Sphingomonadales bacterium | reverse complement strand
GCCGCAGGTCGTGCTCAAGATGGCGCTGGTCAGCGTTGCACAGGGCAAGAACGGGCAGGCGATTGCATTCCTCGACGCCGCCAAGGACGCCATCGACCCCGCCGATTACGGTCTCGCGCTCGCGCTCGCCGGTCAGCCGCAGCAGGCGGCTCAGCTGCTCCAGCAGGCCGCGCAGCAGGTCGGCGCCGACTCTCGCGTCCGCCAGAACCTCGCGCTCGCTCTTGCATTCTCTGGCGACTGGACCGGTGCCCGCACCGTCGCTGCGCAGGACGTTCCCGGCGATCAGCTCGACGCGCGCATCCAGCAGTGGATGCAGATCGCCAAGCCCGCGCGTGCATCCGATCAGGTCGCCTCGCTGACCGGGATCACCCCGGCGGCGGCCGATCCGGGTCAGCCTGTCCGGCTCGCCCTAAAGGACGCCGGAACGCGCCTGGCCGCGGCGGCTCCGGTCACAGAGGCCGCCCCGGTTGAAGTTGCGGAAGTTGCCCCGGCACCGGTTGAGGTCCCAGCCGCTGCCGTCGTTGCCGCTGTGCAGGCTCCCGTCGCATCTCCAGTCGCGGTTGCCGCCTCGGCTCCGGTCGCCATCGCATCGCTGATGCCGAAGCCCTCTCCACGCGCAAGCGCCCCGCGTCCGTCGCTGTCGCCGCGCGCCGCCGCGCTGACCGACACTCGTGCGCTCTACCGCCATGCGGCTCTCACTACCCAGGGCCGCAGCCGCGCGGTCGTTCAGCTTGGCGCCTACGCTTCGCGCGCAACGGTTACCGCTGCGTGGAGCCGAGTTTCGGCGCGCTTCGGCGCGTTGCGCGGCTATGCACCGGTCGCCGCTCGCTTCAATGGCGAGCGCGGCACGGTCTATCGACTGTCGGTCAACGGCTTCGCCTCGGCGCGCCAAGCGATCGACCTGTGCGGTTCGCTGAAGCGCGCCGGCGGCGCCTGCTTCGTCCGCAATGTCGCCGGCGATGCGCCGGTCCAAGTTGCCTCGCGTAGCTAGGCCGTTACCCGTTCGGCGGTGAGGAGGTCGAGGCAGGCCATTCGCACCGCCACGCCCATTTCGACCTGAAGCGTGATCAGCGAACGCTGCGGATCGTCCGCCAGGGCGCCCTCAATCTCCACGCCGCGATTGATCGGTCCGGGATGCATGATCGCCGCGTGCGGCGCCGCCCGTGCCAGCCGTTCGGCGGTGAGGCCGTAGCGCGCGAGAAACTCGCCCGGCGCGTCACCGAGATCTTCGCTCATTCGCTCGCGCTGGACGCGCAGCATCATGATCACGTCCGCGCCTGAGACGGCTTCGTCGATGTTGGCGGCGTGCGGGAGTTCGTTCGGTACGAGCGAGGGCGGACCGGCCAGCCGAAGCTCGGCGCCGAGCCTGTGCAGCAGCTTGATGTTCGACCGCGCGACACGGCTGTGACGAAGGTCGCCGCATATCGCGATCTTGAGGCCCGCGATCCGCCCGAACCGCTGCCGGATGGTGGCGGCGTCGAGCAGCGCCTGCGTTGGATGCTCGCCGATCCCGTCGCCGGCGTTGATTACGGGGCAATCCATGATGCTCGCCAGGGTTTCCGGCGCGCCGCTCGTTCCGTGGCGGATGACCAGCGCGTCCGGACGCATCGCATTGAGCGTCCGACCGGTGTCCTCCAGCGTCTCGCCCTTCTTGATGCTCGACTGCTCGACCTGCATCACGACGACTTGTGCCCCGAGGCGCTTGGCGGCGATCTCGAACGACAGCAGGGTGCGGGTGCTATTCTCGAAGAAGGCGTTGATGACGGTCAGGCCGTCGAGCCGCTTGGCATTGCGCCGGGGCTGCCGGTTCCAGGCGAACCAGCGCGCCGCTTCATCGAGGATCAGCGCGATCTGCGCATCGCTCAGGCTGTCGATCGAGAGGAGGTGCATGGCTCGCCCGACTAACCCTCGTGCGGCGCTCATCCCACAGCAGCATCGGCAGATTAAGGTGCGCGAGGTTGCGGCCGAAGGCGCGAACGGACTGGGTGCGCGGCGAATCGCTGCCATCCAGATTGAGCGGCAGGCCAACGACCAGCCCTATGACTGCGTGCTTGGTGGTGAAGGCTTTTAGAGCGGCAAGGTCGGCGGTGAACTTCGTGCGCGCGACGGTCTCGACCGGTCCCGCGAAGCTCCATTGCGCGTCGCACAGCGCCAATCCGATGGTTTTCGTGCCGACGTCTAGTCCGGCGAGCTTGCCGCCCGGCGGAAGGGCCGCGGCGAACTCGGCTACGGAGGTGGTCAGCGCCATGCTGCGACGCGTCGTTCGGCGTCGGCCCGAATCGCTCCCCAGAACAGTGCATAATCGTAGACATGATAGTTATTGCCGGGGAGCACGTAGGGCCCGAGCGGCGGGATCGCGCCGCTGAGCTTCAACAGTCCGCGATCGCACCGAGCGCCGACGGCGCCGGGAAGCAGGGTCGCGCTCGCAAAATCGGCGCTGGGAACAAGGGTTCCCGGGTTAGCCGTCGGCGGAGCAGCCCCGTCGCGCATGCCTGTGAGCGGATTGACGCACAGTAAGTCGTGTTGATCGCGCTTGGCGCCGGAGGCACTCTTCGTGCCGGTCCAGCTGTCGAGAATCATCGAAGCGTTGGCCGGCTCGCCGAAGCTCATCCACGACAGGATGCAGCCGGTTTGCGCCGGCGCGGTGCAGGCGGGCAGGCCAGTCGCTGGCAGGTCCGCCGTCACGGACAGTGGCCACCCGACAACATAGGCCGCGACGAGGCGGCCCTTCAGCGCCTCGCGCCGATCGACCAGCAGCCGCGACAGGTGAAGCGCGCCCTGGCTGTGCCCGGCAAGGATGATCGGGCGATGCTTCGGCTGCGCAGCGAGGAAGGTGTCAAAAGCGGCGAGCACGTCGGAATAGGCGAAATCGAGCGCCGCCTTCGCATCCTTGGACTTGAGCAGGAACGCCCCGAACGCGGCCTGGCGATAGCGCGGCGCCCATACGTCCGCGACGCCGTTGAACGCGCTCGCCTGGCTGCGGACGAACAGCGTATCGCGAAAGGCGGAGTCGCCCGGCTCGTCGATCGCTGCGTTCCATTTGTCGCGGGCTAGATAGGTCGTCGGATGGATGTAGAAGACGGCGGCCTGCTTGGCGCCGGACCTTGCCGACGCCTCATCAGGCAGCCAGGCCGAGAGATCGTTTGTCCGGGGGAGGGGCCGCATGCCCGCAACCGCCTTGCTCCCCATCCGCCCCGCTGCTAGCCGCCCGCCATGTCCGTCGACACTGCAACCGTCCGTCACATTGCCAAGCTGGCCCGCATCGCGATGAGCGATGCCGACATCGACGCGCTGGTGCCCGAATTGAACAATATCCTCGGCTGGGTCGAGCAGCTGGCTGCGGTGGACACGGAGGGCGTCGAGCCGCTGACCGCGGTGATCGACCAGAAGCTGCGCCTGCGCGACGATATCATCGATGACGGCAACATCCGCGACGAGGTGCTCGCCAACGCGCCAGACGCGCAGCACGGCTTCTTCGCCGTCCCGAAGGTGATCGAGTGATGGCCGCAGGGAACTTCCTCCCCGGAACGGGGAGGGGGACCATGCGAAGCATGGTGGAGGGGCCGTGCCACGAGCGTCAGTTTCTCGCGGCGCGGCCCCTCCGTCAGCCTGCGGCTGCCACCTCCCCGCTCCGGGGAGGATCGAATGTCTGACCTTACCAGCAAGGCAATCGCCGATCTCCGCAGCGGCTTCCGCTCCGGCGATTTCTCGGCGCGCGAGGTGGCGACCGCTTACAACGCGGCGGTCGCGGCCGGACGCGCGCTCAACGCCTTTACGGTCGAGACACCCGAGATCGCGCTTGCAGCGGCCGATGCGGCGGACGCCGCACGGACTTCAGACGACTTGAAACCACTCTCCGGTATCCCTTTGGGCATCAAGGACTTGTTCGCAACCGAAGGTGTCGACACCACCGCCGGAAGCAATATCCTCAAGGGCTTCAAGCCGCCCTATGAGTCCACCGTCTCGGGCAAGCTCAAGGCGGCGGGCGCGGGGATGCTCGGCAAGCTCAACATGGATGAGTTTGCGATGGGCTCGTCGAACGAGACCAGCGCCTTCGGGCCGGTGATTTCCCCGTGGAAGCGCAGGGACGGCGGCAATGCTGCCTTGACGCCTGGTGGTTCGTCGGGCGGTTCGGCGTCCGCAGTCGCGGCAGGGCTCGCAGCAGGCGCAACGGGCACGGACACCGGCGGCTCGATCCGCCAGCCGGCAGCCTTCGCCGGCATCTGTGGGATCAAACCAACCTATGGCCGCTGCTCGCGGTGGGGGATCGTGTCGTTCGCCTCGTCGCTCGATCAGGCGGGGCCGATGGCCAAGACCGTTCGCGACTGCGCCATCCTGCTCGAGGTCATGGCGGGTTTCGACAAGAAGGATTCAACCTCGCTCGATCTGCCCGTGCCGCAGTGGGAATCGGGATTATCGAGCGACTTGAAGGGCCAGCGGGTCGGCATTCCCAGGGAATATCGCATCGAGGGTGTCCCCGTCGAAATCGACGCCTTGTGGGACAAGGGCGTCGAATGGCTCCGCGATGCCGGCGCCGAGCCGGTTGAGATCAGCCTCCCGCACACCGTCCATGCGCTGCCGACCTATTACATCATCGCACCCGCCGAAGCCTCGTCGAACCTCGCGCGTTATGACGGTATTCGCTACGGTCTTCGCGAGCTTGGTGACGGCGGTCTCGACGGTCTCTACGCCTCGACCCGCGCGGCCGGTTTTGGAGCCGAGGTCAAGCGCCGGGTGATGATTGGCACTTATGTGCTCTCGGCCGGCTTTTACGACGCCTATTTCACTAAGGCGCAGAAGGTCCGTACGCTGATCAAGCGCGATTTCACGCAGGCGTTCGATCGGTGCGATTTCATCCTAACGCCGACCGCGCCATCAGCCGCGTTCGCATTGGGCGATAAATCGTCCGACCCGATCGCCATGTATCTCAACGACGTGTTCGCCGTGCCCGCGAGCCTCGCCGGACTGCCCGCGATGTCGGTTCCGGGTGGGCTCGACGCGCACCGCCTGCCGCTCGGCCTTCATTTGATTGGCCGCGAGCTGGACGAGCAGGGCGTCCTCAATGCCGCGCTTGCGATTGAGGAACGCGCCGGCTTCACCCATCGAGCGGAGAAGTGGTGGTGAACGACTACCGCATCCAGGGCGACACCGGCGAGTGGGAGGTCGTGATCGGCCTCGAGGTCCACGCGCAGGTCGTGTCCAACGCCAAGCTCTTCTCCGGCGCGGCGACGGCGTTCGGGGCGGAGCCGAACACGCAGGTCAGCCTCGTCGACGCCGCGATGCCCGGCATGCTGCCCGTGCCGAACCGCGAATGCATTCGGCAGGCGGTGCGCACCGGCATGGCGATCGACGCCAAGATCAATCGCTGGTCGCGCTTCGACCGCAAGAATTATTTCTATGCCGACCTGCCGCAGGGCTATCAGATTAGCCAGCTCTATCATCCGCTGGTCGGCGAGGGCGCAGTCACCGTGCTGCTCGACGAGAAGGACGAGGGATCGGCCAGGACGATCGGGGTCGAGCGAATCCACGTCGAGCAGGATGCGGGCAAGCTGATGCACGATCAGCACCCGACCATGTCCTACGTCGACCTCAACCGCTCGGGCGTCGCGTTGATGGAAATCGTCTCGCGGCCGGACATGCGGTCCCCCGGCGAAGCAGGAGCTTATCTGCGCAAGCTCAGAGCGATCCTGCGCTACGTCGGCAGCTGCGACGGCAATATGGAAGAAGGCTCGATGCGCGCCGACGTCAATGTCAGCGTGCGCAGGGTGGGTGGGCCAGGAGAAAAAGAAGCCGAACTCGGCACGCGAACCGAAACCAAGAATGTCAATTCGGTCCGCTTTGTCATGGCGGTGATCGAGCATGAAGCGCGCCGCCAGGTCGAGCTGATCGAAGAAGGTGGCGCGGTCGCGCAGGAAACGCGGCTGTTCGATCCCGACAAGGGCGTCACGCGCACTCTTCGGTCGAAGGAAGACGCGCACGACTACCGCTATTTTCCCGACCCGGATTTGCTACCGCTCGAGCTCGAGGACGAATTCCTCGCCGCCTGCCGCGCCTCGCTGCCTGAATTGCCGGACGCGAAGCGCAAGCGATATGAGGGGTTGGGTATCACAGCATACAACGCTGCAGTGCTGACGGCTGACGTGGAGAGCGCTAACTACTTCGACAATTTGTTGGATGGGTTGCAAAGGCCCGAGTTCGCACCAGACGCTGCGAATTGGGTCATCTCAGAACTATTCGGCATGCTCAATCGCACCGGCAGAGACATCAGCAAGTCTCCCATATCGGTGAGGCAAGCTGCGGAACTGCTATCGCTCATTGCAGACGGCACGATCTCCAAGACGATAGCAAAGCAAGTATCGGAGTTAATGCTGGACGAAAATTCCGGTCACTTCGGTGATGATCCCACGAGGATCGTCGAGACGCGCGGTCTTAAACAGACCAGCGACACCGGCCAAATCGACGCCAGGATTGACGAGATTCTGGCCGCAAACACCGACAAGGTCGCGCAATATAAGGCGGGCAAGGAGGCGCTGTTCGGCTTCTTCGTCGGGCAGACGATGAAGGCCATGGCCGGCAAAGCCAACCCGGCGGTCTTGAACGAGCGGCTGCGGGCGAAGCTGGCGGCATGAAGCCGTCATCCCGGACCTGATCCGGGATCCGCCTTGGACCAAGGATGTAAGGCAGACCCCGGCTCAAGGCCGGGGCGACGGAAGGTGACCATGCGCAGCTTGATTGCAATCCTATCGCTTGTAGCAGCAGCGCCCGCGCTGGCGGCCCCACCCAAGCTCATCGTCGCCATCTCGGTCGATCAATTCTCGGCCGACCTGTTCGACGAATACCGCTCCAGTTTTACCGGCGGGCTCGCTCGGCTCGCCTCCGGCGCGGTATTCCACAACGGCTATCAGGGCCATGCCGCGACCGAGACCTGCCCCGGCCATTCGACGATCCTCACCGGAGACCGTCCTGCCCGCACCGGGATCATCGCCAACACGTGGATCGACCAGTCGGTCGCGCGGTCTGACAAGTCGGTCTATTGCGCCGAGGACGAGCGCGTGCCTGGCTCCTCGTCGAGCGCCTACACCGTCTCGCCGATGCACCTGCGCGTGCCCACGCTTGGCGAACGGCTGAAGGCTGCGTCGCCGGGCAGCCGCAGCGTTGCCGTCGCCGGCAAGGATCGCGCGGCGGTGATGATGGGTGGCCATCTGCTCGACCAGCGCTGGTATTGGGACGGCAGGAAATACGCGACGGACCTCAAAGGCGTCCCCGCGCCTCGTGTCGTGACTGGCGTAAACGCTGCGGTCGCCCAGTTACTCGCGCAGCCGGCGGCGCCGCTCGACCCCCCTGCGCTGTGCAGCGCGAAGGCACGCCCGGTTGCCGTCAGCGGCGGCGGTGTCCCGGTGGGGGCCGGGACCTTCGCCCGTGCTGCGGGGGATGCGAAGGGCTTTCGCGCCTCGCCCCAGTTCGACGGGGCGACCCTCGCACTCGCCGCCGGACTGATTCAGGAGATGAAGCTCGGCCGCGGACCGGCGACCGACCTCATCGCGGTGGGCGCCTCGGCCACGGATTACGTCGGCCACGCCTATGGCACCGAGGGGCAGGAAATGTGTCTGCAAATGCTCTCCCTCGACCGCGACCTCGGCGATTTCTTCGCGCAGCTCGACAAGTCCGGGATCGACTATGCGGTCGTGCTGACGGCCGATCATGGCGGCAACGACATTCCCGAGCGCGAGCGCGAGGCGGGCATAGCAGGCGCTCAGCGCGTCGATCCGGCACTGTTCCCCTCGCAGATGGGCAAGACGATCGCGGCGGACCTTGGGTTGAGTAGCCCGGTGCTGCTCGGAGAATCCGCTGCCGGCGACATCTATCTCGACCGAGCGCTGAGTCCGATTGATCGTCGGCGCGCGCTTGCGGCGGAGGTCGCCCGCTACAAGGCGCAGCCGCAGGTCGAGGCGGTGTTCACCCATGACCAACTCGCCCGCACCCTGCTGCCGGCAACCAGCCCAGACCGTTGGACGCTGATCGAACGGGCGCGCGCCTCGTTCGACGCGGAGCGGTCCGGCGACCTCGTTGTGCTGCTGCGCCAGCGGGTAACGCCGATCGCGGACACGAAGAGCTATGTTGCGACTCACGGTAGCGCGTGGGATTACGACCGCCGTGTGCCGATCCTGTTCTGGCGCGCTGGGATGGGGGTTGGGGGCAGCGAGGCGGCGGTCGAAACGGTCGACATCGCGCCGACGCTTGCGGCGTGGATTGATCTGCCGCTGCAATCCGGCGCGGTCGACGGAAAATGCCTCACGGCCGTGCCCGGCGTTACCTGCCCAAGGCGCTAAGATATTGAAGGCTTGACCTTTTCAAAGCCTGCGGCACACTCGCTCCTGCTCTGGAGGTCGTTATGCGCCGTTTTGCTGCTGCTCTATTGCTCGCCTCGACGCTCGGCGGCTGCATCCAGACGAGGCAATATGCTGACCTCCAGTTCATGCCGCCGCAGGGCGATTACAAGCTGCTCGTCCTGCGGCCCGACGTCAGCGTCGGGTCGGTCACCACGGGCGGGTTGGTCGAGCAGCGCGCGGACTGGACCGATGCCGGGCGTGCCAATCTTTTGACCGCCCTGCGCGAGCAGCAGGGCGCGCGCGGCGGGAACCTCACGATCATGGAACGACGCAGCTCGCTGCCCGACGTTCCCGCGAAGACGGTCGCTGATATCGAGCGGCTTAACTATGCCGTCGACAGCGCCATCGCCCAGCACAAATACAGCGGCGACACGCTGCCGACCAAGCGCCGCCGCGGGCTCGACTACACACTGGGCGAGGACGCGATTGCGTTCGGGCGACGCACCGGCTTCGATTACATGCTGTTCCTCCACGCCGAGGACAGCATCGCCTCGACCGGCCGTGTGGCCATGCAACTGCTCGGCGTCGCGGGCTGCTTCATCGGTTTCTGTGCGCCGAGCGGCGGCGGGGGCCAGCTCGCCTATGCTTCCCTGGTCGACCTTCGCACAGGCGAAGTGGTGTGGTTCAACCTGCTCCAGACCGGCAGCCAACTGCCCGGCGTTGGAGTGAGCGATATCCGGACGCCGGCGGGCGCTTCGATGATGGTCGAGCGGCTGCTCGGCCGGATGAAGCCAGGCCGCAACGCCGCTCGGGGGCTTCGCGCGTGAGCCTGGTTACGCGTCGCTTCCTGCTCGGCGCGGGCGCGGCGGCAAGCGCAAGTGTGGTCACGGGCACCGCCCAGGCACGCATCCTGCCGCGCGACATGGTCCCGCTGATCGGCCCCGGCTACCGTGCCGTCGACCCGGACGAGAAGGGGCTGTGGCAGCAGATGGAGCGGGTGGAGGAGGAGGTTGCCGGTTCCAACATCCTGATCACCGACCCCAAGCTCACCCACTACCTCCAGGGCATCATCGGCCATGTCGGCGGCCCTGCGGCGAAGGACATGCGGATCTATCTGGCGCACATCCCCGAGTTCAACGCTGTCATGTTCCCGACCGGCTTCGCGGTGGTCTTCTCGGGGCTGCTGCTGCGGATGCGCAACGAGGCGCAACTCGCCGGTGTCATCGCGCACGAATCAGGCCACTTCCTGCGCAAGCACCAGCTTCGTCAGTGGCGTGATGTGAAGCGCAAGTCGGACATTTTTTCGGCGCTGTCGCTGGTCGGCGGAATGGCCGGTGGCGTTGCGGGGCTCTATACTGGCGATCTCCAGCAGCTGGCGCAGCTCGGCACGATCCTGTCGCTATTCCGCTACAATCGTGAACTGGAGGCGGAGGCCGATGCAACCGGCATTCGCCTCATTGCCGAAGCTGGCTATGCGCCCAACGCCATGCCGGAGACCTGGCAGCAGCTGATCGCGGAAGAGGATTTGTCCGCGCGCTACCGCCGCAAACGCCGCGACCGCGGCTATTCGCTGTTCGAAACTCACCCCGCACCCGAAGCGCGCATGGCCGACCTGCGTATTTCCGCGGCCGAAGTAACCGTGCCCGGCAAGGTTTATGACGACCACCGCGAGCGCTATCTGACGGCGATCGGAGCGATCCGGCCGATGCTGATCGATGACCAGATCAAGCTCAACGATCCCGGCGCCTCCCTCTATATCGTCGAGACGCTGGCGAGAGACGGCTGGAATGGGCAGCTGCGTTTTGCCGAGGCCGAAATCTGGCGTCTGCGCGGCGACATCAAACAGCATGACGCCGAGCGCGCCGCGCAAGGCTATGCCGCAGCCGTTGGCTATGCGGACGCACCGCCTGATGCATGGCGCTGGCACGGCGTGATGCTGCAAAAAGCGGGGCGGGCCGCTGACGCCCGTGCGGCCTACGCACGCTATCTCGCTCTCGCGCCGAATGCGCCCGACGCGCCGTTCGTCCGCCAGCAAATGGGGAGCTGACCTTGCGACGAATCCTCCTTGCCGCCGCGCTCGCCGCTTCGCTCTCCGGCTGCGCGGGAGTCGGCGGACCAGGCTTCGGCTCGGGCTACTCGCTCATTCGGGCGCGCGAGCACGCGGTCGGCGATCACACGCTGATCGTCACACCGGCGCAGGAGTGGAACCGTCAATCGACGATCATCTTCGACGACATCCGTCAGGTCGAGGACTGGACCCAGAACGGGCCGGTGCTCGACTCGCTGAGCTTCGTGTCGGGATTGAAGGACGGCAAGTCGATTGTTCGCCAGTGGCGCAAGGCCGACCAACAGGTGCCCCGCTTCCGCTCGTCGATGACGGCGCCTGAAGTCGCGGCCATGCTGGAGACCTTCTACCGGACGCGAGCCGGCACATTGGAGTTCAAGACGCTTGCCTTGGCCCCGCGCCCCTTTCTGGGGGGGAACGGATTCCAGCTCGATTTCGATCACCTCGACGGCGACGAGTTGTGGCGGCGGGGGAGGGCGGTTGGAGCGGTAGTCGACGGGCGGCTGTACCTGATCCTGCTCGATGCGGCGCGCTCGCACTACTTCAACACGGAACTGCCCGAGTTCGAAAACGTCGTGAGGTCAGCGCACCTGCGACGCTGAAGGAGCCTTGATGACGACCCGGAAGCACCGCACGCGGGTCGAGAAAGGCGATATCGCCGTCGCCAAGGCGACCGATCCAGTCCGCAACCACCCGCTGACGCGGATCTTGGGCGACCTTAGCGAAGTGGCGGATCAGCCACCGCTGCGCACGATCGCCGCGGCAACGCTTGTTGCCGGAGCGTTGGCGCGGAGTGAGCGGCTTACGGTGGCGGGAATAAGAATGCTCGCCGCCCATTATCTCGCAACGGCGGTCAAGAGCGTCGTCAAGAACACCGTCGACCGCACCCGCCCGGAAGTGCTGCTCGATGATGGCCATTACGAGAGCGGGACGGGGCGGCACGATAGCTCGCCCTACAACAGCTTTCCCTCCGGCCACACCGCCGGCGCCGTGGCGGTCGCGCGGGCGATCGGCCGCGACTATCCCGGCATTCGCGTGCCAGCGCTCGCGCTTGCTGCCGGCATTGCGGCCGTGCAGGTACCGCGCGGCAAACATTATGTCAGCGACGTGCTCGCCGGTGCGTTCATCGGACTGGCGGCCGATGTGGCTGTCGAGCGGTTCGCCCGCGGGCTCAGCACGGCTTGATTGCCGCTACCGGATCGGTCGCGGGCGGCGGCGTGGGCTCGTCTGGCAGTGTCGGCACTTCGGGCTCGTTCGGCTCATGTTCGTCCGGAAGCGGAGGCGCGCTCGCCATCAGCCGATCGGACCGGTCGGAGTCGAGGGCGGCTCGGTCCCGGGCGAGGATGGCGCCGGCACGTCGATGTTCGGGCCTGGCGGGGGTGCTTCAGGTGGGACCGGCTGGGTTGCGGGGGGCGGTATCGGAGCCGGCGGCGGCGCCGGATCGGGCGGCGGCATAGGCATGGGGCGGGACGGCGGCTGGCCTGGAAGCGTATCGGGCACGATCATCTCCTTTTCAAAAGTATAACCATTGGAGCGACGGTCTGTTGCGCTTTCGGTCGCCCTTGCCCTTGGCCCCACCCTTGCTATAGGCCGCGCCCTTGAGCGTCCGCGCGGGCGTGGCGGAATTGGTAGACGCGCTTGGTTTAGGTCCAAGTATCGCAAGATGTGGGGGTTCGAGTCCCTTCGCCCGCACCACCGTCGCGCCGGCAAGGCCAATCGAATCAATCGGGACAAACGAACGCATTATGAAGACCGTCGAAACGCACAATGAAGGCCTCAAGCGCGCCTACACGCTGACCATTGCCGCCAAGGACATCGCCGCCCGTATCGAGGGCGAGGTCAAGCGCATGGCGCCGCAGGTCCGCATGCCGGGTTTCCGCCCGGGCAAAGTGCCGCCCAACCTGATCCGCAAGATGCATGGTGAGGCCTTAGCCGCCGATGCGCTCAACACTGCGGTCCAGGAGAGCGTCCAGTCGTTGCTCGCCGAACAGAAGATTCGGCCCGCGATGCAGCCGCAGGTCGAGTTGGATGAAGGCTATGCGCCGGGCAAAGACGCCGAAGTTCGAGTCAATCTCGAGACGCTGCCCGAAATTCCCGCTGCGGAAATCGACGGACTCAAGCTCGAGCGACTGACCGTTGAACCCGATGAGGCAGCGGTCAATGCGCAACTGCAGCAGCTCATGGTCTCGCAGAAGAGCTTCACCGCAGCCCAAAAGGACCACACTGCGGCAAGGGGCGATCAGGTGATCATCGATTATGTCGGAACCGTCGGCGGGACGCCGTTTGAAGGCGGCACCGGCGAGGCCATGGCGGTCGAGCTCGGCTCGGGCAGCCTCATTCCCGGCTTCGAGGATGGTCTCGTCGGCATCAAGGCCGGCGAAAGCCGCGACGTGTCCGTCACCTTCCCGAAGGATTATCCGGCCGAGAATCTGAAGGGCAAGGCGGCCAAATTCGCCGTGACCGCGTCCGAGGTGAAGGTCGCCGGAGAGGCCAGGGCGGACGACGCATTCGCCAAGAACCTTGGCCTTGAGAGTCTGGATCAGCTGAAGGGCCTGCTGCGCGATCAGCAGCAGCAGGAACTCAATGGCCTGACCCGCACCCACATGAAGCGCCGCCTGCTCGACCAGCTTGCCGAGAAGCACGATTTTCCAGTGCCGGTGACGATGGTCGAAGCGGAGTATGACAATATCATGCGTCAGCTTCGCCATGAAGCAGAGCATGAGGACGACACCGCCGCCGCACTGGCCGAGATCGAGGCCGAGGCGGCTGACTACCGCAAGATTGCCGAGCGCCGCGTGCGCCTGGGTCTGCTGCTCTCGGAGATCGGCACCGCCAACGGAGTCGACATCAGCCAGCAGGAGATGAATCGGCTAATCTCGCAGGCAGCCGCGCAGTATCAGCCGAAAGACCGCGAGCGCTTCATCCAGTACGTCCAGCAGGACCCGATGGCCGCAGCCCAGCTGCGCGCGCCGCTTTATGAAGACAAGGTCGTCGATTACCTGTTCGATAAAGCCGAGATTTCCGATCGGACGGTGAGCCGTGCCGAGCTTGAGGCCGATCTCGAGTCGGAGGAAGCTCATGTGCACGGGCCGAACTGCGGTCACGACCATGGGGCGCCTGCGCCGACGAAGGCGAAGGCGGCGACCAAGCCAAAGGCGAAAGCAGCGAAGGCCGGAAATTTAGGCGGCGCCGCGGCGGACAAGCCTAAACCGGCTAAACCGGTGAAGGATGGCGCTGGGGCAAAGCCGCCTGCAACCGAGGCGGCGCCGGCAGTAGAGAAGGCGGACACGACGGCCGTCGCGAAGCCTGCTAAGAAGTCGGCGGCGAAAAAGGCGAAGGCTTAATCCTTCGTCGCTTGGGACGGTGCGGTTCAGGAATAGGGGCGGGAGCATGTCAGCGTTACGCGTCGCCGTGCTCCTGCCCTGTTATAATGAGGAAGCGGCGATCGAACGGACGGTCGCGGGCTTTCGCGCCGCGCTCCCCGACGCCGCCATCTACGTCTATGACAACAACAGCAGCGACCGCACCGTCGACCGCGCGCGCGCTGCCGGCGCCATCGTTCGCACCGAGCATCAGCAGGGCAAGGGCAACGTTGTCCGCCGTATGTTCGCCGACATCGATGCCGACGTCTATGTCATGGCCGACGGTGACCTTACCTACGATTCCAAAGCGGTCGCACCGATGGTCGAGATGCTGCTCGGCGGACAACTCGACATGGTGGTCGGCAGCCGCAAGCATGAACAAGTGAATGCCTATCGCGGCGGCCATGTTTTCGGCAACAAGCTGTTTACCGGCCTGCTCGCCGGCCTGTTCGGACGCAGCTTCACTGATATCTTCTCCGGGTATCGGGTCTTCTCACGCCGGTTCGTGAAGAGCTTTCCCGTGCTCTCGGCGGGGTTCGAGATCGAAACCGAGATGAGCGTTCACGCGCTCGAACTGCGCATGCCGGTTGGAGAGGTCGAGACGGTCTATTCCGCGCGCCCCGAGGGCTCGGCATCGAAACTGTCGACCTTCCGCGACGGTTGGCGAATCCTCAAGACAATCGCGACGCTCTACCGGGTCGAGCGGCCGGTGCTGTTTTTCGGGAGCATCGGTGCGTTATTGGTCGCGATTGCGCTCATTCTCGCCGTTCCGCTCATCACCACCTACC